>JBDSTA010000223.1:0-39474 GCA_039928475.1 Gemmatimonadaceae bacterium | reverse complement strand
TGTGGCATTCATGCTCGACGCCTGGCCGCCGCGCGATGGCGCCGAGCGCGGCCCGGTGCGCCGCTCGTCGGTGCGGGAGATGCAGCAGGTCGTGCGCTACAGTGGCGGCTCCGCGGTCCGCGACTCGACTGGGGTATCACTGAGCGCCGGTGGCTACGGCATGGGACTGGGCGTGCGGCAGACGTGTCTCTTCCCCGTATCCATCGCGCACTCCGGCGGATTGCCTGGCTTCGGTTCGCTCATGCGCTGGTTGCCCGAGCATGGCGTTGGAATCGTCGCCCTCGGGAACCTTACGTACACGGGCTGGGGCACCGTGAGCACACAGGCGATCGATGCACTGGTGCGAACCGGCGGGCTCGTCGCGCGCGAGCCGCAGCCGGCGCCCGTGCTCACCGAACGGCGTGCGCAGGTCACTCGGCTCATTGCGCAGTGGAACGACGCGCTCGCCGACAGCCTCGCCGCGATGAACCTCTTCATGGATGAGAGCAAGCCGCGTCGCCGCGCGGCGATGGCGGCGCTCGTTCAGCGCGCCGGTGGCGAATGCCGCAACGAGGGACCGTTCATTCTGGAGAATGCGCTCCGCGGGCGCTGGCGCATGCACTGCCGCGACGGCGACCTTCGTGTCACTATCACGCTCGCGCCCACGGAGCCGGCGCGCGTACAGTTCCTCGACGTCGCCTCCATGCGCCGAGAGGAAACGCTCGCGGCGCCTTCCGTCTGTCGCTGACCAACGCATCACACTTCACGAGAAGCACATGCTGACGCTCACCCTGCGCGACTACGAAGAAGCTCGCGCGCGCATCGACCCGTACATCAAGCGCACGCCGCTGCTCACCTCGCGCCAGCTCAGCGAGCTCACCGGCTTCGACATCCGGCTAAAGGCGGAGAACTTCCAGACCGTGGGCTCGTACAAGATCCGCGGACCGCTGAACAAGTTCGCGCAGATGTCCGACGAGGAAAAGCGGCGCGGTGTCGTCTGCTCCTCGGCCGGGAATCACGCGCAGGGCGTCGCGCTTGCCGCGCGCATCTACGGCATACGCGCCGTCGTGTGCATGGCGACCAATGCGACCCCCGCCAAGATCGCGGCCACGAAGGGCTATGGCGCTGAAGTCGTGTTGCACGGCAGCATCTGGGACGAGGCGAACGAAAAGGCGAAGGAGCTTGTTCGCGATGAGGGCCTAACCTACGTCCATCCCTTCGACGACGCGCAGCTCATCGCCGGCCAGGGCACCCTCGGGCTCGAGATCGTGCAGGACTGGCCCGATGTCGAGGCGGTTGTCGTCCCGATTGGCGGCGGTGGACTCATTGCCGGTGTGTCGATGGCGGTGAAGGCGCACAATCCCAACATCAAGGTGATCGGCGTCGAGTCGTCGGACGGGCCCGCGATGAAGGCCAGCCTCGATGCCGGCTCGCTCCAGACGATCGATTGCCGCACCGTCATCGATGGCCTTCGCGTCCGTCGCGCGGGGGAGCTCAACTTCTCCGTGGTCCAGCGCTACGTCGACGAGATCGTCACGCTCCCCGACCGCGAGATCTTCGACGCGATGCTGTGGGTGATGGAGCGATGCAAGCTGGTCATCGAGGGCGCCGCAGCGGCGCCGGTCGCGGCGCTGATGCACGGGCTGGTGAAGATGCCCGCGGGGTCGCGCGTGGCCGCAGTGCTGTCCGGCGGCAACATCAACCTGGATCAGCTGCGCACGTTGTCCTGGAACTGACATACACGATGCACCGCCGTCATTTCCTGCACCTCTCCGCGATGTCGGTTGCGGGTGGACTCGCGCTCGCGCCGCGTCGCGTCCTCGCGGCGGCGGCGCGGCCCGTGCCCTCCCCCGCGCAACTCGCGTGGCAGCAGGACGAGCTCGCGATGTTCCTCCACTTTGGTGTCAACACGTTCACGGATCGCGAGTGGGGCGACGGCAGCGAGTCCCCGGGCATCTTCGATCCGGCGCGACTGGACGCCAGGCAGTGGGCGCGCAGTGCGAAGGCGGCGGGGTTTCGTGCGCTCGTGCTCACGGCCAAGCATCATGACGGCTTCTGCCTGTGGCCCACCCGCACTACTGAGCATTCGGTGGCGAGCAGCCCATTCCGCTCCGGCACGGGCGACGTCGTGCGCGAGTTCGTCGACGCGTGTCGCGCAGAGGGGCTGAAGGCTGGACTCTACCTCTCGCCATGGGATCGCAATCACCCCGCATACGGCGACTCGCCGCGCTACAACGACGTCTACCAGGCGCAGCTCACCGAACTGCTGACGAACTACGGCACGATCAGCGACGTCTGGTTCGACGGCGCGAATGGCGAGGGTCCCAACGGCAAGCGACAGGTCTATGACTGGCCGCGCACGTGGGCCACGGTGCGCAGGCTCCAGCCGCAGGCGGTGATCTTCTCCGACGCCGGCCCCGACGTGCGCTGGTGCGGGAACGAGCGTGGCTCCGCGGGTGATCCGAACTGGAGCACCGTCGATCCCGGCATCGTCACGTACCCGGGCGCCGATGGTCCCACCATCGTTCCATCACTCCAGCATGGAGATCCGGCGGGCAGCGTCTGGCGGCCTGCGGAAGCGGATGTGTCCATCCGGCCCGGCTGGTTCCACCACGCCGCCGAGGATGCAAAGGTGAGGACGACGGACAACCTCGTCGACCTCTACTGCTCGTCCGTCGGTCGCAATTCGAAGCTGCTCCTGAACGTTCCGCCGACGCGCGACGGCCTGTTGCACGACACCGATGTCGCGCGCCTGCTCGAGTTCCGCACGCAGCGTGACGCGTTGCTCCGGCAAGGTGCGCACAAGGCGGATGACGAGCTCGACTTCGGCGCCGTCGTCACGATCTCGGCAGCGCGACTGGCCGAGCGCATCGCGACGGGCCAGCGCGTGGCGCGGTACACCCTGGAGCGATTCCACGATGGCGCGTGGACGACGCTCACGTCCGGGACGACGATCGGCTACGCGCGGATAGAGCGCTTCCCGCCGACGCCCGCGCGAAGGCTTCGTGTGCGCGTGGACGAGGCCGTCGATGCACCGGGCAGGGTGAGCATCGAGGCATGACGCGCGCGGTGTGACGCCAGCGCGCGCGCACGGGTTTGGCCAGCGAGCTTCCTTCCGCACACACCGGGTCGACCATGCAACTCCGACATGCCCTTCGCGCGCTGTCCGTCGCCGTACTCGTCGCCGCGAGCGCGTGCAGCGGCACACTGCTCACGGGAAATGACGGCGGCAGGCAGGCCGACCTCACCGCCGCACGCCTCCGCTGGAACAGCACGCGTCCGGCGAAGTACGAATACACGTTGACCATCTCGTGCTTCTGCGCCTTCTCTCGCCCCGTGACCGTCACGGTGGACGGCACCACCGTGGTGAGTCGCACCTACGCAGACGATGGTACGCCCTTCACGAGCTCGTTCGCGGCCAGCTTCCCGACCATCGACGGCCTGTTCGACATCGTGGCCGACGCCATCAGCAGGAAGGCCGCGACGCTCGAGAGTTCGTACGACCCCGTCACGGGCATCCCGCTCACCGTCACCATCGACTATGTCGTCAACGCCGCCGACGACGAAGTCTCCTATCGCGCCACGAACTTCAAGCTCCGCTAGCGAACAGCGGCTTCGATCGCTGACGCTGAAAGTCATCCTGTTTCATGCACTCTCGCGCGTGTTGCTTGCCCGCCCTCGGCATGCGTCATATGCTACGAGAGGGCGGTTCGCTGGGTTCCGCTCGCTCATGTCTCCGGAGTGAAATATGCGAGCGACGACACGCGTGGCGACGATGGCTGCATTCGTGCTCACCGCCGCGGCGGCACTCCCGCTTCGGGCGCAGGACACGGTCAAGGTCGAGCGTCCAACCGGTGAGCTGATCACGCGCGCACAGATCGAGGAGGTGAAGGCCTCGAACGCGCACCAGGTCATCGAGCAGCTGCACAGCAACTGGCTCGTCTCGCGCATTCCGTCGCCGGGCAATCGGGCGACGTCGAAGGTGGACACGAGCAAGGCGAGCTACGTCACCGACGTGCAGGCGAGCGGGCGCTCGAATCCCGGCGAGAACGGCGGCATCCAGGTCTACCTCGACGGCAGCCGGCTTGGCGGCATCGACGAGCTCAAGTCGCTGCGCCCCGCGGACATCTACAACATCCGCCGGATCAATGGCGTGGACGCGCAGGCGCGCTTCGGCATCGGCCATGGTGCGGGCGTGATCTACGTCTCCACCATCGGTAACCGCGGCACGCCCTGAGCGCGATGCGGGTGTCGTCCCGTCTCCTTGCACTCGCGCTCTCCGCGGCGCTCGCGTCCGGGTGCGCTCGCGGGTCCGCGGCCGTCACGGCGCCATCGCCGGAACGTCTCCAGCTCTTCCTGCTTGCCGGCCAGTCGAACATGGCCGGCCGCGGCGCCGTGGAAGATCAGGATCGCATCATCTACCCGCGCCTGTTCATGCTCGATCGCGCGCTCGCGTGGGTACCGGCGGTGGACCCGGTCCACTTCGACAAGGCCATCGCCGGCGTTGGGCCGGGACGCGCGTTCGGCATCGCGCTCGTCGCGCGCGACTCGTCCACTCGCATCGGGCTCGTGCCCGTGGCCGTGGGTGGCTCGCCCATCAGCACGTGGGAACCCGGGGTCCTCTACGCCGCGACGGGCACGCACCCGTACGACGACGCGATCGTGCGTGCGCGCGCCGCAATGGCGACGGGTGACCTCAAGGCCATCCTCTGGCACCAGGGCGAATCGGACGCCAATGCGACCGACGCGCCGCGGTACGCCGAGCGTTTGCGCGCGCTCATCGCGCGCTTTCGTGCCGATCTCGGCATGCCCGACCTCCCGTTCATCATCGGGGAGCTGGGTCGCTTCGACAGCAAGCCGTGGGATGCGCCTCGTGAGGCGATCGATTCCGTGCATCGCCTGATGCCCTCCCTCGTTCCCAATACCGCGTACGTCTCCTCGGCCGGCCTCAAGGACAAGGGCGACGCCACGCACTTCACCGCCGAAGGGGCTCGCGAGCTCGGCGCACGCTACGCGCTGGCCTACCTGGCGCTCGTGCAGCACTGACTTTCCCTCACACCTCGAACATGCGCATTCGTCGTCTCGCCGGCCTCGTGCTCTTCGCCGCCGCGATTCACGCGTCGAGCGCCCTGGCGCAGCAACCCACGTGGCGCGATCCATCGCGCTCGCTCGACGAGCGCGTGAACGACCTCGTCGCGCGCATGACGCTCGAGGAGAAGGTGTCGCAGATGAAGGACGTCGCGCCGGCCATCGAGCGCCTCGGCGTCCCTGCGTACAACTGGTGGAACGAGGGACTGCACGGCGTGGCGCGCGCCGGGCTCGCAACCGTGTTCCCGCAGGCCATCGGTTTCGCGGCGACGTGGAACGACTCGCTCGTGTTCCGCATGGCGACGGTCATCTCCGACGAGTTCCGCGCGAAGTACCACGAGTACCTGCGGCACGACAGCCATGCGCGCTACCAGGGCCTCACGATCTGGTCGCCGAACATCAACATCTTCCGCGATCCACGCTGGGGCCGCGGCCAGGAGACGTACGGCGAGGATCCGTTCCTGACGGGGCGCATCGCCGTCCCGTTCATCAGGGGGCTGCAGGGGGACGACCCGAAGTACTTCAAGACCATCGCGACGGTAAAGCATTTCGCCGTGCACAGCGGTCCCGAGTCCGATCGCCACACCTTCGACGCCATCGTCAGCGCGCGCGACCTGCGCGAGACGTACCTCCCGCACTTCGAGGTCGGTATACGCGAGGGCGGCGCGTACTCGCTCATGTGCGCCTACAACCGCATTGGCGGGAAGGCGGCGTGCGCGCAGGACGAGCTCGAGGGAGACATCCTGCGCGGCGAGTGGAAGTTTCCCGGCTATATCGTGAGCGACTGCGGCGCCATCGACGACATCTACCTCAGGCACAAGATCGAGCCGACCGCGCCCGCCGCAGCCGCGACGGCGGTGAAGCACGGAACGGATCTCGACTGCGGGCGCGTCTACCCGAACCTCGTCGAGGCCGTCCGGCAGGGGCTCATCACCGAGGCACAGATCGACACGTCCGTGCGGCGGCTCTTCGTCGCACGCTTCCGGCTCGGCATGTTCGATCCGCCCGAAATGGTGAAGTGGGCACAGATTCCCTACTCCGTGCTCGACGAGCCCTCACACAGGGCGCTCGCGCGCGAAGTGACGCGTCAGTCGATCGTCCTCCTCAAGAACGCCGGCGGGGCGCTTCCCCTTTCGAAGTCGCTCGGGACAATCGCCGTCATCGGGCCGAACGCCGACCAGAAGCGCATGCTGCTCGGCAACTACAACGGCGAGCCTTCCGACGCCGTGACGCCGTTGCGCGGCATTCGCGAGGCGGTGTCACCGGCGACGAAAGTGCTGTACGCGCGCGGTTCAGACCTCGCCGACGACTTTCCCGTCCTCGAGGTGGCGCCTTCATCGGTACTCGTGACGCCGGATGGCCAGCCCGGCCTGCGCGTCGAGTATTTCCGCGGGCAGTCGAGCGACTCCATGCCCGTCGCCACAGGCGTGGACTCAACGCTCGACGCGATGTGGGCCGATGGCGCCCCGCGAGCCGGCATGAACCCCGACGACTTCAGCGCGCGCTGGAGCGGCGCGATTCGCCCGAGGCAGGGCGGGAGGTATCGCCTCGGGCTGAGTGGCACGATGAAGTTCCAGCTCTTCCTCGACGACTCCCTGCTCTTCCGCTCGACCTACGCGCAGCGCAACAACGAGTTCCCCGATCCGCGTCCGGTCCAGAGTCCGTCCATCTCGCTCGAGGCCGGCAGGAGCTACCGGCTTCGCGTGGAAGCGCAGGAGACGTACGGCGACGCGCAGCTCCAGCTCATCCTCTCGATGCCGTACGAGACACTGGAGGCGGAAGCCGTCGCCGCAGCCACGAAGGCTGACGCCGTCGTCATGGTGCTCGGCCTCACTGCACGGTTGGAGGGCGAGGAGATGCCCGTGCAGATCGACGGCTTCAAGGGCGGCGACCGCACGCGCATCGACCTGCCGAACATGCAGGAGCGCCTGCTGGAGCGCATCGTCGCCGTCGGCAAGCCGACCATCCTCGTACTGCTCAACGGCAGCGCGCTCGCGGTGAACTGGGCGCAGGCACACGTGCCTGCGATCCTGGAGGGATGGTATCCGGGCCAGGCCGGCGGATCGGCGCTCGCCGATGTGCTGTTCGGCGACTACAACCCCGCGGGCCGCCTGCCTGTGACCTTCTATCGCGACACCACCGACCTGCCGGCCTTCGACAACTATGACATGAGGAACCGGACCTATCGGTTCTTCGGGGGCAAGCCACTCTACCCGTTCGGACATGGGTTGAGCTACACGACATTCGCTTACTCGAACCTCCGTGTCAGCGCTCCCACGCTTCGCGCGAATGGTTCGGTGTCCGTGAAGGTGGACGTGACGAACACCGGCAGGCGGTCGGGCGATGAAGTCGTCCAGCTCTACGCGCGTCACGTGGGGTCGAAGATCGCCCGGCCGAAGCGCGACCTCCGCGGCTTTCAGCGGATCACGCTCGGGCGGGGGCAGACGCGTACCGTCTCGTTCAGCGTGCCTGCGTCGTCGCTCACGTTCTGGAACGAGGCGAGGCACGCGTGGGAGCTCGAGGCGGATTCCGTGGTGCTCGAGGCCGGCGCTTCATCGGGGGACATCCGCGCGAGCCGAACGATCCGGGTGGTGCCGTGACGTGTCTTAGGCCCAGACTGCAAAATCCATTACGCACGCAGAAAGACGCAGGCTGCGCATGCGCAGAAGGACGCAGTTACTGAGTGCCGGACTCGATCTTTCGGCGCGGTTGCTGCGCCTTTCTGCGCCGGAGCAGCCTGCGTACTTCTGCGTGCGCAGTGGCAGTTCCGGCACGCCTACTGCCGCGACCACAGCAATAGCGCCCCGCATCCCGACGATGTCCGGTTGAACTCCGGCGGCGCGGTCGCGGTGTTGGGGTAGTACTCGATCGCCGCGATGTTCTGCAGGTTGAACTCCGATACGTCGATCGGCTTCGGCGCCGCAACGAGCACACCGTCGAGATACACGTCGGGATCGCCCCCGCGCCCGCAGCGCGGCGACTTCCGCAGCGTCATCCCCCCGCTGCGCGAATTGATGATCACGATGTTCGGCACGTGCGCGATGAGGAAGTTGCCCACCTGCCGGTTCTCCTCCTTCCGGATCTCCGCCTCGGTGATGAACGTCCCTGACGCCGCGTTGCGACGCCGCTCCTCGAACCCGCGCAGGCCAGGCGAGCGTGAGCGCGGCGCGGTGTCCGTCACCGTCACACCCGCCAGTTCGACCACATGCTTCAGCAGGATGGTGATCGGCAGCGTGTCCGTCGGCGAGATGCTCACCATCATCGTCTGCGGCTCGAACCCCACCTTCCGGATGCGCACGAGCCCACCGCCCTCCGGCAGGAACGCGAGCGCCGCGGTCCCCGTGCTCGTCGTCCGGATCGTGTTGCCCGACAGCACGTCCACGATGTCCGCCGCCTCCACGGGATCCCCGCTGCGATCGTCGAACACGCCGATGAGGCGCATCCGGTACGCCGGCAACGCCGGCGCGTCCTGGGCGGAAGCGACCTGCGTAAAAAAGACGATCAGGCTCAACGTGACGGGGAGGAGACGCATGTTCTTAAGACTATCGCGCCTCACGGCGCGCGCAATACCGCCGCTACGCGGGTTGCGTCAGGTACTCCTTCGCACGCAGGACCACGCGGTCGCGCACCTCCGACAGCTCACCGATGATCAGCGCGCCCGACGCCTTCGCATGACCGCCCCCGCCGAACTCGCGCGCGAACACGTTCACGTCCGTCGCGCCGGTTGAGCGGAACGACACCTTCACCTTGCCATGCCCCAGGTCGCGGAAGAAGAGCGCCATGCGCGTCCCGGCGATCGACCGCGCATGCTCCACGATGCCGTCGAGGTCCTCCGCCTTCACCTCGTGCTTGTCCAGCGCATCGGCCTGCATCGTCAGCCAGGTGAGCCCATGCTCCGCATCCAGCTGCAGCGTGGCCAGCACGTCGGCCATGAGTCGCACGCGACCAGCGGGCGCCGAGGCGTAGATGCGCGTGTACATCTCCTCCGGATCCACGCCGTACGCCAGCAGCTGCCCCGCAACCGCCATGCACCTCGGCGACGTGTTGCTGAAGCGGAAGCCACCCGTATCCGTGAGCATGCCCGTGTAGAGCGAGCGCGCGATGGCCGGCGTGATCTCCCAGCCCAGCACGATCGCGAGGTCGTACACGAGCTCCGCCGTCGCACACGCGGCGATGTCGCACAGCCCGATCGCACCGGCGGGGTCGTCCGATGCCACGTGGTGGTCGATCACCAGCTTCGGGACGGTGAGCGCGCGCACGGCATCGGTGAGGTGGCCGAGCCGCTTCACGTCACTGATGTCGAGCACGATGAGCAGGTCGATGTCGCGCAGCGCCTTCGACCCCTTCGAGGTCAGGTTCTCGAACTCCTCGCCGAGCAGGAAGTCGAACATGTCCGGCCACGGCGTGGGATTCACCACGCGAGGCTTCAGGCCGTGCGCCGCGAGCATGCGCGCCAGTGCGCTCTCGGAGCCGCACCCGTCGCCGTCGGCGTTCAGGTGCGTGCTGAGTGCAACGCGCCGCCCGGGCGTGAGCTCGGCGGCGATGGCCTCGATGGCGCTGCGGCGCTCGGGCGTGACTGCGAGAAGGTCGATCGGCATGGTGCGAAAGGTAAGCGAGTGCAAAAAGAAAACGGCGCCCGCCTGGGCGCCGTCTTCATGACACGCTGCTGCGAGGCGATCAGTCGCCCATCGCCGCGCCGCGCTCGCGGCGACCGATGTGCGAGTGGCTCTTGCTGTATGCGAAGTACACGACGAATCCGATGACCAGCCACACGAAGAGGCGGATCCACGTGTCCTTCGGCAGGCCGGCCATGAGCGCGAAGCAGCTCACGATGCCGAGGAACGGCACCAGTGGAACGAGCGGCGTCTTGAATGCGCGCGGGATCTCCGGCTGGCGAACGCGGAGGATCCACACGCCGGCGCACACGATGACGAAGGCGAGCAGCGTGCCGATGCTCACGAGCTGGCCCAGCAGGCCGATCGGGAACAGGCCCGCCACGACGGCGGCGATGGAGCCCGTGAGGATCGTGGTGATGTACGGCGTCTTGTACTTCGGGTGCACCTTGGCGAACACCGGCGGGAGCAGCCCGTCGCGCGCCATGGAGAAGAACACGCGCGGCTGCCCCATGAGCATCACGAGCACCACCGACGCGAGGCCGGCCAGCGAGCCGATTTCCACCGCGTAGCGTAGCCACGCCAGCGACGAGCCCGCCGCCTTCACCGCGATGAGGATCGGCGCCGGGTCGTTCAGCTTGGAGTAGTGCACCATGCCCGTCATGACGAGCGCCATCAGGATGTACAGGATGGTGCAGACGAACAGCGAGCCGAGAATGCCGATGGGCATGTCTCGCTGCGGGTTCCGCGCTTCCTGCGCCGCCGTGCTCACCGCATCGAAGCCGATGTAGGCGAAGAAGATCACGCCGGCGCCGCGCAGCACGCCACTCCAGCCGAACTCGCCGAAGTGCCCCGTGTTGGGTGGAATGAACGGATGCCAGTTGGCCGTGTTCACGTACATGAACCCGAAGCCGATCACCAGGAAGATGATCGCGAGCTTGACGAAGACGATGACGTTGTTGAAGCGCGCCGACTCCTTGATGCCGATCACGAGGATGATGGTCATCAGGATCGTGAGCACCACCGCCGGCACGTTCAGGATTGCGCCCGTGCTGCTGAAGTTGTTCAGCGCGTCCACCTGGAACGGCGCGTTCGTCCACGCCTTCGGGACGTTGATGCCGAACTCCGCGAGGAACGGCACGAAGTTACCCGACCAGCCCACCGCCACCGTCGCGGCGCCGAAGAGGTACTCGAGCATGAGGTCCCAGCCGATGATCCACGCGACAAGCTCACCCATCGTGGCGTAGCCGTAGGTGTATGCCGATCCGGCGATCGGGATCATGCTCGCGAACTCCGCGTAGCACAGCCCCGCGAATCCGCAGGCGAGTCCGGCGGCCATCATCGAGAGTACCACGCCCGGGCCCGCATAGAGGGCTGCGGCGTTGCCGGTGAGCACGAAGATGCCGGCGCCAATGATCGCACCGATGCCGAGCAACATCAGGTTGGTCGCGGTCAGGGTGCGGTTGAGGCCGCCCTCACCTTCTTCGGCGGCCTCCTTTTGCAGCGCGACGACACTCTTTCTGGACCACAAACCCATCGGGAAGTCTCCGGGGATTACGTCGTGAGAAGGCTGGACATTTGTATACAGACGACGACCGCACAACTTCGCCGCCGGTAAGGGCATTGTCAATATGAAAATGCCCTCATCTGCGCGGTCTGACAGTCCGTCAGCCTGGACAGTATGACAGTCAACGCGGCGCGAACGTTGGATGTTGAGACAGGCTGACGACCATCACACTGTCAGGCTGAAAGACTCACAGACTGTAGTTCGGCGCCTCGCGCGTGATCGTCACGTCGTGCGGATGCGACTCGCGGAGGCCAGCCGCAGTGATCCGCACGAAATCCGTATTCGTGCGCAGCTCCTCGATGTCGCCGCAGCCCACGTAGCCCATGCCGCTCCGCAGGCCGCCCACCATCTGGAACAGCACGTCCGCGACGGGACCGCGATAGGGCACGCGTCCCTCGATGCCTTCCGGCACGAGCTTCTTCGGAGAGAGCTCTCCCTCCTGGAAATACCGGTCGGCGCTGCCGTCCTGCATCGCCGAGAGTGAGCCCATGCCGCGCACCATCTTGAAGCGGCGCCCCTCGAGGAGGAACGTCTCGCCCGGACTCTCCTCCGTGCCGGCGAGCATGGACCCCATCATCACGCTGCATGCGCCGGCCGCGAGCGCTTTCACGGCGTCGCCGGAGTACTTGATGCCGCCATCGGCGATCACCGGCACGTCGCCCGCGCCTTCCACGGCGTCGAACATCGCGGTGAGCTGGGGCACGCCGACACCGGTCACCACGCGCGTGGTGCAGATCGAGCCCGGTCCCACGCCGACCTTCACCGCATCGACACCGCGCTCCACGAGCGCGCGTGCGCCCTCGCGCGTCGCCACATTGCCCACCACCAGCTGGACGTCCGGGAACGCCTCGCGCACCGTGGACGTCGCCTCCAGCACCGCTTCGGCGTGACCGTGCGCCGTGTCGATGATGATCGCATCGACCCCCGCGTCGATCAGCGCCTTCGCGCGCGTGAGGAAGTCACCGGCGGCGCCGATCGCTGCGGCGCAGCGCAGGCGGCCGTGCTGGTCCTTGTTCGCGCCCGGATACTGGCGGCGCTTGTGGATGTCCTTCACGGTGATGAGCCCTTCGAGCCGCCGCTGGTCGTCCACGACCGGCAGCTTCTCGACGCGATGCTTGGCGAGGATCCGCTCCGCCTCGTCGAGCGTGGTGCCCACGGGCGCCGTGACCAGTCCGTCCTTCGTCATCGCCTCGGCGACCGGCCGGTCGAGCGAACGCTCGAACTGGAGGTCGCGGTTCGTGATGATGCCGACGAGCCGCTTCTCGCTGTCCACGATGGGCACGCCGGACACCTTGAAGCGCGCCATGAGGTTCGACGCCTCGCGCAACGTCGCCGTCTCGGGCAGCGTGTACGGGTTGATGATCATCCCGCTCTCGCTGCGCTTCACGATGTCCACCTGCATCGCCTGCCGGTCGATGGACATGTTCTTGTGCAGCACGCCGATGCCGCCGGCGCGCGCCATCGCGATGGCCATCTCCGCTTCCGTCACGGTGTCCATCGCCGCGGAGACGAGCGGCACCATCAGCTCGATCTTGCGGGTGAACCACGATCGGGTGGACACATCCTTCGGATGCGTGACCGAGCGGCGTGGGGAGAGGAGCACGTCGTCGAAGGTGAGAGCGACGTCATCTCGAACCCTCGAGGCGCCGTTGACGGCACCGGAACGCGAAGGCCCGCTCTCAGCGGAGGGCTGAGGAGCGGGCCTGGATGTCTTCGAATCAGAGCGGATTGTGGTCGCCATGGATAAGAGTAATCGCGTTTTCGCGATTGCGCTATTCCATGGCCTACCGCCCGATCACGCGGAGGCGCTTCCGGATGCGCTTCGGGAGGAAGAACGCCGCCGCAGCCAGCGCCTCGCGGAGGTTGAGGTCCGCCAGGTCCTCCATGGCGCCGGTCCAGTGCGCCACCAGCACGTTCTTCCCCGTGTTCGAGATGAGGCGCTGGAGTGCGAGCACGAGGATGAAGACGTCATCCACCTCACCCAGGAACGGGATGAAGTCGGGAATGAGGTCGATCGGCATCACGATGTAGGCGATGGCGCCCGCGACCATGAGTTTGTCCATCGACGCCACGCGGCGGTCGGTGAGCAGGCCGCCCAGCAGCCGGAGATATGCAGGCAGCTGCTTCATGTAATAGATGACCGTCCGCTTCGCGCCGGTTCGCGGCGCGGCTGCGGGATCCACGGGCCTGGCGCGACCACGCGCTGGTGACGCGCTGGCGCCGCTGGGCTTGCGGCGCGCTTCGCCTCGACTGGTCGGACTCACGGTCTACCCCCTACGAAGGGTTGATGCCATCGCCCGACCCGTTGCCGGGCGACGGCGCGCTACCTCCACTCGCACCAGTCGTGCCGCCGCCGGTCGCGTCCGGCGCCGACGGGCGCGGCGACGCGGCATTCGCGGCCGCATCCACGACGCGCGTGGTCGCGGACATGAGGTCGCTCGCCACGGACTTGCCCGCGGCCGCGGCCCCATTCAGGACGCCCATCGCCTTGTTCATGAGGCTCATCGTCTCGGCGACGGCGGTCGCGCTCACCTTGCCCGCGCGCAGCTTCTCCTCGACGGCATCCGCGAATCGCGACAGGGGATTCCCCGCCGCCGCAGTGCCCGCCGTGGTGCGCTCGGCGTACTTCGACTCGAGAAACTCGACGTAGTCGAGCACCTGGTATCCCCGGTCGTCCGACAGGGTCTCCAGCTTCTGCAGCAGCTTGTCGCGCAGGTACGCGTTCATGACCGTCGCTCCGTGGGGGTGCACACACAACGGAGTATGCTGGCGTGCAGGTTTCCGGGGTAGTGCGCGATCAACCCTTCCAGCGAGTGCGCTTGCCGCGCGCGTCGATGTGCAGGTAGGGAATGGCGTACCGCCGGCTGACGTACATCCCCAGGCCGCCCGCGAGGTCGGGGTGCGCATCCTCGACGCGCTCCACGGCGAGCATGACGAGCATCTCGTCCGTCATCGTGATGCGTCCGTCGCCGTCGGCGTCCACCGTCACGTCCGCGGCGTCGCCGTACTGGTGACGACTATCGCTCGCGGCGCGGGGCACGCGGGCGTTGTGCGAGGGTGACCGGAAGCCCGAGTGCACGTCCACGGCGAGGTCGGGGCGCACGCTGCCGCCGAGATCCGCGAAGACGAGCTCCAGCTTGTCGAGCAACCGCGGATTGAGCGCGACGTACTTGGGCCAGACATCGCCCTGGTCGTCGTGCGTCACGAAGTCCGCGAGCTTGAGGTGCTTCGTGACGGCGAGGTCGAGGTCTTCCCTGCGAACCTGCACGAACCCCTCGGGGCGCTCGTGCGTGCCGCGCCCCAGGCGTTCGGCGAGGTAGGTACCGATGCGATACCCGTTGAGCGTACCGCCGAGCTTCTGGCCGAATGGGACGATGACCGCGAGCGTGGGCTCGGGCAGGATCTGCCGCTCGCCACGGCGCAGGAGGGCGAGCTGGTAGAAACCGGGCCGCGCGGGCGCAATGGTCGGGTCGACCGTGAGCGGGCGGAGCGGCTCCGTGGACGTGGAGTCACCGTAGGCGACCCACTGGTACTCGAGCGAATCGACGCTGCCCGTGAGGCTCACGGGGAATTCCACCGACTGCCCCGGAAGGGCGAAGCGCACCTTCACGTTGCCGCTGCGGCCGAACGCGTCAGCGGCCGGCTGCGCCGTGATCGCGGCGGTACCTTCGTCGCTTGCCGGGGCAAGGAGGGCGAAGGGGGCCGTGGTCATGTTGCTCGACGGGCGAACGAACTGCACGGCGCCAACGGTGGCGACGACGAAGAGCAGGCCGGCGCCGATGGCGCCAAGCCGGGAGCGCGGCTCGGCGCTCACAGCCGGGCTCCAGCGAGACGGGTATATGGACTCAGAGCGGGGCCGGCGTGGCGGCCTCGCGTACGGTACTCGGGCATTCGGGAACTGCCTCCCTTGGAACCGATCGGGCGTAGACGGTGTGAACCAATGGGAACACCGTTGCGCGAGCAAAGTGCCCTGGGATCATTTGGGCCGCTCGCGGAGGTGGCTCCGCGCACGCGGGCGGGGCCAAGCAGGAAATGTAGCTCACTGAATGGACGAATTGCAGGCCTTTTACGCAACATCCGTAACCTCCTGCCATCCTGACTGATCGGTCAGTCACTCCATTTTGACGACCGGCCACGAGGGTGATTCGCTCATCGTGCGTGCGCGTTGCACCACCGGTTGCAACTCGAGACGACATCAGGCGGCGCAACTCTCGCAGCGTGATCCGTTCGCTGCGGCCGCCGATTAGATTTCGCGCTTCTTCCGTCCCTTCCCCGATTCCGAATGCCCCCTCGGTCACACCAAGGCCCCGTCGTCCTGCTCGTGCTCGATGGGTGGGGATACCGCGCGGAGAAGGAAGGCAATGCGATCGCGATGGCCAGCGTCCCCACGTGGGACAAGCTCTGGGCGCGCGCGCCGAAGACACTACTAGAGGCGTCCGGTGAGGCAGTCGGCCTGCCCTGCGGTCAGATCGGCAACAGTGAGGTCGGGCATCTCAACCTCGGCGCCGGCCGTGTGGTGAAGCAGGACCTCGTCCGCATCTCCTCGGCGATCGCGGATGGCACCTTCTTCGAAAACCCCGCCTTCGTCAGCGCCTGCGACCGCGTGAAGGCCAACGGCGGCACGCTCCACCTCGTGGGCCTCGTCGGCTCCGGTGGCGTGCATGCGATCGACACGCACCTCCTCGCCCTCATCGACCTCGCCGAGCGCCAGGCCGTTCCTCGCGTGGCGATTCACGCGATGCTGGATGGGCGCGACACCATGCCCCGCTCGGGCCTGGGGTACGTCGAGGAGTTGCTCGCGAAGGCCAGGGACCGCGCGACGCTGGCGAGCATCGGCGGCCGCTACTTCGGCATGGATCGCGACAACCGGTGGGATCGGATCGGCAAGTGGTACCACGCCGTGGTGGACGGCACCGGCCCGTCCACGCGGGATCCCCTCGCACTGGTGGCCGAGGCGTACAGCCGCGGCGAGACGGACGAGTTCCTCACGCCCACGGCGGTCGTGGGAGAAGATGGCGCACCCGTCGCACCGATGCGCGACGGCGACGCGGTCATCTGCTTCAACTACCGCTCCGACCGGATGCGGCAGATCGTGCGCGCGCTCACCGCGCCGGGATTCGGGGAGTTCGATGTCGCGCGGCGCCCCGAGCTGCTCGTCGTCACGATGACCACCTACGACCAGACCTTCGGGCTGCCCGTGGCCTTCCCGCCGCAGTCGATGGCGCGCATCGTCGGCGAAGTGGTATCGGGCGCCGGGCTGACCATGTTGCGAACGGCGGAAACCGAGAAGTACGCGCACGTGACATACTTCTTCAACGGCGGCATCGAGACGCCGTTTCCCGGTGAGGAGCGGCGACTCGTACCGAGCCAGAAGGTGGCGACGTACGACCTCGCTCCGGAGATGAGCGCACCGGGCATCACCGACGTGCTCTGCGCGGCCATCGCGGCGCGCGAGCACGACTTCATCCTCTGCAACTACGCGAATGCGGACATGGTGGGACACACGGGCTCCATGCCGGCAGTGCTGAAGGCCGTGGAGACGGTGGACGCATGCCTCGCGCGCGTGATCGCGGCGGCCGAGGCCTCGGGGGCACGCCTGCTCGTCACGGCCGATCATGGCAATTGCGAGATGATGATCGACCCGAAGACAGGCGGCCCGCACACCGCGCACACCACCAACCCGGTACCATTCCTCGTGGTCGACGGCGAGGCGAAGCACGGGCTCCGCACCGGCGGCGCCCTGTGTGACGTTGGCCCCACCATATTGGGTCTGCTCGGCCTCGAGCAGCCCACTGAAATGACGGGACGCGACCTGCGTCACGCCTGACGGATCAACTCGACACGTGAAAATGAGAGAACGAGTGAAGGCATTTGTGATGGGCGCGGCACTTCTGCTCGCGACGACGCAGGCGGGCGCGCAGGTCGGCCATGTTCCGGCGAAGAGCCCCTACCTGGACCTGGAGTACTCGCAGGAGCTGACGCTGATGGGCGGTTATGTCCGCACGCGGCACGATCCGGCGGGCATCCTCCTCAAGAACATGCCGATCCTCGGCGCGCGCTACGAGTGGATGATCACCGGGCCGCTCGCGCTGAGCAGTGACTTCATCGCTGGCTCCGGCAGTCGCGACCTGATCGACCCGCGCAAGGTGGTGGCGGCGCGCAATCTCGGCTCCACGACCAATGCGATGATCGCGGCGGACGTCGCGCTCGCGCTGAACCTAACGGGCATGAGGAGCTGGCATCGGATCGTGCCGCAGCTGCGCGGGGGCCTGGGCGTCGTGCACAGCGCCGCGAAGGACGATTCGACGGGGTATTCGTTCGGCACCCCCTTTGCATTCGTCTTCGGTGGCGGGGTGAAGTATGTGCCCGGTGGACGTTTCCAGCTGCGCGCGGACGTGACGGATCGCGTCTTCAAGCAGAACTACACCGACGCGTACTACCGGCTCGCCACCGACAACACGGCGGTGCTTCCCGGTACGACCAAGCGCTCGTTCTATACGCATCACACCGCGCTGACGGTGGGTCTGTCGTATCTCTTCGCGCGCTGAACCGTTCACCCCGCCGGCGACCCTCTTGCAACGGCGGCGATCATGGCGCGCGACTACGAAGACCTGCACAACATCGAATCGCTGGACGATCGTGAGCTTCGCGACCTCGTGCGCGAACAGCTGCGCGAGCACACGGCGCTCGACATCGACGACATCACGGTGCTCGCGTCCGATGGCCGCGTGTCCCTCACGGGCCGCGTAGGCACCGACGGAGAGCGCCGCGTCGCGGAGCACGTGCTCACCGACGTCCTCGGTATCACGGACTACGCGAACGACCTCGTCGTCGACCCGCTTCGCCGCGCGGAGAGCCCGGCCGCGATCGACGACCATCTCGCTGACGAGGCAGAGCGGAGCGGAACCTTGCTGGGCGACGTTGCGGTGCCGCTGAGCGCCGAGTCGGAGCACCTCGCGGATTCGGTGGATGACGACCTCTCGGGCACCTCGGACTACCAGAAGGTGATGGAGGACGGCATGACGTGGAATCCGCCGAGCTCACCGACCCCCGAGGGCATGGACGGCACCGACGCCATGGGCGAGATGGGCGAGCAGCACTAGCTGGCGGGCCCGGCTATCTTCTGCGGATGGCCATCTACCTCACGCGCCGCGTCACCTTCGCCGCGGCGCACCGGTACCGCATCACCGAATGGAGCGACGCGCGCAACGCCGAGACGTTCGGGCCTTGCGCGCGTCCGAGCTATCACGGACACAGTTACGTGTGCGATGTCACGGTGACCGGAACGCTCGACCCCGTCACCGGCTTCATCGTGGACCTGTCGCGGCTCGATGCCGCGCTCCAGTCCGAGGTACGCGACCGCTTCGACCACCGCAACATCAACGTGGACGTCGCAGAGTTCGCCGACGGCCGTCTCGTGCCCACCGGGGAGAACCTCGCGCGCTTCATCGGCGAGAAGGTGCAGGCCTCGCTCGGTACGGTTGCGCGCGTCACGAGAGTCGTGGTGGCGGAAGATTCCACGTTGAGCGCCACGTACGAGCCTGAGTGAGCCGCGGCGCGTGACTTTCCGCGCCGCTGGTCGTGATTGTTGGCGATGCCGACACTCTCTCCTTCGCGCCCCGCAACGGTGCGTTCGACCACTGCCGAACAGCTTGCCCCCGTGCTGCGCGTCCATGCGGACGTGATGCAGGGGTGCACGCCGACGGTGGATACGGAGGGTGCGCGACGGAGGATCTCGCGCGGCAACGTGGCGTACGATGCCCTGCGCGTGTTGCGCTCGTGCGGCGACCTCACGTCGTCATTCGCGCGCGTGCTCGAGGCATTCGAGGTCGCCGGATACCTGTCGAACAACGATCGCCGTGCGCTCATCGACAGTGAGTTCGACGTGGATGACCTCGTCGCGGGATGGTTCACGGGCGATCGCACGCCGCGCGATCCGCGCCGGCGCGCTGCGCGCCAGGCGGCCATCATCATCGGGAACGCATTGCTGCGGAGCGCGACGGCCCTGGTCGGTGCGCCGTCATCATGGCGGGCATGGACGCGGGCCGTGTGCCCCTGTTGTGGTGGTGCGCCAGACATCGCGCTCATCGAGCGCGGCGCGCAGCGCACGCTCATCTGCGCGCGCTGCGATGCACAGTGGCGCGCGCCGCGCGCCGGCTGCCTCGGGTGCGAGACGGACGACGCGTCGGGAATCGCGCGCATCTCCAACCCCGCGCTCGGCTACGACCTCGTGATGTGCAGCGCGTGCGGCCGGTTCCTCAAGGAGCGGGCGCGGCGCGGCATGGCGTCGCTCATCGTCGAGCGCGCGATCACGCTCGAGCTGGATCTTGCCGCCGAGCAGCGAGGGCTGCGCATCTGACGACTCGCCCGGGAGCGGGAGCGTGCGTCGGCGTGCTGCTCGCGGGCGGGGCGGCGAGCCGCTTCGGCGGACTGCCCAAGGGGCTGGCGATCGTGAAGGAGGAGCGCATTGCCGACCGTGTGCTCATCGCACTGCGCGGCGCGAGCGACCGTCAGGTGGTGGTCAGCAACGACCCCGAGGCCGACGACTGGTTTCCGAAGCTTCGCGTCGTGGAGGACGAGACGCCCGGACTCGGACCACTGGCCGGCATCGAGACCGCGCTGCGCGCGGCGAAGGGCGGTGCGGTGATCGTGGTCGCGTGGGACATGCCGTTCGTCACTGCGCCCCTGCTCCGGGGGATGCGCGCCCTGGGTGAGATCGGCGGGACGGCCGTGGTGCCCAGGCATAGTGACCCGCCGGTGGTGGAGGCGCTGTGCGCCTACTATCCCCCGGACGCGCTCGACGTGTGCCGTGCACTGCTGGCGCAGGGTGAGCGTCGCGCGGCCGCGTTGTGGGAGGCGCTGCCGGGAGCCATGTCGATCCCCGAGCGATTGCTCGTCGAGCACGGGGACATCGACAAGCTGTTCCTCAGCGTGGACACGCCGGAGAAGCTCGAGACGATCGGCGGGACGATGCCTCGACGCTGAGTGGCGCGCTGGCCATCTTTCGGCATGCGCCCACTCAGATCCCTGCTCCTGCTCGCCGCCGTCGCCGGCTGTGCGGGCTCCAGCACCTCGTCGCCCGCCCCTGCCCCGGTCCTCGCGGGCGGCCGCGCGTCGATCCGGCAGTTCATCGACTCCATGATCGACGTCCCCGATTTCCGCAGCACGCACTGGGGCATCATCGTCGTGGATCCGGGCCGCGGTGAGACGCTGTACTCGCGCAATGCCGACAAGCTCTTCATGCCGGCGAGCAACCAGAAGCTGCTCACCGGATCGACGGCGCTCACGCAACTCGGCCCCGACTATCGGTGGACCACCACGCTGCTCGCACGCGGGCCGGTGAGCAACGGCATCCTTGCCGGCGACCTGGTGGTCCGCGGGAATGGCGACCCGTCGATCAGCGCGCATATGCAGAAAGGAGATGGCCTCGCGCCCATGCGTGCGATGGCGGATTCACTGCGCGCGCATGGCATCACGCGCGTGCGGGGGCGTGTCACCACCGCGGCGTCGCCATTCACCGACTCGCCCCTTGGCTATGGCTGGTCGTTCGACGACCTCGATGAGTCGTATTCGGCGGGCATCGACGCGCTCTACTTCAATGAAGGGTTCGCGGAGGTGGTCGTGACGGGCGGCGCGCGCGCGGGCGACCCCGTCATCGTGACGACGCGTCCCGCGTCGACCTTTCCTGCCATCATCGCGCGCGCCGTCACCAGCGCGCCACTCGCCGCCGGTGCGAGCGCGGGCGACAGTGCGCGAGCGCGTGCGATCGTCGTGGGCCAGGACTCATCGCACGCCGGCGTGCTCGTGTCCGGGAGCATCGCGGCGCGCGACAGCGTCGTGATCGAGATCGCGCATCGCAACCAGCCAGTCGCATATGTCGCGGCACTCAGGGAAGCACTGTCGTCGCGCGGCATCGTCGTGGAGGAGGCGCGCATGGATTCCACGGGGCGCACGGATTCGCTGTTCTCGCTGCGCTCGCCGACGCTGCGCGAGGTGATGCCCTTCTTCGAGAAGCCGTCGCAGAACCAGATCGGCGAGATCCTGTTCAAGACGCTCGCGCTCGAGAAGACGGGCGTTGGTCGCGCCGACAGCGCGGCGCGACTGGTGAGCCGGCAGCTCCTGGCGTGGGGCGCGCCCTCCGACGGCTTCGTCGTGCGCGACGGCAGCGGTCTCTCGCGGCACGACTACGTGTCGCCGCGCACGATCGTCACCGTGCTCGATGCGATGCGGCGGAGTCCGGAGTTCCGCACCTTTTACGACGCGCTGCCGATCGCGGGCGTGGACGGCACCATCCGCTCTCGCATGAAGGGCACGCCCGCGCAGGGCAACGTGCACGGGAAGACCGGCACGCTCGACAAGGCGCGGTCGCTCTCCGGGTACGTGACGACAGCGGACGGCAGGCTCCTGCTCTTCAGTGCGCTGTGCAACAACTACGTCGTCCCCACGCGGCGCGTGGACATGATCACCGATGCGCTCGGCGTGCGCCTCGCCTCGATGCGACTCGACCAGTAGCGTGACGATCACCAGGCTGGAGGTTGCCGCGGCGAGTGCGCACATGCTCGCGGCGGTGCGTGCCTTGTCCGGCGAGCGTATTCCACTGGCGGACTCGCTCGCTCGTGTGCTCGCGGAGGACGTCACATCGCCTGTCTTCCTGCCGCCGTTCGACAACGCGAGCATGGATGGATATGCCGTCCACGCGGACGACATCCGGGCGGCGGCGCCCGATCGCGCGATCACGCTCCAGGTCATTGGCACGATCGCCGCGGGCGCGCGTCCGACGCGCGGGATCGCGCGCGGTGAGGCGGCGCGCATCATGACGGGCGCACCGGTTCCCTCCGGCGCCGATTCCGTCGTGCGCGTGGAGGACACCGACGCGGGTACAGAGGTCGTGCGCATCACGGACGGCCGCGACGCGACGCGTAACATCCGCCGGCGTGGGGAGGACGTGCGCGACGGCGCCGTCGTGATGCGCAGGGGTACGATGATCGGCTCCGCACACGTCGGCGTGCTGTCGTCGGTCGGGTGCGCATCCCCGCTCGTGTTCCGGCGGCCGCGCGTGGCGATCCTCGCGACGGGGGACGAGATCGTCCCGGTCGAGGAGTTCGATGCCGTGCTCGCCGGGGATCGCATCGTGTCGTCGAACAGCTATTCGCTCGCGGCGGCAGTGCGTGCCGCGGGCGGGGAGCCCGTCCCGCTCGGCATCGCGGCCGACGATCCCGCGTTGCTCGCGGACCGGTTGCGCTCGGCCGACGGCTGCGACCTCATCCTCACCTCGGGGGGCGTGTCGGTCGGCGACTTCGATTACACGCGCACCGTGGTGTCCGCGCTCGGCGGCGAGCTTTCGCTGTGGCGCGTGAAGATGCGCCCCGGTGCGCCGCTCGGATTCGGCACGCTGTTCGGCGTGCCCTGGCTCGGGTTGCCTGGCAACCCGGTGAGCGCCCTCGTGACGTTCGAGCTCTTCGCGCGCCCGCTCCTGCGATCGCTCTCGGGGCATGCGCGCCCACACCGCCGCACGATGGCCGTGCGTACGGGCGAGAAGATCACGCTCGGCGCGCCACTCACGCACTTCCTCCGCGTCGTGCTCGAGCCGGGGGACGACGTGCTGCCACTCGCCCGCCTCACGGGCGCTCAGAGCTCCGGCATGCTGACGTCCATGTCGCAGGCCGAGGCGTTGCTCGTGGTCCCGCCGGATGCGCTCGAGGTGCCGCCAGGTACGGTACTCCGCGCGATCCCGCTGGACGGGGATCTCGGTGGCAGCGAGAGGTTCCTCTCGTGACGAAAGCGGATCGCGCGGAGGTGAAGCGCCTGCGCGCAGAGCTGGAGCGGCGGTTCCGCACCGTGACACGCACGCTTCGCGTCGCCGAGCGTGAAGTCGAGCTGCTGAGTCCCGCGAATGCGGACGACCTGATCAGCGAAGACGACTACGTGATGGACGAGCGCTTGCCGTACTGGGCCGACCTGTGGCCATCAGCGCAGATCCTCGCGAACGAGGTCGCGCTCATGCGCCTGAAGGGCCTTCGCGTCCTGGAGCTCGGCTGCGGCCTCGGTGTGGTCGCCATGGGTGCAGCAATGGCCGGCGCGGACGTCGTCGCGACGGACTATTACGACGACGCGCTTCTGTTCGCGACGCTGAACGTGGCCGAGGCGACGGGTGTGGAGATCCAGTCGCGCATGGTGAACTGGGCGTCGATGCCGTCCGGCCTGGGGAAGTTCGACGTGGTGCTCGCGTCGGACGTGCTCTACGAGCACCGGTATGCGTCGCTCGTCGCGGACGCGATCGCGCTCACGCTGCGGAAGGGCGGCGAGGCGATCGTGGCGGACCCGGGACGCATCGCGCTCGATGCGTTTCGCGAGGAGTGCCTCGAGCGGGGCATCGTGTCCGAGCCGGATCCCCGCCCATTTCGCGAGGGCGAGATCTCGCAGACGGTCACGCTGTGGCGCCTGCGATGGAGCACGGAGTAGCTGCGTAGCGCTGTTGCCCGAGCGCTACGCGAGCTGGCCCGCCACGACCTCGGAGATGTCGTACACCGGCACGTCTGAGCCCTGCGCCTTGATGCCGTCCGTCATCATCGTCATGCAGAACGGGCAGGCCACCGCGATGGCATCGGCGCCGGTGGCGATGAGCTCCTCCGTGCGCTCGATGTTGATGCGCTTGCCGGTGCGCTCCTCCATGAACATGCGCCCGCCGCCCGCACCGCAGCACAGGCCACGGTCCTTCGTGCGCGGCGCCTCCACGAGGTTGATCACCGGCAGTGCGCGCTTCAAGGTCTCGCGCGGAGCATCGTACACGTCGTTGTAGCGGCCGAGATAGCACGAGTCGTGGTATGCGACCGTCAGCGCCTGGCCCTCGGACGTCTTCAGCGGTACGCGATCCTCCTGCAACAGCCGCTCGATGTACGACGAGTGGTGGATCACCTCGTAGTTGCCGCCGAGCTGCGGGAACTCGTTGCCGATCTGGTGGAAGCAGTGCGGGCAGTGCGTGACGATAGTCTTGACCTCGTACCGGTCGAGCGTCTCGATGGTGTTCTTCGCGAGCACCTGGTAGAGGTACTCGTTGCCCATGCGGCGCGCGGGGTCACCGTGACAGCTCTCCTCCTGCCCGAGGATGGCGAAGTTGATGCCGCACGCCTGCATGATGCGCGCGAACGCGACGGTGATCTTCTTCGCGCGGTCGTCGAACGAACCCATGCAGCCGACCCAGTACAGGATGTCGGGCCGCTCACCCCGCTCCATGAGCTCGGCCATTGTCGAGATGTGCAGGCCGTCCGCCCACTGCGCGCGGTCGCCGGCGTTGAACGCCCACGGCGACCCATTGCGCTCGAGCGACTCGAACACCGGCTGCAGCTCCTCGGGGAAGCGCGACTCGGTGAGCACCAGGTTGCGGCGCATCTGGTTGATGACGTCGAGCTGGTCGATCGATACCGGGCACTCGACCACGCACGCGCGGCAGCTCGTGCACGCCCAGAGCTCTTCCTCGGTGATGTACGTGTCGAGCAGCCGGTGGGCCATCACGTCCACGACCGTCGTCGCGCCCGCGTCGCCACCCTCGCCGTGCAGGAGCATCGGCTTGAGGAAGTCCATGCGATCGCCCGTGACGACCGGCGCCTTCTCCATCAGGCGCTGGCGCGTGTTGACGATGATCTTGCGCGGGCTGAGCAGCTTCCCCGTGATGTTCGCCGGGCACGCGGCCGTGCAGCGGCCGCACTCCGTGCAGGAATATCCGTCGAGCAGGTTCTTCCACGACAGGTGCTCCACGTCGCTCGCGCCGAACTGCTCCACGTCGGCCTCGAGGTCCATGTAGCGCATCGCGCCCTTGGTGCCCGGCCCGCTCGTGTTCGAGAAGTACACGTTGATGAGCGATGACGCGACGTGCAGGTGCTTCGAGTACGGCAGGTAGTTGAGGAAGGCGAGGATCAGCAGCGCGTGCGCCCACCAGAAGATGTGGTAGCGCACCATCGCCGCACCCGGCGCCATCATGTGGTTGATCGCCACGCCGAGCGGGAACGACACCACCTTCTCGGGACCGAACGCGGTGTGGTTCGCCGCGACGAGGAAGGCATTGCTGAGGATCAGCGTGATCATCAGCCCCGCGATCATGCTGAGGATGATCAGGGCGTCCGTGTGCTCGAGGTCGTCGCCCTCGAGGCGCCGCGGATGCAGCACGAGGCGGCGATAGAGCGCGAAGCCGATCGCGGCAATCACGAGCACCGCGAAGACGTCCTGCGACGTCGAGTACAGCTTGAACAGCGTCTTCGGCAACAGCAGCTCGTACGAGAACGACGGGAACACGCCCGCGATGAGGATCTCCAGCGTGCCTGCCGTGAGCACCATGAAGCCCCAGAAGATCAGCGCGTGCATCGGCCCGGCGACGGGATCGCGGAAGATCTTCTTCTGCGCGATGCCGATCTCCAGCACGTTTCGCAGCCGGACCAGCGGATGATCGGTCCGCGTCTCCGCGTAGCCGACCTTGAGGTAGCTCACGAGCCGCTGGACGTTCAGGGCGAAGAAGCCCATCGCCGCGACGAGAATGAACAGGAAGACCACGCTGCCTGGTGTCATGCGGGGAAGGTATCCGCGCGTCGAACGGGCAACAACGAGAACATCACTATTGACATCCGTCATCTACATCTGTAAATCTACACTTGTAGAAACACTCACGGAGTTGCGATGCCCCAGCGACACGAGCTCACGGAACTTCAGATCGCCATCCTCCGCCTGCTCTGGGAGCGCGGCGAAGCCTCCGTTGCCGACATATGGGAGGCGCTCTATGCCGAACGTGGCCTGGCGCAGACGACCATCGCGACACTCGTCGCGCGGCTGCAGCGTAGGGGCATCGTCGACCGCCGCGTCGTGGACCGGCAGTACGTCTACCGCTCCACGATCAGCGAATCGGATGTCCAACACTCGATGGTGAGCGAGCTGACCGAGCGCCTCTTCGCCGGCGACGTCGCCGCACTCGTCAGCCACCTCATCTCGGCCAATGACATGAGCCCGGGCGATCTCGCGCGCGTGAAGGCGATGATCGAGAACGCCGAAACGCCGAAGGGAGAAGAGCCATGACCGACTCGCTGTCGTCCACGCTGCTCGCGTGGCTGCTGACGTACCTCGTGCACAGCACCGCGCTGCTCGCGCTGGCGTGGCTCATCTCGCGCACGCGACGGCTGTCGCCGGCCGCGCTGGACATCCTGTGGAAGACGGCGCTCGTCGGCGGGCTGGTGACGGCGACGGTGCAGCTGCGCTTCGACGTGCAGCCTGCGGGCAGCGTGTCGCTCGCGCCTTCCGCCGCCGCACCGAGCGCGACACGTGTGTTGCCCGAGCACCAGAGCGCGGGGACCACCGTGCCTGACACACGCGCCGACGCCATCGGCGTCCCCGCGACACCAGCCTCGCCGGCAACAGCGGATGCATTCGTCGCTCCGGCGCCCATCGCGACGCACACGATTGCGGTGCTGGTGTGGGGAATCATCGCGCTCGTGCTCGCCCTCTCCTTCGCCGCGCGACGCCTCATCCTCGTCGGCCGCATCGGCGACCGTCGCGCCGTGCAGGACGGGCGGCTGCTCGACGAGCTGAACCTGCTCGCGCACAACGCCGGCTTTCACCGCTCGCCGCGATTGACGTCCACCGTGCGCATCTCGAGCCCGATTGCGCTCGGCGTACGCGAGATCTGCGTGCCGGAGACGGCGCTCACGCATCTCGACCTCGAGCAGCAGCGCAGCATGCTCGCGCACGAGCTCGCGCACCTCGCGCGTCGCGATCCACTCTGGCTCGCCTTCGCGAGCCTGGTCGAGCGCGTGTTCTGGTTCCAGCCGCTCAATCGCATCGCGCGTCGGCAGATCGCGACGTCCGCCGAGTACCTGTGCGACGAGTGGGCAGTGACGCGGACGGGATCCGGCGTCGCGCTCGCGCGCTGCATCGCGCAGGTGGCCGAGTGGATCCAGGCGTCGCCGCTCGGCGTTCCCGTCGCCGGCATGGCGGAGGAACGGTCCCTGCTCGTGTCACGCGTGGAGAAGCTGCTCGAGGAAGGCACGCCGGTCGTGCGACCCCGCAGGGCGCTCGCGATCGCCGCGGCGTTGGCGATCGTCGGTACGATTGCGGTGGCGCCGAGCGTCACCGGCAAGACCGTTCGTGAGGCAGGGCTGGCGAGCAGGCCTGACAGTATCGAGCAGGGTGGTGAACCGAAGGTGCCGGACGCATTGCCCGCCCTCCTCGCGTTGGCTGCCTCGCAGAGGACGCACCTGACGCCGGCGGACAGCACGGTCGTCATCGCGCTGATCGCGCGGTTGAAGGATGAGGACACCGATGTGCGCGTGGCGGCGGCGCAGTCGCTCGGGAAGCTGGAGGACTCACGCGCGGTGCCGGGGTTGATCGCCGCGCTGCGCGACGCGGAGTCGAAGGTGCGTGCCGCCGCGGCAGATGCGCTCGGCCAGTTCAAGGACCCGCGTTCCGTGGCGCCGCTCGCTGCGCTGTTGAGCGATCCGAACACGGACGTGAAGAAGGAGGCGTTGAATGCACTCTCCGAATTCGACGAGGGCATTCCGGCAGCGTCCGTGATTCGACTGCTCGACGACCGCGACGCGGACCTGCGCCACACGGCCGCGCACATGCTCGGGCAACTGAGGGATCGCTCTGCTGCGCCGGCACTCGCGAAGCTGATGCACGATCCGTCGTCGGACGTGCGGCAGGCGGCGATCGAGGCCCTGGCCGAGCTTCATGACAGCGCGCATTCCGCCGACATCCTGGCAGCCCTCACGGACACGGATGCCGATGTGCGGAAGCAGGCACTCGACGCACTCAACGAGCTCAGGTCGCCGATCCCCGAACCCACCCTGCTCGCCCTGCTGAAGGACACCAATGCCGACGTCCGAGCGAAGGCAGCGGAACTGGCAGGCGAGCGGTCGGTGGTCGGCGCCATCCCTGCCCTGCGGCGCATGCTCGAGGATGCCGATGGGGACGTGCGCGAGAATGCGGTGTCCGCCCTCTCGAACATCGCCGATCCCGCGGCGTCGGCTGCGCTGCGCGCGGCATTGACGTCGAAGGATCCGAAGGTGCGTCGCGCCGCGGCGGAAGCGCTCGGCGAGCGGAGGGATTGATCATGCGCGCGCTACCCGTGTTGCTCCTTTCTGCCGTCCTCGGCGCGGGCGCCGTCGGCGCCGTGGTGAAGCTGAGCCCCGCCTCGCCGCCGTGGGCGTCGCACGACGACTGGACCCATCGTCATGCCGGGCCGGACTCGGGGCGCGTGGCGATTCTCCTCGATGCGCTGGGCAAGACCGATCCCGTCGTCTGCGAGCTGCTCGGCGACCAGATCGGCAACTTCTGGTCTGGCGGGGAGCGCGGTGGCGTGGGTCGCTTCGCGGGGACGTCCGCGTCTCTGCAGGTGACGAAGGATTCCATTGGCGGAAGGATCACGGACGCGCGCGCAATCGAGCGGCTCGTCGCGGAGCTCAGCTCACCGAACGCCTGCGTGCGACGCGTGGCGAGCAAGATGCTGGGCAACAGCGCCATCGCGCCGGCGCGATTGAACGCGCTGCTTTCGGATGCGTCGCCCCTCGTGCGCGAGGCGGCCGCACACGCTGCGGGTGACGGTGAGGTGCACGACGTGCTCGCGACGCTCGAGAAGGGGCTCGACGATCGCATTCCCGCCGTGGCGGCGATGAACGCCTGGGCGATCGGAGAGATCGAGGACCACGCGTCCGTGCCCGTGTTGTTGAAGGGGATGCACGGGCCTGACCCGAAGGTGCGCCTCGCATCGATCTGGTCGCTCGGACAAATCGAGGACGCGCGCGCCGTCGCCGACGTGATCGGCTCGCTGCGCGACGCGGATCCGAACATCCGCGCGATGTCCGCGGACGTGCTGGGCAAGTTCGAGCAGCCGTCGGCGATCGCGCCGCTCGAACGCGCGCTGGGCGACGCGGATGCTCGCGTGCGCGTTGCGGCGGCCGGCTCGCTCGGCAGCCTGAGTGCAGCGTCGTCGGCCGCCGCGCTGGGTAGGGCACTCGACGATCCGGAGATCGAGGTGCAGCGCGCGGCGGCGGAGGCACTGGGCGACCTCGATGAGCTGCACGAGGCGCCGCAGGGACTCACCCGGGCGCTGGCGTCGAAGGACGCCGAGCTGCGTCATCGCGCGGCGCAGGCGCTCGCGGAGATCGCTGATCCGGCGACGACGGCCGCGCTCGTGGGACTCCTGTCCGATGCGGATCGCGACCTGCGGAAGAATGCCGTGGAGGCGCTTGGGCATATCGGCACGGACGCGGCCGTGAAGGGTCTCACGCGCGCACTGAGCGACAAGGATCCCGAGGTACGGAAGGCAGCGGTCGAGGCGCTGGGAGAGACGAAGGACCACGGCTAGCCGCCGCGAGCGGTTGACGGACTGTCGGCGGGGTCGTACGGTAGCGCAACACTTCTCCCGTACCCCCGCTCGACATGCATCGGCGTGACCTGCTCCGCGCGTTCGGCGCCGCCACCGCGCTGGCGCTCCTTCCCCACGAATCGCACGCCGCCTGGACGCGCGTCGCGTCCGGCATCCGGCCCGCAGATGGACTGAGTGCGGCGCATCTGGCGCTCATTGGCGCCATCGCCGACACGCTGCTGCCGAGGACGGATACGCCCGGCGCGGTGGATGTTGGAGTGCCGGCGTTCGTGGACGTCATCGCGAGCGAGAACTATTCGGATGCCGACCGTGCGGCATTCGTCGCCGGACTGGACGCGCTCACGCAGCAACTGGCGAGCGCGGCGGGCATTCCGTTCGGCGCACTTACGCCCGAGTATCGCGGCATGGCGATCGAGGCGATGGAACGGGTGAGCGATCGCCGGACGGAGCCTGCGCGCACGTATTGGCGGCTCAAGGGCCTCATCGTGCACGGCTACTTCACGTCCGAGCGCGTACAGAAGGACGTGCTGAAGGTGGAGATCATGCCCGGCGCGTTCAACGGGAGTGCGCCGATGCCGCTCCGCGGAGGACGCTGAGATGCGCGAGGTGACGCACTTCGACGCGATCGTCGTCGGCTCGGGCATCAGTGGCGGATGGGCCGCGAAGGAGCTCACGGAGCACGGGCTGAAGACGCTCGTGCTGGAAGCGGGCGGGCCAGTTGATGCAAGGACCGATTACGTGGAACACGTGCAGCCGTACGAGATGCACTTCCGCGGGCTCGGCGACCGGAAGAGCCTCGAGAAGGACTACGCGGTGCAGCGCGGCTGCTACGCGTGCGATGAGGTGGGGCACAAGTTCTTCGTGAAGGACGCAGAGAATCCGTACACGAATCCGGAGGACGCGCCGTTCAAGTGGTTTCGCGGCCGTCACGTGGGTGGTCGCTCGATCACGTGGGGGCGACAGGTCTACCGCTGGAGCGACCTCGACTTCGCGGCCAACGCGAAGGACGGACACGGCAACGACTGGCCCATTCGCTACAAGGACATCGCCCCGTGGTACTCGCATGTGGAGAAGTTCATCGGCGTGAGTGGTGCGCACGAAGGACTCTCGCAGCTGCCGGATGGCGAGTTCCTGCCGCCCATGGGGATGACGGTCGTCGAGCAGGATGCGCGGCCGAAAATCATGAAGGCGTTCAATGGCGAGCGCGTGATGACGATCGGGCGCGCGGCGATCCTGACGAAGCCGCACAACGGGCGCCTGCCCTGTCACTACTGTGGCCCCTGCGAGCGTGGTTGCATCACGCACTCGTACTTCAGCAGCCTGGGCTCGACGCTTCCCGCGGCGCAGAACACCGGCAACCTCACGCTGCGCCCGAACAGTGTCGTCGCTGAGGTGCTGTACGATGCGAAGCGCTCCCGCGTGCGCGGCGTGCGCGTGATCGACGCCACCACGATGCAGGAGCGCGAGTACACCGCGCGCGTCGTGTTCCTCTGTGCCTCGGCGATCGAGTCCGTGCGCCTGTTGCTCAACTCGAAGAGCGCGCGCTTTCCGGACGGCCTGGGCAACTCGAGCGGAACGCTCGGCCGGTACGTGATGGATCACCACTACGGCTCCGGCGCCGGAGGGACGGTGCCGGGCTTCACCGACAAGCGGACCACTGGCCGCCGGCCCAACGGCATCTACATCGCGCGCTTCCGCAATGTGAAGTCGGAGCACCCCGAGTTCCTCCGCGGCTACGGCATGCAGGGCGGGTCGAGCCGCAGTGGATGGGGACGCGGATCGGGCATGGCCGGCCATGGCGCCTCGTTCAAGGAGTCGCTGATCGACGACCTCGGGCCATGGCGGCTCTCCGCGTCGGGTTGGGGAGAGACGCTGCCGCACGAGGACAACCGCATCACGCTCGACCCGAGCGTGAAGGACAAGTGGGGCGTGCCGGCGGCGCGCATCGACGTCCGATGGCGCGAGAACGAGAAGGCCATGGACAACGACATGCAGGTCGCGATGAAGGAAATGCTCGATGCGGCGGGCTGCACGGACATCTCGTCGTGGGGCTCGAACAACCCGCCCGGCCACTGCATCCACGAGATGGGCGGCGCGCGCATGAGCAAGACCGCGGACGAGGGTGTGCTCAACAAGTGGAACCAGGCGTGGGACGCGAAGAACCTGTTCCTCACGGATGGCTCGTGCATGGCGAGCAACGGCTGCCAGAACCCGAGCATCACCTACATGGCACTCACCGCGCGCGCTGTCTCGAACGCGGTTGCGTCGATCAAGCGGGGAGAGATCTGATGGGGCTGTCGCGTCGCCGCGCACTCGGTGCGCTCGGTGCTGTTGCCGCATCGGCGGCGTTCGCGCCGGCGGATCTCCTCGGCGCGATGCCGAGCACGCCGAAGCCTGCGGGCCGCCTGAAGCACTCCATCTCGCGCTGGTGTTATGGGCGAATCCCGCTCGACGACCTGTGCGAAGCCGCCAAGGCCATCGGCTACCGGTCGGTGGAGCTGCTCGACGAGAAGGACTGGGGTACCCCGAAGCGCCATGGTCTCGAATGCGCCATGGCGAACGGCTTCGGCACCATTCCGGTGGGCTTCAACAGGCCGGACAATCACGACAAGCTCGTCGCCGACGCCACGCGAATGATCCCGCTCGCCGCCGCCGCGGGCGTGCCCAACATCGTGTGCTTCAGTGGCAACCGCGCCGGCCTGTCCGACGGCGAGGGCGTCACCAACTGCGTCGCGGGGTTGAGGCGCATTGCGTCCCTCGCCGAGCAGCATGGCGTGACGCTGTGCCTCGAGCTGCTGAACAGCAGGGTGGATCACAAGGACTACCAGGCCGATCATACCGCCTGGGGCGTCGAGGTGGTGAAAGGTGTGGGGTCGTCGCGCGTGAAGCTGCTCTACGACATCTACCACATGCAGATCATGGAAGGCGACGTCGTCCGCACGATCCGCGACAACTTCGCGCACATCGCGCACTTCCACACGGGCGGCGTACCGGGCCGCAACGAGATCGACGACACGCAGGAGCTGAACTACCGCCGGGTGATGCAGGCGATCGCGGACCTCGGCTTCACGGGCTTCGTCGCGCAGGAGTTCGTGCCCAGGCGCGACGCACTCACTTCGATGCGCCAGGCGTTCGAGATCTGCGACGTGTAGTCCGGCGGCCGCTGGTCAGGGATTCGCGTTCGCCACCTTGGTCTCTGCCGGCACGCCGGCGCTGAGCACGTTGATGAAGAGTCGCATGGCGCCGTTCACGCCATTCGCGACCTGCTGCGGGAAGGTGATGCTCGTGTACACCACGCGCCCCTTCCCCAGCGTCGCGACGAGCAGGCTGTTGCGGTTCTCACGCTCCCCGGCGTCGTGCATCTCGATTGCGGCGGCGTATCGCGCATCCGCGCTGCCGGGAATGCCCGTGGCGCGAGCGCCGACCCACTGCGACCAGTCCTGGTCGCGAATTACGTTCGGCCACGTCAGCAGCCGATTGCGCGGCTCGAGCATGCGCACGCCCGCATCGTCCGCCGTCACGCGGTCGCCCAGTGGCGTGGCGAAGGTGACGGGGAACGGCAGGACACCTGCCTGGCGCGCGGCGGCGGGGTTGCTCATCACCACCAGCGTGCCGCCCCTGCGCGCGAACTCCGCGAGGCGTGGGCCAAGCATGTAGAGGCCACGGTTCGTCTCGTAGGCGTCCGGCCCGATCACGATGGTCGTGAAGTCGGAGAGGTCGAAGCGGGCGAGGCCCTCGTCGTTGAACACATATGTCGGGACGCCAAGCTGCTTGAGCGCGACGTCCGTGTCCTCGCCCACGCCCCGTACGTACGCGACGTTCAGGCGCGTGGGAATCTCCACATCCACCGACTGCACGTTCACGGTGGAATTGCGGAAGAGATGAATGGCGGGGAGGTGCGGGTACTGCGCGGTCTTGAAGCCTGCAGTGTACTCGTCGGGCGTGAGCATGCCGAAGATCGACATCTCGTAACGACCGGGCGGAACGGTGCCCTTGAGCGGGACGCGGAGATCGAGAGCGCCATGAGCGGGGACGTCGAGCATCGGCGGGAGCGAGTCGAAGCGGATCGCGCCGCCTGCGCCGGGCGCCTTCATCAACAGGCTCACGGCGCGATCGGAGAAGGAACGCACCGTGAGGCGCAGCTGCTTCTTCAGGGGCTTGCCGGCCTGCGCCCATTCGAGCGCGCGCTCGAAGCCGAGCGTCACGGCGGGAACGCCACTGACCATGCGCTCATGCACGCCCTCCGTGGGGCTCGCGTCGCGGTAGACGACGCTCGCGACGCTGGTGGTGAGCGTGGTCCCGTACAACGTCACCGTGGCCACCAGGTCGCTCAGCCGTCGAATGTTCTCCGGCACCGTGCTGCCGCTCACGCCCCACTCGGTGGGCATGAGGTCCGCGTGGGGCACGCCGTCCACGGGGGTGGTCACGTCGGGATAGAGGTTGTCCTTGCGCTGCCAGAGCCACCACGGGTGGGCATCGGCGAGATGCGCGAGCAGGCGATGCACGGTGACGCTGTCGTGCGCGGGCAGCGGGATCGGCTGCGTCATGCGGACGTCCACGCCGCCGGAGAGCGTGACGTCGTTCAGCATGACGAGGGTATCGCCATGATTGAAGGCGGTGATGGTGACCGCGGCGGTATCGCGATTCGAGAGGAACTCGCGATCGGCCACGACGCTGAACGAGATGCCGGACGCAATGAGCAGTGCCTCGTCGGCGCGCGACTGCATGAGGTCCACCGACGCGTCGAGCTCCATGAACTGTGGCGTGCAGACGCGGCGAGGCCCTACGGACACGGTGGCATCCCTCGACGGATGCCTGCAGCTGGGCACGGCATTGCGGATCAAGGTGACGACGTCGGATGCGCGCCCGAGATACCCCGCGACCAGCGACGTCGAGCCTTCCGCGAGGGCCGCCCGCGCGGAGTCCGCAGTGGCGACATAGCCCGCGAGCATTCGCCGGACATTCGGGATGGCCGCGGAGTCGAGCCGCGCGAAGCTCGTGTCCACGCCGCCGAACAGCGTGGACACTGCAGGGGCGGCCGTCCCGGCACGGTGTGCCACGCGTCGCAGCTGGATCACACCGCTGCCCTGCCATGGCGACATCAGGAATCCCATCGTACGGAACTGCGAGCGGCTGCGCGCAGCCATCTCGGCGAAGCTCTCGCCACGCATCGCGTCCTGGCCGCGCGGGTCGATGGTGACGCCACTGCCCGGCTCGTAAAGCGCCGTCGCCGACCACGGCGACCCGAAGGCGGCGCGCTTGAAGCGCAGCGTATCCACCGCGGCGTCGAACGCCTCGCGCGCGAGGATCGCGCTCGCCGCGCGATGTCCCTCCTGGCCGGAGTCCGCCGTGAAGCGCGCGATGATCACATGCGGGCGGAACGTCCGGATGATTGACACGACATTCGCGAGCAGGCTGTCGTGATTCCACCGCTTGAAGGCCTCGTCCGCGCTGCGCGCCGGCCCGAAGTCGAACGCGCGCGTGAAGAATTGCTCGCCACCGTCAATGCGGCGCGCCGCCAGCGCCTCCTCCACGTGGATGGCGCCCAGCGCGACACCACTCTCGACACCGGCGTAGTTCGGCCCGCTCTCCGCTCGCGTGAGCGAAAGCACCCCCGTCTGCACATGCTTCTCGCGCGCGAGCCACGCGACGAGGTCCTCGTCCGCATCATCGGGGCGCGCGCCAATGATCAGCACGCGTGGCGTGACGGTGAGGCCCTCGACCAATTCGTGCAGGCGCGCCGCGCTGCGGTCCTGCGCGCACAGCGGGCTCGTCGCAACGAGCACGGCGGCCAGGGAAAGACAAGCTGATCGCAGCATCACACCGACTCGGATGGGGATGCATTGGGAATACGGCCGGCGGCCGCGCGAATCAATGCGCGAACCGCGACTTCAGCCAATCGTAATGCTGGCTTAATCCCTGGCCCTGGCCCGCCGCCAGAGGTGCATCGCCGCATAGGCGCGCCATGGCCGCCACTCCTCAGCGGCACGGAGCAGCTTCGCAGGGCTCAGGTTTCCCGCCGAGCGCAGCAGCACGAGGTCGGACGCGGGAAAAGCGTCCGGCCAGTGCACGGCGCGCATGATGATGTACTCCGCAGTCCACGGGCCAATGCCGGGCACTGCGAGCAGCTGGCGCGTGAGGGCGCGCACGTCGGACTCGGGCTCGATGCGCAGTTCTCCCGAGGCAACCAGGCGCGCAATGGCGTGGATCGTCGCGGCGCGCGCCTTCGGCAACCCGAGCGCGGCGATGTCGTCCGCCGACGCGCGCGCGACGTCCACCGCGCGCGCCGGCAGGCGTACGAGCTCAGGCACGCCGGTCTCGATCTTCTCGCCGAACCGCTCCGTGAACCGCGTCATGAGCGTGGTCGCTCCCTTCACGCTCACCTGCTGGCCGAGGATCGCCCGCACCGCGAGCTCGAAGCTGTCGGCGGCGCCAGGGACACGCAGCCCGCGCGCATTCCCGCGTATCGCTTCGAAGCCATTCGCACTCAAGTGACGCGCGATCTTCACCGGCTCCGCATCGAGGTCGAAGAGATGGCGCGCAATCGTCGTCACCTGCAGCAGCACCGGCAGGAGCGAAGCACTCACCTCGAGGCGAATGGCGTCGGCGCTGCCGGACTGCGACGCGCGGATCACACCGGCGTGCGCCCCGACGCGCAGCGAGCGCGCATACGTATCGCCCGATACGGCCTCCGTGGCGGGCGCGGCGCGCGCGCCGAGGAACGTGAGCATCGCCTTCCATTCGAGGGGCGGCCGGTACGAGAGGTGGAGCACCACGCCATCGCCTTCGGCGGGCACCGACTCCCGCGCCGCGGCGCGGCGCCGCATGGTCTGCGGATTGAGCCGGTAGCGCTCCAGGAACAATGCGTTGAAGCGCCGGAGACTCTGGAAACCACTCGCGAGGGCAACGCGCGATACGGAGAGCTGCGTGTCCGTCAACAACTGCTTGGCGAGCAGGAGGCGATGGGTCTGCGCAAGCTCGATGGGCGAGACGCCAAGCTCCTGCTCCATTGCGCGGCGCAACTGGCGCGCGCTCACGCCGAGCGACGACGCGAGTGCGTCCACGCCGCGCCCGTTCAGCTCACCGGCCGCAATGCGCCGCGCCGCCGTCTGCGCGAGGCGCGGTACGGCGTCCACGCGCGCGAAGCCGGGTGCGAGCTCGGGGCGACATCGCAGGCACGGGCGAAATCCGGCACGCTCGGCCGCCGCCGCATGCGTGAAATACCGGCGATTCTTGCGCAGTGTCGCGCGCGCCGGGCAGATCGGGCGGCAGTAGATCCCCGTCGAGCGAATGCCGACGAAGAAGACACCGTCGAAGCGCGGGTCGCGCGTCTCGAGTGCGCGCGTGCAGGTCTCTTGGTCGAGGAGCATGGACCGAAGATATCACGCGCGTCCCGAGGGGACTCGCCGTTTTCGGACCCCTAAAAGACGACCGGGTACGGGGTCTGGTCGCCAAGGATGCGCCCGTCGGCGAGGGGCAGCAGGACGTAGAACTCGTACGTGCGCTGCTCGAACACCGGTGCGCCGAGTGCGGTGCGCTGCCTGAGGTTGAGGCGCAGCGTCGTCGTTGCCGCCTTGCCGCGGACGGGCGCGGGCATGGTCACACCGAACACTTCGCTGGCCGTGCCCGGGATCCGCACCTGGAAGCGGAGCGTGGGCGGTGTGGGGGCGTTCGTGAAGTTGCCGATCACGTAGCTGATCACGATGTCGATGGAGTCGCGGCCGACGAATGGCGAGAGATACGGAATCGTGTCGCCGCTGGCGGCATCGCGATACAGCGCGATGAACGGCTGCGCCGCGGTGTCGGGCGACACCACCCAGATCTCCGCCCGACCGCCACCGGCCGTCTGCTCGTTCGGCGAGTGGGCGTCGACGAACCCCCTGCCTGCCGCGATGCCGCGCGCGAGACCAGCGCCATCGAGGCTGATCGGGATATTGCCTGTGGTCCCGGCGCGCGCGACCCACGTGACCATCGCCGTCGCGCCATCGGCGGTTCGCGCCTTGGCGACGAAGCGCGCGGTGTCGCCGACGGTGATGAGGAGGTGGTGTGGATTGACGTCGAACGAGGGAACGCAGGTGCCCGTGCATGCCTCGGTGGGCTGCGGGCCGCCGACCTTGTCACCGCACGAGACGACGAAGGCGGCAAGTGTCATCCCGATGATGAACCGCGCGCCGCCCGTGATGTGCACTGCCGCTACCTACTTGCCGACCGTGAACGGAACCGACGCGCTCTTCGTGCCCCACGCGATCCGTAGCGTGCCACCGGACTTCGACGGATCGATGTGCAATGTCAACTGCTCCACCGGCGTCGCGGTCCTGCCAAGCGTCATCGGTGCGCGGCCGATCTCGAGGGCGGCCTGGTACGGGATGCCCCACTGCTTCGGCTTGTCGAGCTTGCCGAAGACGACCTGCCAGGCCTTCTCACCAGGCTGCGTGTTGATCGTGTACGTGCCGGGTGCGAGGGTGACCTTGCCGAAGGTGAGCGGCCTGTCGCTCGTGATGAGCGTGGCTTCGTCCGCACCGGTGCGCCACGGCGTACCCACGGGCATCATCTTCGACTCGTCGCGCCCCTTCAGGTACGGACGACCGTACTCGAGGGACACGTTCGCGCCGGAGAGCTTCCAGTCCGACTTCACGTGCGGACTGCCGCCCTTGCCGGCGCCGGTCTGCGTCGTGGTCTGCGCGCCGGCCGTGATGGCGAACATCGCCATGGCCGTGGCGCCCATGATCATGCTGAACTTCCTGCGCATGCAGTGGGGGAGTGAGAGGGTCAATGTCCCTTGCGGGCTTCGCGCACCGCGGCGGTGAGCGCCGGCAAGACTTCCAGTACATCGCCGACGATGCCGTAGTCTGCAACCTTGAAGATCGGCGCTTCCTTGTCCTTGTTGATCGCGACGATCGTCTTCGACGTCCGCATACCCGCGAGGTGCTGGATTGCTCCACTGATGCCGACAGCAATGTAGAGCTGCGGGCTCACCTGCCGCCCTGTCTGGCCGATCTGGTCGCTGTGAGGACGCCAGCCGTCGTCGGTCACCGCGCGGGTCGCGCCAACCGCGGCATTGCCGAACGCGTCGGCCAACTCCTCGACGAGCTTGAAATTCTCGGCCGCCTTGAGTCCGCGTCCGCCGGAGATGATGATCGACGCTTCGCCGAGGTCGGGGCGTCCCTTCGCGCCTTCCTTCACCTCGGTCACCGTGACCGTGCCACCGGTCGCCGCGACCGGTGCCACCGTTTCGACGCGCGCCTGCTTCGGCGATTCCGTCGCCGTGATGGCACTCGGCCGCACGCTGATGACGACTTGCGGGCCGGTGAGCACGAGCGTCGCCGTCACCTTGTTGGCATAGCCCGGATGCTTCACCACGATCGACTCTCCGTCGGCGGCGATCGACGTCACGTCGGACGCGATCGGTGCATCGAGCTTGGCGGCAACGCGGGGCCCGAGGTCGCGTCCCTGCGACGAGAAGCCCAACACCACCGCGCGATATCCGCCGCTCCGTGCACGCTCGGCAATCGTCGCCGCGATCGATTCGCGTGCATATCCCGCGAAGTCTGCGCTCTCGGCCACGAGCACGACGTCGGCGCCGTATGTGCCAAGCGGCGCACCCTTCTCACCGATGCCCGGCGCACCCGTTATGATCGCGTGCACTTCACCACCACCCATCGCATCGGCGAGCTGCCGCGCCGCAGTCACCGCCTCGAAGGCGATCTTGCGCAGCGCACCGCCACGCGACTCGGCAAAGACGAGGACGTTCGCCATCAGAGCACCTTCGCTTCGTTCTGGAGGGCCTTCACGAGCTCCGGGACCGCCGCCACTCCTTCGCCGATGATGCGGCCAGCCGGCCGCTCGGGGGGCAGCTCCAT
>JBDSTA010000222.1:0-22844 GCA_039928475.1 Gemmatimonadaceae bacterium | reverse complement strand
CGCGCCAATGGTGGGCGGCCTTCCCGGAAGACGGATCACATCTCGCGCGCTACGCGACGATGTTCTCCGGCGCCGAGATCAACTCGTCGTTCTACCGGCATCACCGGCGCGCGACGTACGAGCGCTGGGCTGCCGCGGTGCCTGATGTGTTCCGGTTCGCGGTGAAGCTGCCGCGCACCATCACGCACGACCAGTCGCTCGTCGCGGCCGAGATCCCACTCGAGGTGTTCCTCGAGGAAGTGCGCGGGCTCGGAAAACGGCTCGGCCCGTTACTGGTGCAGCTCCCGCCGTCGCTCCCGTTCGTGGAAGAACATGCCGAGGCGTTCTTCGCGCTGCTGCGCTCGATGCATGGCGGCGGGGTGGCGTGCGAGCCGCGTCATGCGAGCTGGTTCGCCGCCGATGCCGATGCGTTCCTGACGGCGCACGGCGTGGCGCGCGTCGCCGCCGATCCCGCGCGCGTGCCCGAGGCGGCAGCGCCTGGTGGTGCGAGGGAGATCACCTACTACCGCCTGCACGGCTCCCCGCGAATGTACTACTCGGACTATGCGGAGGGCTTCCTCGGCATGATGGCCCACGCACTCGCGCGCGATGCCGCACACGCGTCCCAGTGCTGGTGCATCTTCGACAACACGACGCTCGGCGCGGCGACCGGCAATGCGCTCGTGCTCGCACGCATGCTGGGCCTTCAGACCGCGAGCACTGCATAAGCGATGGCGCATCGGGTAGCATTGAGGGATGCGACGGCGCCGGCCGGAGCTGAAGCCTCATCATCTCCGGCCTCACTCCCGGAGAGCGCGATGTTCAGTCAGGGTGCGCCGTCCGGCGACATTTCGCCGATCAGGGGAGAGCTGTTCGGCGCGCAGCGCCTGGCCAGCCACGCGCGGAAGCTGGCGCGCGGGCACGTCGTCACGCGCACGCCACCACCCGGCTTCTTCAAGCGTCGAGAACGCGGGCCGCTGCTGTCGCGCCTGGAGGCGACGGAGCAGGTGCTCGTCGCCGCGCGCGACCAGCTCGCGCGCGCCGCCGCGGAAGGCGCCGAGATCAGCCCCGGCGGCGCGTGGCTGCTCGACAACTTCTTCGTCGTCATCGAGCAGATCACCGAGATCCGGGCGACGCTCCCGCCGGGCTACTACCAGGAGTTGCCGAAGCTCGAGGGCACGGGCACGCTGGCGGGGCACCCGCGGATCTATGCGATCGTCATGGAGCTCATCGCGCACACGGATGGCCGGCTGGACGCGGCCACCGTGACACTGATGATCCGCGAGTACCAGCGCGTGACGCCGCTGCTGCTGGGCGAGCTCTGGGCGATTCCGGCGATGCTGCGCCTTGGCTACCTGGAGAACATCCGACGCATGGCCCTGCGCGTCGCGCGCGACGTCGCCGACCGCGCGCTGGCGGACGACTGGGTGAGCCAGTTGCTCGCCGCGAAGACGCCGGAAGACGTGCGCGGCGCGCTCGACGCCTTCGTGCATCGCGGCCCGACGCTCACGCCCGCGCTGCTCACGCGCTTCCTGCACCAGATCCGCAGCCGCCGCTCTGATTTCACGCCGCTGCTGTGGATCGAGCAGTGGGTCGCGGAAGACGTGATGTCGGTGGAGGAGGCGGCGCAGCGGTCGTCGCAGGAGCTCGCGCTCACGCAGCTCGTGATGGCGAATTCCATCGCGAGCCTGCGCTCCGTGGAAACGATCGACTGGATCAGCTTCGTCGAGAAGGCCAGCGCGACGGAGGCGGTGCTGCGCGGCGACCCGGCGGGAACGTACGCCGAGATGACCCGGGCCACGCGCGACCGCTACCGGCACGCCGTGGAGCGCATCGCCAAGGCGACCGAGGGGGACGAGCCCGACATCGCGAAGGCGGCGATCCACGCTGCGGCGAACGACCTGGCGCAGCGCGGTGCCGAGGCGAGAGAGGCCCACGTGGGCTACCACCTCGTGGGCGAGGGACGACAGGCGTTCGAGCGCAGCGCCGGCATGACGGGCGGCGTCGTCACGCGACTGCGTGAGGGCCTTCGCACGCACCCGAGCCCCCTCTACTTCGCTGCACTGTCCATTGCGACGGCGCTCCTGCTCACGGCATTCGTGTCGCCGCTGCAGCTCCTGCCGGATGACGCGCTGTCTTCGTGGTGGGTCGTCGCGGCCGTCCTGCTCGCGGTGATCCCCGCCGTGGACGGCGCGGTGGCGCTCGTGAACCAGCTGGTGCCGCTGCTCGTCGCGCCCGACCGGTTGCCGAGGCTGGACTTCGACGCGGCGGTACCGGCGCGTGACCGGACGATGGTCGTCGTACCCCTGCTGCTCGCGAGTGTCGACGCGGCGGCGCACGCACTCGAGCAGCTCGAGGTGCAGTACCTGGCGAATCGTGACCCGCAGGTGCGCTTCGCGCTGCTGAGCGACTTCCTCGACGCGCCCACGGAGACGACGCCGGGCGACGACGCGATCATCGCCGCCGCAATCGCCGGCGTGCGCGCGCTGAACGCCACGCATGGCGACGCGGGAGAGCACGCGCCAGCGGAGCCGCCGTTCTACCTGATGCACCGGCCGCGTCGGTGGAACGCGGCCGACGGGACCTGGATGGGCTGGGAACGGAAGCGCGGCAAGCTGGTGGACTTCAACGCGTTCATCCGCGGCGAAGCCGGCGACGCATTCAGTGTCACCGAAGGCGACCTCGCGTGGTTCGACTCCGTGCGATACGTCATCACGCTCGACGCGGACACGGTGCTGCCCCCCGGCGCGGCGGCGGCGCTCATCGGCACCATCGCGCATCCGCTCAATCGCGCCGAGTTCGATGCAGCGCGCGGACGGGTAGTGCGAGGCTACGGCATCCTCCAGCCGCGCGTGAGCGTGTCTCTCGCGAGCGCGAGCGAGTCGCGCTTCGCATCGGTGTACGCTGGCCACCCCGGGGTGGACCCGTATACCACCGCCGTGTCCGACGTGTACCAGGACCTGTTCGGCGAAGGCACGTTCACTGGGAAGGGCATCTACGATGTGGATGCGTTCCGCCTCGCGACAGCGGGGCGCTTCCCCGACAACACGGTGCTCAGTCACGACCTGATCGAGGGCGCGTTCGCGCGCGCGGGGCTCGTGACGGACGTGGAGGTATTCGACGACTATCCGACGCTGTACCTGACGTCCACGCGTCGCGTGCATCGCTGGATCCGCGGCGACTGGCAACTGCTGCGCTGGCTGACGTCGCGCGTGCCCGGCACCGGCGACGCCAACCGCGATCCGCTCTCGGCGCTCTCGCGCTGGAAGATCTTCGACAACATGCGCCGCAGCCTTGGTTCGCCGGCGCTGCTGCTCTGGCTCGTGGCGGGTTGGACTTTCCTGCCGGGCAGCGGGCCCGCGTGGACAGGCGCCGTGCTCGGTGCGCTGTGCCTGCCGTGGTTCATCCCGACGATCTTCGGCGCACTTCGTCCCCCGCGCGCGCAGAGCTGGCGCCCGTATTACATCGCCCTCTTTCACGACGCGAAGCGCTCCGCGGTGCAGATCGGGCTCGCGATGGTGATGCTGCCCGACCAGGCACTGCTGGCGCTCGACGCGGTGGGCCGCACGCTCATGCGCGTCGGGTTCACGCGTCGGCGGCTGCTGGAGTGGCAGACCGCATCGCAGATCGAGGACAACACGGCGCGCGGACGCCGTTCGGTGTGGAAGCGCATGTGGCCGGCGGTGCTGGTGGGCGGCGCGATCGCGGCGACCGTCGCGTCGACCGCGCCTGCGCGGCAGCCGTGGCCCGTGCTGGTCGCGTTCGTCGTCATCACGTTCGCGTGGCTGCTCGTGCCCGAGCTGGCGATTGCGCTCAGCCGCCCGCTCACGCGCCGCGACCTCGTGCTGGACGAGCGCGAGCGTGCAGCGTCCCTGCGCTATGCGCTGCGCCATTGGCGCTACTTCGAGCGGTTCGTGACGGCGGAAACGAACTGGCTGGTGCCGGACAACTTCCAGGAGACACCCGAGCCGGTGATCGCCTCGCGGACGTCACCGACGAACATCGGGCTCCAGCTTCTCTCGACGGTGTCGGCACGCGACCTCGGTTTCCTGACGCGCGCCGAGATGCTCGAGCGGCTGGAGCAGACCTTCTCGTCGCTCGACCGGATGCCGCGCGTGTCGGGCCACTTCTACAACTGGTACGACCTCACCGACCTTCGCGTGCTCGAGCCGCCGTACGTATCCACGGTGGATTCGGGCAACCTCGCGGGGCACCTGATCGCATTCGCGCAGGGATGTCTCGCCATCGCGGACGCGCCGGTGGACGACGGTGCCGTGTGGAAGGCGGTGTCCGCCGAGGGGATTCGCGTGGATGCGCGCGAGACGGAGGCGAAGGTGCCGTGGGTGGGCGACCGCCTGGTCGCATACCAGCATGCGATCCTCGACCTGCGGCGGCTGACCACTGCGGCGCAGGCGACGGAGGCGATGGCGTCGCGCCTGTGGGCGCGGCACCGGCTCGACGCCGCTGCCGCCGAGCTGACGCTGCTCGACCTCGATCCGGAGTCGGACGTGACGGAGCCGCTGCGCGCGGCCGCGAGGACGTCCGCTGCCGCGGCGTCGCTCGTGTCGCGGCTCGACGCGCTTGCGCAACGCGCGCGCCTGATGGCGATGCAGATGGACTTCCGTCTCGTGTACGAGCCGCAGCGAAAGCTGTTCTCCATCGGCTACGATGCGCGCTCGGGCAAGCTCGACGAGTCGTCGTACGACCTGCTCGCGTCGGAGTCGCGGCTGGCGAGCTTCGTCGCGATCGCGAAGGGCGACGCGGCGACGGAGCACTGGTTCCGCCTCGGCCGGTCGCTCACGGTGGCGGACGGCGCGACGGCGCTCGTGTCGTGGAGCGGCAGCATGTTCGAGTACCTCATGCCGCTGCTCGTGATGCCGCCGCGGCCGTTCTCGCTGCTCGACCAGACCTGCCATGCCGCCGTGCACCGGCAGATCACGTATGGTCGTGACCGCGGCGTGCCGTGGGGGATCTCCGAGTCCGCGTACAACCTGCGCGACCGGCACGAGACCTATCAGTACCGCGCGTTCGGCGTGCCTGACCTCGCGCTCAAGCGCGGCCTGGCGGCCGACCTCGTGGTCGCGCCATACGCCACCGCGCTCGCAACGGCCGTGGATGCGCACGACTCGCTGGCGAACCTCGCCGTGCTGGAGCAGCACGGCGGACTGGGCGCGTACGGCTTCTACGACGCGCTGGACTACACCCGCAATGGCGACCAGCCAGGCGCCGCCGTCGTGCGCTCGTTCATGGCGCATCACATCGGCATGAGCCTCGTGGCGCTGGACAATGCGTTGAGCATGCGCGCGTCCGACACCGAAGGGGTATGGCAGCAGCGCTTCATGGCCGACGCCGCCGTGCGCGCGAATGCACTGCTGCTGGACGAGCGCGTGCCGCGCCGGTACGTGCCGCGACCACCGCAGGACGACGCGTCGGCGGATGCGCTCGCGCCGCCGTTGCAGTCGGACATCCACGTGCACCAGGTGGACACGCCGCACACCACCGAGCCGCACGTGGCATTGCTGGGCGGGCACGGCTACAACGTGCTCCTCACCAATGCCGGCTCGGGTCACAGTCGCGCGAATGCGGTCGACGTCTTCCGCTGGCGCGCCGACGCCACGAAGGACGACACCGGCCACTGGATCTACGTGCGCGACCTCACGTCCGGGACGCTCTGGTCGTCGGCGTACCAGCCGGTGCGGGCGACGCCCGCGTTCTATCGCGCCACGTTCGCCACGGACCGCGTGGTGTTCACGCGGCGCGACGGCGGCGTGGAAACGCGAACGGAGATCGTCGTCATCGCGAGCGAGCAGGCGGAAGTGCGCCGGGTGACGCTCGTGAACCACTCCAACGTGACGCGCGACATCGAGCTCACGAGCTACGGTGAAGTGGTGCTGTGTCCGTCCGCGGCGGATCGCGCGCACCAGGGGTTCCAGAAGCTCTTCGTGCAGACCGAACGTCCACACGATGCGACGGTGCTCGCAAGCCGGCGCGCGCGCTCGGCGGACGAGCACTGGCCCTGGTGTGCGCACGTGGTGGCGACGGGCCCCGAGCGGATCGGCGACATCAGCTGTGAGACCGACCGCGCGCAGTTCCTCGGTCGCGGCCGCACGGTACACGCGCCGCGCGCGCTCGACGCTGGCGTTGCGCTCTCCGGACGCGTTGGCGCCGTGCTCGATCCGATCGTCGCGCTGCGCGTGCGCATGCGCATCGAGCCGGGCCGCTCGGCCACGGTGGCGTACACCACTGCGGTGGCGCCGACGCGCGAGGCCGCGCTTCAGCTCGCGGACCGGTATCGCGACGTCACCGCTGCAGAACGCGCGCTGAGCCTCGCGCGCACCGAGGCGGAAGTTGCGCAGCGCGACCTCGAGATCGCGCCGGACGAGATCGCGTTGTACCAGGAGCTCGCCGGCGCACTGATCTTTCCGCACGCGGCGTTGCGCGCACCGGATGCGGAGCGTGCGGCGGTCACGAGCGGCCAGGCCGCGCTGTGGTCGCAGGGCATCTCGGGCGACTGGCCCATCGTGCTGGCGACGATCAAGAACGAGACCGGCTTGCCGAGCGTACGGCAGCTGCTCGTGGCACACCGGTACTGGCGCGCGAAGGGCGTGCGGTCGGACCTCGTGATCCTGAACACGAAGACGCACTCGTACGCGCAGGAGCTCCAGGACCAGCTCGTCTCGATGAGCATCGGCTCGAGCGAGGGCGGTGTGCTCGAGCGTCCAGGCGGCGTGTTCATCCGCCGTGCGGACGCGCTCACGAAGGAGGACGAGGCGCTGCTGCGCACCACGGCGCGCATCTTCATCCGCTGTGACGGCATCGGGTTGGGCGCCATCGTGGCGGCGAACATTCGCGAGCACGAAGTGCGCGTCGAGGCGGAAGAGGGCACGCACCATTCAACGGGCGTGGCGCCCTTGCCGCTCGCACCGGCCGGTGCGGGGACGGCACGCGTGCCTGCGAACGGTTATGGCCAGCGCACCGACGCTGGCGATTACGAGATCGACGTCGCCGGTGACCGCGTGCCGCCGGCGCCGTGGGCCAACGTGATCGCGAACCCGAACATCGGCTTCTGCGTGACGGAACGCGGCGGCGGATTCACGTGGGCGGAGAACAGCTACTTCTACCGGCTCACGCCGTGGTTCAACGATCCCGTGAGCGACCCGTGCGGAGAGGTGATCTACCTGCGCGACGACGCGGGCGGCGTGGTGTGGAGTCCGACGCCCGGCCCGTGGGACGCGGTGGGTGACCCCGCCGCCGCACCGGCGTACACGGTCACGCATGGTCCGGGCTTCTCGCGGTTCGAGCACGTGCGTGGAAGCGTGCACACGGCGCTCACGCTGTCCGTACCGGCGAGCGATGCGGTGAAGATCGAGCACCTCCGCATCACGAACCGCGGCGCGACTCCCATGCGGCTCTCGCTGACCAGCTACGTGGAGTGGACGCTCGGCGCCGACCGCGAGGAGACGCGCCACCAGCTGCACACGAGCCGCGACGCGGAGACCGGCGCGCTGTTCGCGCGAAACTACTATGCGCCGGACTTCGCCGAACGCACTGCGTTCTCGTGGATCAGTGAGCCCGTCACGAGCTACACGGCGCGACGCGACCACTTCCTTGGCCGCAACGGCGACCTCACGGCGCCTGCCGCCTTGCGCGAGCGACAGTTGTCCGGTGAGGTCGGCGCAGGGTATGACCCCTGCGCGGCCTTCCGCTGCACCGTGACGATTGCCCCGGGTGAGACGAAGGATGTCGTCCTCCTGCTCGGCGCGGCGAAGAGCGAGGATGAGGCGCGTTCCCTCATCGCGCGCCACGGTGCGCCGCCCAATGCGATCGCCGCCATCGACGACGCGATGCGGCAGTGGAACGAACGGCTCTCCGTGATTGCCGTAGAGACGCCGGACGCGGAGCTCGACGCGCTGTTCAACCGGTGGTCGCTCTACCAGGCGCTGGCCTGCCGCATGTGGGCGCGTTCGGCGCTCTACCAGTCGAGCGGCGCCTTCGGTTTCCGCGACCAGCTCCAGGACACCATGGCGTTCGTGTACGCCGAGCCGGCGATTGCACGCGCGCACCTGCTGCGCAGCGCCGCCCGCCAGTTCGTGGAGGGCGACGTGCAGCACTGGTGGCACGAGCCGTCCGGACGTGGTGTGCGCACGCGCTTCTCCGACGACCTCGCCTGGCTGCCATTCGTGTCCGACCACTACGTCCGCGTCACGGCGGACACCGGTGTGTGGGATGAACGCGCGCCGTACCTCACGATGCGCCAGCTGGCGGCGAGCGAGCAGGAGATCTACGACCTGCCGCAGGTGACGGAGGAAACCGGAACCCTGTACGAGCATTGCGTGCGCGCGCTCGACCGCGCCTGCACCGAGGGCGCGCACGGGCTTCCGCTCATGGGGTCGGGCGACTGGAACGACGGCATGAATCGCGTGGGGATGCACGGGCAGGGCGAGAGCGTGTGGCTCGCATGGTTCCTCACCGCCACGCTGCGCCGTTTCGCCGTGCACGCAGACGCACGTGGTGACACCGCCGTCGCCACGCGCTGCCGCGAGCGCGCCGACAAGTATGCGGCAGCCGTGGAGCAGACGAGCTGGGACGGCGCATGGTACCGGCGAGCGTACTTCGACGACGGCTCACCTCTCGGCACGTCCACCGATGCGGAGTGCCGCATCGATGCCATCGCGCAGAGCTGGTCGGTGATCTCCGGCGCCGCCGAACCGGAGCGCGCACGGCACGCCATGCAGTCCGTGAACGAACAGCTCGTGCGGGGCGACGCCCGCATCCTGCTGCTGCTCACGCCTCCGTTCGACGCCACTGCGCGAGACCCCGGGTACATCAAGGGCTACCTGCCGGGCGTGCGCGAGAACGGCGCGCAGTACACGCACGCCGCGCTGTGGACGGTGCTCGCCATGGCGAAGCTGGGCGATGGCGATCGCGCGGCGGAGTTGTTCAGCATGCTCAACCCGTTCTCACACACGCGCGACCGCGCCGGCGCGGACACGTACGTGGTGGAGCCGTACGTCGTGGCGGCCGACGTCTACGCCGCCGAGGGACATCTGGGACGCGGCGGATGGACGTGGTACACCGGATCCGCGAGCTGGTCGTACCGCGTGGCGCTGGAAGGGATCTTCGGATTCGAGAAGCGCGGCGAGGTGCTGCACTTCGATCCGTGCATCCCGCGCGATTGGCCGTCGGCGACACTCAGCTACCGGTGCGGGACGGCGACCTACGTCGTCGAGCTCCGCAACCCGGACGGTGTCTCGCGCGGCGTGGCGTCCGTGACCGTGGATGGCGTGCCGGCCACGGACGGCGTGCGACTGGTGGACGACGGGGCGCGCCACGCCGTGGTCGTTACGCTAGGCGTCGCGGGAGCGTGAGCGTGAACGTCGAGCCCTCCCGCGGTGCACTCTGCACGGTGATGTCGCCGCCCATGCCGCGCGCGAGCTCACGACTGATGGAGAGACCGAGGCCGGTGCCTTCCTGCAAGCGAGCGCGATCCGTGCGCACCTGAACGAAGGGCGCGAAGATCTGCTCGAGCGCGTCGGGCGCGATCCCGATGCCCGAGTCGCGCACGTGAAACAGGACCAGGTGTGCCGTGGGGGCAACGGAGAAGCGCACCTGGCCTCCATGTGCCGTGAACTTCACGGCGTTGGAGAGCAAGTTCACGAGGATCTGGCAAAGCTTGTCGTGGTCGGCGTGCACCGTGAGGCCCTCATCCGCGCCGTGCACCTCGAGCTGGATCCCCTTCGATTGCGCGATGGGCGAGATGAGCGCTTCAGCGGCGGACAACGCTACCCACACCGCGATGTCCCCAAAGCGATAGTCGAGCGTGCCCGTCTCCAGCTTGGCGTAGTCGAGGACGTCGTTGATCAGTCCCAGCAGGTGCTGCTTCGACAGCTGGATACGCCGCAGGTCCTCGAGCATCACCGGCGTCACCGGCCCGCGGATGCCGAGCTCGATCAAATCGGCATAGCCGCCAATCGCGTTGAGCGGCGTGCGCAGCTCATGCGACATCACCGTGAGAAAGCGCCCCTTGGCCAGGTTGGCGGCTTCGGCATCGGCACGTGCCTTCTCTGCCGATTCCCACGCCGCCTCAGCAAAGGTACGGGCCGCGACGGCATCCACGCGCGCCCGCTCGCTTTCGATGAGGAGCTGGTCCGCGGCGCGCCGGACCAGCACGCGAGGCTGGACATCCGCCGCGACGGCCGCCGCGGCGTTCATGCGGTCGAGCGCCGCGCAGATGCGAAGGTTCTCTCGATCTGCGAAGACGCGGTCGGTCGTCTCGTGCATGGAGACGAGCGCGCCAGCCACGATCCCCTCATGGTCGCGCACCGGCACGTACGCCACCGTGAACCACGCGTCATCGAGCAGGCCCTCACGCATGATGGGGATCGCGGCATCCACGATGTATACGGTCTCACCCGTGAGCACGCGCGCGTAGAGTGGCGCGGCGGTGTGCCACGTGTCGGGGCTGCTCGCCTGGCCGCCCAGGCCGAGTCCAGCAGGATGCGTGGCGCCCATGATGTCACGGTAGGCGTCGTTGTAGACCTGCACGAACTCCGGCCCCCAGACGAGCATCGCCGGGTTGGGCATGGCGAGCATCACGTCGATGAGCGCGCGGAGTGTGGGTGACCACTGTCGCACCGAACCGAGCGCCGATGCGTCCCAGTCGAAGCCGCGGCACAGCCGACGCATCTCGCCCTCACCCTGGAACGGGGGCTCGTCGTCGGCGTTCGCGCGGAGCAGCGCGGACGCGGCAATGACGTTCACTCGTCGAGCGCGGCCGGAGTCCGCGCGGAGCGCGCGACGACCAACCTCAGCGTGCGTGCCTCGAGCGCCAGCTCCCCGACCAGCAGCTTGAGCCGTCCGTTCTCGTCACGCAACTGATGCAGCTCCTCACGCGTCTGCGACGTGGGCACGCCGAACTTGGCGCGCCAGCGGTAGAACGTGGTCTGCGTGATGCCCAGGGTGCGGCACATGGCGACGAGCGGCGTCCCCGCGTCCACGCTCTCGATGGCCTGGCGAATCTCGTCGGCACTGAATCGGCTCGGGCGCATCGGTCAGGCGGCCCGAAGGTGTTCGGCCAGCGTCGCCAGGAATTCGCGATAGCGCATGGGCTTCGCGATGTAGCCGTCGCACCCGGCGGCCCGAATTCGCTCCTCATCGCCCTTCATGGCGAGCGCCGTGAGCGCGATGACCGGAATGGCGCGGGTGATGGGCGAGGCCTTGAGCAGGCGCGTGGCCTCGAGCCCGTCCATGCCGGGCAACTGGATATCCATCAGGATCAGGTCGGGGAGGTCCGTCCGCGCGATCGCGAGGCCCGTCTCAGCATCCGGTGCCGTGAGCACGACGTGCCCGGCGCCCTCGACCAGGAAGGTGACGAGCTTGAGGTTCGCCGCGTTGTCCTCCACCACGAGGATGCGAGCCATCTCAGGCCTCCACACGACGACCGGACATCGCGCGCCGCACTTCGGCGGAGAACTGGTCAGGATTGAACGCGTTCTTGAGCATGATCGCCGACACGTGCTCATTCAGCAGGGCGCGGTCCGCGAGCGCGATGTCGCCCGACGTGGTCACGATGATCGGGATCTGCGCGGTGTCGGCCCGCTCGGCGAGCGCGGCCACCACGTCGAACCCGTTCACGTCGGGCATGACGAGGTCGAGGATGATGAGGTCGGGCAACTCGCGGCGCGCGATGTCGATCGCTTCCGCGCCGCCGGGCGCATGGAGGACGCGGTCGGCGAGCCCCTGCACGCGGAGGGTCGCCAGGTCGGCGGCACTCTGGTCATCGTCCACTATGAGGACGGTGATCTGTCCCCCGGCCTCCGTGGAGAGGAGTCCGAGATCGGACAGGACCTGCGAGAGCTCATGGCGCGAGATCGGCTTCTGCATCACGGCGGCAGCGCCCAGTGCGATGCCCTCGCTGCGATCCGCGAGGATGGAAATGATCACGACCGGAATCGCCTGCAGCTCGGGAGATTGCTTGAGCTGCGAGAGAAACTCCCAGCCGCTCGTATCGTGCATCACGACATCGAGCGTGATGAGGGAGAGCGGCTGCATCGAGGCCATCTCCAGCGCTTCCGACGCGGACTTCGCGCGAATGACGCGAAAGCCGTCGTCCTCGAGCTGCATCCTGATCAGCTGGGCCGAGTTGAAGTCGCTTTCGACGACCAGGGCGGTCTGCACGCCCGTCCGCGCAACGGCGGGGGCTCGCGCCGGGGTCGGCCTGTCCGATGCTGGCGCGACGTCACCGTTCGGCGAGCGGAGGGGCAGCCAGACGGTGAAGACCGAGCCTGCACCGACCTCGCTGCTCACCGCCACGGTGCCACCGTGCAGCTCCGCAAGCAGCTTCACCATCGCGAGGCCGAGTCCAGTGCCCTCGAACTTGCGCGCGAGGCCACTGTCGATCTGGTTGAACGGCTTGAACAGGCTGGCCATGCCTCCCGGCGAGATGCCGATGCCGTTGTCCGTCACGGACACCCGGAGGAATTCACCGAAGCTGTTGTCCGCGAGGGGGAACGCCCGACCCAGCGCGTCCGTGGGCAACGCACCGACGTCCGCGCGAAGCGCCCTGTGGGCGCTCAGCGAGACCTCGCCCCCCTCGTCGGTGAACTTCACCGCGTTGGCGAGCAGGTTGTAGACGATCTGCTTCACCTTTCGCGCATCGGCGCGGAAGGAGCGCAGGCCGGTGTCCACGTCCATGTCGAGCTTGATGTGTCGCGATGCCGCCTGTCCCTTCACGATCGAGAGGCTGTTCGTGAAGAGCGGTGTGACCTCCACCGCCTCGAGGTCGAGCAGCATCTTGCCGGCTTCCACCTTGGAGAGGTCGAGGATGTCGTTGATCAGGCTCAGGAGATGACGGCCGGCGCGGAAGATGTCGCCGATGTAGCTGCGCTGCTGCTCCGTCATCTCGCCCATGAGCCCATCGACGAGCACTTCAGAGAAGCCGATGATCGCATTGAGGGGGGTGCGCAACTCGTGCGACATGGTGGCGAGGAACTCCGACTTCATCCTGCTGGCGTCCTCGAGCTGCGCGTTCTTCATCTGGAGCGTCTGCTCGAAGCGCTTCAGCTCCGTGACGTCGCGCGCGGAGGCGAATACGCCCTGCAGCCGGCGATCACGGTCGTGGAACGTGCTTGCGTTGTACGACACGAGCGTGAGGGTGCCGTCGCGCGCACGCGCCGTGAGCTCGTAGTCCGTGACCTTGCCCTCGGCCAGCACGCGATTGATGCCCGCCTCGGCGCGTGCCGGGTCGGTGAAGTAGTTCTTGAAGGGCGCGCCAATGAGCTCGTCGCGCGTGCAGCCGGTGAGCTCCTCGGTCTGCTTGTTGATGTCGGTGATGATGCCGCGCGGGTCGGTCGTCATCAGGGCGTCGATGTTCGACTCGATGAGCGACCGCGTGTAGAAATGCTGGTCGCGCAGGCGCTGGTCGAGCCGCATGCGCTCGTCCTCCACCTGGCGTCGCGCGGTGTTGTCCGTGCCGATCAGCAGGTATCCGATGATGGCGTCGGCGTCGTCGCGCAGGGCCGTGACCGAGACGACGGCGGGAAGGCGCGTGCCGTCCTTCCGGACGTACGTGAGCTCGTAGATGTCCTCGATGCCACGCGACGCCTTGAAGACCAGCGCCTCGAAGCCGGGCGTGATGGACGTTCCGAGCTCGACGCTGAGCGCCTTCGCGCGCGCGATGACTTCCTGCGGATCCGAGATGTCCGCCGGCGTGATGCGATTCATGACCTCCGCCGCGGTGTAGCCGAGCATCCGCTCGGCACCCACGTTGAAGATCTGGATCACGCCCCTGGCGTCGGTGGCGATGCTCGAGAAGTTCGCGCTGTTGAAGATGGCGCGCTGGAGTGCGCCGGTGCGCAGGAGGACTTCGGCCTGCGTGACGTCCGAGGACGTTTCCGGTGATACGGGGATGACGCTCGATGAAACGTTCATATCGCAACGTACCGTCCGTTACGATCCCAACGTATCGCACGAAAGGATGAGGTCGGACTATCGGGCGTCGTCGCGGCGGCTGAATGCTGCCAGCTGGAGACGCGTATGCAGCGCGAGCTTCTCCATGACGTTGCGCACGTGACTCTTCACCGTGTGGGAAGCGACGCCGAGCCGCTCGGCGATCTCCTTGTTGCTCAGCCCTTCCGTGATGAGTGCGATGACTTCGCCTTCGCGCGGGGTGAGGCGGACGTCTTCGGCGGCGGCGCCGCGGCCGGCCAACGCGGCCTGGGCCGCGATCCGGGCGAGGAGCGTGTCCGCGACCGACGCCGGCACCACGGTCTCGCCCGAAGCGACGCCACGAATCGTCGCGAGCAGCTCGCCGAAGGTGGCATCCTTGGAGACGAAGCCCGAGACGCCGACGCTCACGAATGCCGCGATCTCCTCACTCACCGGCACGACGTCCATCACGATGATGCGCGCGTCCGGCGCGCGCTCGACCAGCGCGGCGGCGACGCCGAGGCTGTCGTCGTCGTGCAGGCCGATGTCGAGCAGCAGGACGTCCGGCAGCGCCTGCGCGAGGAATGACGCGTCCGCCACGGCGGAGGCCACCGCAGTGATGCCGGGCGTGGCGTCGAGCATGGCCGCGAGGGACTCGCGGATGAGGCGATTGTCGTCGATGACGGCGACGGACAACGTGTTGCGATGCGCCAAGGGCAGGTCCTGGGGATGCGGTGTACCGTGGCGGTGTGAACGCTTCACCGAACGAAAGTTACCCCGGCGCGCGCCGGGGCGGCGTGCGGCATCGTGGCGCGATGCGCCGTTGCGTGACACCTTTTGCGGCACACCGTTCACAACTCTTCCGGAGGGTATGCCAGTGTTCTCCTTTCGCCCGCTGCTCGCGCTCGCTGCCGTGCTGGCGATCGCCTGTGGCGATCACGATGCCGACGATCACGCCGCCGCCGTCCCGATGAACGTGTCGCGCAATGCCGGCACTGGTGGTGGCAGCGTCGAGCTCGGTTCGGGCGACGTTCGCATCACGAACCGGGACGGCGGGGTGGACCTCGCCCTCATCGGCGACAGCATCAGCGGCGGGCTGTCGGAGAAGACGCTCGCGAAGGTGCGCAGCGACATCGACACGACCAAGGTGAAGGGCACGGGCTTCGGCGCCGACATCGAGAAGATGGTGAAGGGCACCGTGCAGAGCGCGCTCACGACCCGCGTCGCCTATCCGCTCTCCGCCGTGAAGGACGTGCGTTACGAGAACGGGAAGATCGTGTTCGAGTGGAACGGGAAGGCACAGTCGTTCGGCAAGGTGAACGTCGATGGGAAGGACGTGCTCGAATCGTTCAGCGAGAGCGAGGCGAAGCGGTTCGTGGACGCCGTGCACGCGCGGAAGGGTTCGGCCACCGCGCAGTAGGCGACGGCGCTACTCGCGCCCGCGCTGCGAGCGGAGGGTGCGATCGAGCGAGCGCCTGCTCGCCTCCTCCGCCTGCTCGAGGTAGCGGTGCACCACGCCAATCGCCTCGGCGACCTGTGGCTGCAGTGCCGGCGTCGCGAAGCAGCGACGGATGCTCGAGGCCACCTCTTCCTGGAGCACCTCGCACTCCCGCCGCAGCGCGTCCGGCGTCCAGCCCAGCCGTGCGCGCTGCGCGCCGTGACGGTCGGCGACGAAGCGCAGCAAGTCCGCTGAATCCGAGAGGAGCGATGACGGCGTGCCGTCCGACTCGTCGAACGTGACGAGCGACGACGCAATGTCCGCCAGCATCGCGCCGATGTGATCGACGAGCTGCGTGTGCTTGAGCGACGTCGCGGCAGGGAGCAGGGGCTCGCGGCGCAGGCGGGCGACGAACGCGTCGAGGATCGCATCGATCTCGCGCATCAGGCCGTCGCCGATCTCGCCGAGCCCGCGCGTGCGCGATGCAGGAACCGCCACCTCCTCCGCGCCCTCCGCCGAGTCGATCGCGTCAGCCGAGGGCATGGGCAGCCACACGGTGAACGTGGAGCCCTCGCCCGGAGCGCTTTCCACCGTGACGTCGCCGCGCATGAGGCGCGCGAGCCGGCGGCTGATCGTGAGTCCAAGCCCCGTCCCGTCAGAACGGCGCGTGTGGCCGCCCTCCGCCTGGACGAAGGGCGCGAAGATCGACTCGAGGTGTTCGTCCGGAATGCCGCTGCCACCGTCGCGCACCGACACCGCGACCCACGGGCCGGCGCCGTGCAGGTGGCGCGAGGCAGGGGCGTCGTCGGCAATTCCCGCGCGAACGATGATCTGGCCAGCTGGCGCGCTGAACTTCACGGCGTTCGACAGGAGGTTCGACAGGATCTGCCGCGTCCGATCGTGATCGCCGACGAACCGCAGCGTCCCCGGGACGCTGTCGGGCACGTCGAGCACGAGACCGCGCGACTCGGCGTGCGGCTGCGCGAGGACGACGGCCGCCTCGAGCACGTCGGACACGCTCACGGGGACGCGCGTGACCGTGAGCCGTCCCGCTTCCACCTTCGCGAGGTCGAGGATCTCGTTGACGAGCGTGAGGAGATGCCGGCCGCTCGCGGCGATGCGCGCGACCTGCTGCCGCTGCTCGGGACTCATCACGCCCGCCACGCCGAGGTCCAGCAGCTCCGCGTAACCGAGCACCGCGTTCAGGGGCGTGCGCAGCTCGTGGGACATCACTGCGAGGAACTCCGTCTTCGCCTGGTTCGCCGCCTCGGCCTCGGCGCGCGCGCCGCGCTCGCGGTCGAGCTGGCGCTCATGTTCCTCCGCGCGTTTGCGATCGGTGACGTCGCGCAGCGAGACGAGGTACGCCGGCGCGTCCTCCCACGTGATGTCCACCACGCGCAACTCCGCGACGACCGTCGTGCCACCGGGCCGCACGATGTCGATCTCCGGCGCCTCCGACCCCGCGAGCGCATAGCCGAACTCCTGGCCCTCGAGGTCACCCGCGGCGCGGCCGAACAGCGTCGCCGCGGCCGGATTCGCGAACGCGAGGAGCCCCTCCTTCGACACGACGACAATCCCGTCGGGCAGGGAATCGATGATGTGCCGGAGGAGCGGCTGGAGCGAGCGTCGCACCGGCGCCTTAATCGTCACCGTCGTTGCCCATGTACGTGACGTGGCCGGAGAGCACGCCAGCCACTGTCGTGAATGGCTCGCCGATGCGCATCCCGCCCTCGTCGATCGTGTACTCGCGGAGGTTCATGTCGTGCAACGAGCCGCGCATCTTGAGCACCACGATGCTGCGGCGCAGGCGTCCACCCACCTCGACGTACCGCAGCATGATGATCGAGTCGGTGAGCGTCGAGATGTGCTTTTCCGTCACCGACCCGCCGCCGAAGAGCGACGGCGTGGTGGACGTGAAGAGCCCGGTCGTCTCGTGCTTCTTGAGGAACGAGGTGAGGCTGATGACGAACTCGCGAAAGCTCCGCAGTGACGAGACGCGCTCGAGTGCCGAGAGGCTGTCGACCGCGACGCGATTCGGCTTGAAGTCCGAGATGACCTGCTGCATCTCGACGAGGTGGTCCTCCATCGCCATCGCGTGCGGATAGCGGTTGACCACCTTGAGCTGCCCGCTCGCCTGCATCGCCTCGAAGTCGTAGCCCCATGCCTTCGCGTTGCGGGAGAGCTGGTCGCGACTCTCCTCGAAGGCGAAGAGGAGGCACCGCTCGCCGGCGGCGCAGCCGCCGGCCAGGAACTGCGTCACGATCAACGTCTTGCCGGTGCCGGTCGCGCCGGAGACGAGCACGATGGAATCGCGGAAGAAGCCGCCGCCGCACATCTGGTCGATCACGTCGCTGCCCGACGTGACGCGGATCGTGGACGAGCTCTGCGTCAGCTCGACGCGCGAGAGCGGGATGACGTTGATGCCGTCGCGCGACGACATCGTGAACGGGAATTCCCCGCGCTGGTGCGGCGCGCCGCGCATCTTGAGGATCTCGATCGTGCGCCGACGACGCTCGTTGTCGAGCAGGTTGCGCAGGAGGACGACGTTGTCGGCGACGAACTCCTCGATGCCGTGCCTCGTCACCTCGCCGTACTCGTCGACGCGCTCGCCCGTGAAGACGACCGTCACGCCCATGCGCTTGAGCGCTGTCGTGATGCGAAACAGCTCCGCGCGCAGGATGTTCTGCTGCGGGAACTGCACGAACAGCGCATTGAGCGAGTCGAGGGAAACCCGTTTCGCGCCCACCTTCCTGATCGCGCTCTCGACGCGCGCGAGGAGGCCGCTGAGGTCGAAGTCACCCACGACGGCCGTGGGCTCCTCCGGATTGGGCGCGGCGTCGATGAACGCCCACTTGCCCTCGCGCTCCCACTGCGCGATGTCCCAGCCGAAGCCGAGCATGTTGGCGCGCAGGTCTTCCACGCGATCCTCGAAGGTGACGAACACACCGCCGCCCTGGCCCGCGATGATGCTCGAGGCGAGGAACTGGGTGGCGAACACGGTCTTGGCACTGCCCGCCGAGCCGGCAATGAGTGTTGCGCGCGCGAGTGGCAGCCCGCCCTCGGCGATCACGTCGAAGCCCGGAATACCGGTGGGCAGCTTGGGGACTGTCCTGGCGTGGTCGGTCATGAAGCGCGGCGGGTGGGGGTGAGGTCGAGCGCGGCGAGCACCTGCGTGCCGTCGCGCAGGTCGCCGGTGACGCGCCGGCGAGGGAGGATTCCCTCGCGCACGACGGTGGGGGTGGTGAGGATGCGATATTCCTCCGCACGCTCCGGATCGGCAATGACGTCCACGGTCTCGACGTGCACGCCCTCGAGCAACTCACGGCAGGCGCGCGTGAGGTTGGCCGCGGCCTCACGCGAGCGCGGCGTTTCGCCGGCAACGAAGAGCAGGAGTCTGAGCTCGGCCACGGGTGCGAGGGGTGAGGGGCAGGCGCCGGTGGCGCGCGCCCCAAACGGATGCTTTAGTTCTCGGGGACGGAACGATGCATAGGCAAGGGTCGTGCTCCTAGCGATCACATCCCGGATGCCCCTCCCATCACACCCGGCGGGCCGCCATCTTCCCGGCGCGTACGGTTGTGTCCCCTTCACGTTGCCCATGGCCTCATCGGCGTTGCGCCCGCGGTCCGTCACTGAAATCGTCGACGCGGCGTTCCAGATCCTGCGCGCGCATTACGGGCAGTTCGTCATGTGCTCGGCGCTCGCGTACCTGCCATGGCTCGTGGTTCAGCTGCTGTTCTTCAGTGATCCCGAGCGGCTGGCCGCGACGAGCTGGTGGGTAGCGTCCCTGGCCGGCGTGGGGATATGGCTGACGTTCGCCCTCATGAGCGCCGTCATCATCACCTGCGCGTCCAACGCATACCTCGGTGAGCCGGTGGACGCTGGCGCGGCCGTGCGACGGGCACTGCCGCGGCTGCCGCGCGTGCTGGCCGCCGCCGTGCTGCGATATATCTGCCTGTTCATCGGTTTCCTCGCGCTGATCGTGGGGTCGCTGTACGTCATCGCGCGACTGTTCGCGATCGTGCCGCTCATCATCCTGGAGGACGCGAGCATCTCGGAGGCATATGCGCGCTCCGGCGTGCTCTCCAAGGGTCGCAAGCGGCACATCCTCAACACGCTGGGCCTCGTCGCGATCATCTATTACCTGATCGCGGCCGGCGTGACGCTGTCCGCAGCGCTGTTCGGGAACTTCGTGGTCCAGGTGATCGCGGGCGCCTTCTATACGATCCTCGCGTATCCCGTCATCGCGATCACCGAGGCGCTGCTGTACTACGACGCGCGCATCCAGAGCGAGGGGCTCGACATCGAGATGATGGCGAAGGAGCTGGGCATCGAGCCGCCCGCGGAGCCGGTCGCGTCCTGAACGCGCTGCTGCTGCCCCTGGCCGTCGCGCAGGGGATCGAGACGAGCTGGCCTTCGACCGCCATCCATGATTCCGTGCGGGCGGTGGTGCGCGATCCTGCGTTCCGGCGTTCGCTGCGGCGCTCGTTCATGGACTCGATCATCATGTGGCTGAACGAGTGGTTCGAGCGCATCATGCGCCACGTGGGCAGCGCGCCGTCGCTGCGCGACATCGCGCTCGTCTTCACCGCGGGACTGGTACTGTTCGCGATCGTGCGCGTCGGCATCGCCGCGCGCGAGGGCGAGAGCGACGCGCGACGGCCCATGCGTCGCTCGGCGCTGGCGCAGGACGATCCGTGGCTCGCCGCCGATGCCCTCGTGCGCGACGGCCGCTTCGAGGAGGCGGCACACGCGCTGTATCGCGGCGTCATCTTGACGATCTCGCGCGTGGAGCGCATTCGCCTGGACCCGGCGCGCACGAGCGGCGACTACGCGCGCGAGCTGCGCCGGAGGAGTGCGTCCTCCCTCGCGCCGTTCCGCGAATTCACGCGGCGCTTCGACGCTGCGGTGTACGGCCATGAAGGCTGCTCCGAAGCAACCCTGCGCGAGCTCGCCGCCCTCAGCCTGCCGTTCCGCCCCGTGGCGCGCGCCGCATGACGACGACGCCCGCACCGAAGCGCGCGCGCGACTGGTGGACGAAGCCCGGCGTGGTGCTGCCGGTCGTCGCCTCCGTCGTGATCCTCGTGGGCCTGCTCACGCCGCAGGCGTCGGCGGGGCGGCTCGGCGACTCGCGACTCTCGTCGCATCTCGCCGGCTCGCTCGGCGCACGCATCTTCGGTGACCTCGCGACGAAGCTCGGGTGGACGGTGCAGCGGCGCGACAGCGTGTCGTCGCCCCATGCGCCGGAAGTGCGCACCATTCACGCGGTGATGGCGCCGTCGCGGCCGGTCACGCGCGAGGACGCGCATCGCTACCTGGAGTCCGTGCGCGCCGGCGGGGCGCTGCTGTATGTGCTCGACTCGCGCACGCCGCTCTCGGATTCGCTCGGCGTCACGCATTTCGTGCGCGGAGGCGTGCTGCCGTCGCCCGTGCTCGCCGGCCGCGAGTGCCCGAGTGAGCTGGATTTCACGCCGCCACTCTGGGCCGACAACCGGGTGCACGTGTGGGGCGTGCGCTGGCTCCGCGGCGCGCCCATCGAGCGCGAGGTGTTCGCGACGCTCGAGCGCGACGACGGGGGCCCGCCGGTTCCCGGCGATGGCGCCGTCGGCTTTGCGTACGGGCGTGGTCGCGTGGTGGTCGTCGGCGACCCGGACCTCCTGCGCAATGACGTACTGCGCCGGTGCCGCTGGGGCGCGGACGTGATCGCGGTCCGGATGCTCGAGTACCTGCGCGACGGCGGACCGGCCCCGCGCCTGACGCTCGCGTTCGACGAATTCCATCACGGCTATGGCAGCCACCCCGGCTCGTTCGACGTGATCCTGGGCTTCCTGTTCGTGCACCCGCTCGGGCGCGCGATTGCCGTGCTGGTGCTCGCCGCCATCGTGCTGCTGCTGGCCGCCGCGCCGCGTGCGCTGCCACCCGTGGACGTCGAGCGCGTGGAGCGGCGCGATCCACTCGAGCAGGTGGACGCGCTCGCGCATGCGTACGAGCAGGTGCGCGCGACCCGCACCGCGACGGCGCGCCTGCTGCGCGGGGTGCGCTGGCGAGCGGAGCACGCGCGCGCCGTCGCGTGGGCTCGCACGGACGAGGAATTCCTCGACACCGTCACCAGGCGTGCTCCCGCGCGTGGCGGCGACGTCGCGCTCGTGAAGCAGGCACTCGAAGAGACCATCACCGATCGCGAGCTCCCCGGAGTCGGGGAAGCGTTGCAGCGCATCGAACATTCACTCACGACATCATGAGCACCATCACGCCCGCCGAAGGCGCCGCCCTCCTGGACCGCGTCCGTCGCATGGTCGCGACGCGCGTCGTCGGACAGGAGGCGACCGTCTCCGACACGCTCGTCGCGTTCCTCGCGCGCGGACACGTCCTCATCGAGGGTGTGCCGGGAACGGCGAAGACACTCCTCGTCCGCACGCTGGCATCCGCGCTGGGGCTGCGCTACGCGCGTATCCAGTTCACGCCGGACCTCATGCCCTCGGACGTCACCGGCGTGAATGTGCTGCGCGATCCGTCGCGCGGTTTCGAGTTCCAGCCGGGTCCCGTGTTCACCGACCTCCTCCTCGGCGACGAGATCAATCGCGCGCCGGCGAAGACGCAGGCCGCGCTCCTCGAAGCGATGGCCGAGCGACAGGTCACGGTCGACGGCGTGTCGCGCGCGCTGGGCGATGCGTTCACCGTGTTCGCGACGCAGAATCCTGTGGAGCACGAGGGCACGTATCCGCTTCCGGAGGCGCAGCTCGACCGCTTCCTCATCAAGGCGGTGATGCCGTACCCGTCACGCGACGCGGAGCTGGAGCTCCTCGCGCGGTACGAGGGAGGCTTCGATGCGGAGCGCCTGACCGACGCCCCATTCACAGACGCGCTGACGGCCGCCGAGACGACGTCGCTCCGGAGCATCGTGGACACCGTTCGCGTGGCCGACGACGTCCGCGCCTACGCCGCCGACATCACGCGCGGCACGCGCGAGGAGCGCATGATCGCGCTCGGTGCGTCGCCGCGCGCGACGGTGGCGCTGTTCCGCGCGGCGCGCGCCGCCGCGGTGCTGGAAGGACGCGACTTCGTCACGCCGGACGACGTGAAGGGCATCGCGCCGGCGGTGCTGCGTCATCGCATCGCGCTGTCGCCCGAGCTCGAGGTGGAGGGTCGCACGCCGGATGACGTCCTCGGCGCGATCCTCAACCGCGTGCGCGCGCCGGAGTGATCGGTTGAGCATGCTGGCGACGTTGCGGCGGTGGTTTCACGCGCTGCGCGAGGTGGCGGGGTTCACACCCACGCGACGCCTCGCGTACGCGATCGCCGCCGTGGCGCCGCTGTTCCTCGTTCCGGGTCCCGTCGGGCGGTGGCTTGGCGTGGTCGCACTGGTGGCGGTTGGCGCGGCGCTCGTCGTGGACGTGGCCTCGCTGCCGCGGCGCGAACGCATCGAGGTCGAGCGCGAGTTTCCCGAGACGATCGGTGTTGGTGACCGCGTGGAGGGTCACTACACGGTGCGCTCGGACTGGTC
>JBDSTA010000221.1:0-8743 GCA_039928475.1 Gemmatimonadaceae bacterium | reverse complement strand
GCCCCGCGACGTTTGCTGGCATCAGTGGGACGCGAGAAGGGCCGGATCGATGAACATCGACCCGGCCCGAAATGTGCCGCCCCGCGAGCGGCCGTGCAACGGTGAAAGCCCTACGCGACGTGCTGCTTCAGCTTCGCCTCGATCGCCTGGCGCGGTACCCCCCCCACGATCTGGTCCACCACCTTGCCCTCCTTGAAGAACAGGAGCATCGGGATGGAGCGCACGTTGAAGCGCGTCGCCGTCTTGATGTTCGCGTCCACGTCGAGCTTGGTGACCTTCACCTTCCCCTCGTATTCCACCGCGAGCTGATCGAGGATCGGCGCGATCATCCGGCAGGGACCACACCATGTCGCCCAGAAATCCACCACCGTGAGGCCCGGGTGCTGCTCCACCTGGCCCTCGAAATCCGCGTCCGTCACCGCCGTCGCATTCGACATCGCTCGATCTCTCTCCCGCGGCCGCCGCATGGCCGCTTCCAGAATTAGTATTCAGCGCGGGCGAATCCAGTTTCACCAACGCACAACATGACTCAGCATTCTCCTCGTAACACCACGCGCATCGCCCACGTCGGCATCGCCGTCGATTCGCTCGCGGCCATCCTGCCCTTCTATCGCGACATCCTCGGCCTTCCCGAGGTGCCGCTCGATGACGCCGATGGCGCCCGGATCGCGGGCCTCGCCGCTGGCGATTCGCTCGTCGAGCTACTCGAGGCCGACTCTCCGGATTCCCCCATCGGCAAGTTCGTCGCCAAGCGGGGGCCCGGCATCCATCATATCTGCTTCGCCGTGGAAGATATCGATGCCGCGCTCCAGCGCTGCCGCGACAACGGACTTCGCCTCATCGACGACACGCCGCGCATTGGCGCCGAAGGGAAACGTATCGCGTTTCTCCACCCGAGCGCCACCGCGGGAGTCCTCGTAGAGCTCAGCGAGTTCTGACCGTCATGCGACTACTTCGCCGCGCATCGCTTCTGGTCGATGTTCGCCGACCGCACGTACCAGCGGTCGCCGCCCTGCGCAGTAAAGAAGTCCATCGTGCTGCGACTGGTTCCCGAGGTGAGCTCCACCTGGAGCACGCGCTCGCCGCCGGCGGCGGGAGAGTCACCCAGCACGCGATGGCTGTCGTTGCGGAGGCAACGGATCAGGTAGATCTCGCGCTGCTCCACTTCGTCGCGCGTCATCGTCTTGCTGCTGCGCACGGGGCCGTCCTTGTTGCCCCACACGCTCGAGAGCGCCTGCAGGTCCTTGTCGCGCACCGCGCGAAGGAACGCATCCACCGCGAGACGCGGCGAGTCGGCGCCGGGCTGGTTGGAGCCCGTCGCCGCAGACCGGCCGGGAGAGGGCGCAGGTGCTGGAGTCTCCACCGTGTGCGACCGGCAGGCGCCCGCGAACAGTAGACCGATCAATATGAGTTTCTTCACGCTGTCTCTCCTCAGTCAGTGGTGCGAAGCTAATGGATCGCGCCAATCTCCGGCACCCGATATCCAACCGGTGGTTCTCATGTCACATGCACAGCGCCTCTACATCAACATCGATCACGTGGCGACCATTCGGCAGGCGCGCCGCGGGCATGAGCCCATTCCGGTCGACGCCGTTTCCATCTGCGAGCAGGCCGGCGCCGATGGCATCACGGCACATCTTCGCGAGGATCGCCGTCACATGCAGGACGCCGATATCGACGAGATCGCCATAGCCGTCACCACGGTGTTCAATCTCGAGATCGCCGCGACCGACGAGATGATCTCCCTCGCCGAACGGCTGCGGCCGCATCAGGTCACGATCGTCCCCGAGAAGCGCGAAGAGGTCACCACCGAAGGCGGGCTCGACGTGGACGCCGACCCGGCGCGCCTCGAGCGCATCCTCCGCCGCCTCGCGCACGCCGGCATTCGCACCAGCCTCTTCATCGACGCCGATCCGGGTAGTACTACCCGCTCCCGCGACCTGGGTGCCCACGCCGTGGAATTCCACACCGGACGCTACGCACACGCCCCTGCCGACCCGTCTGCCATCGCCGCCCTGCGCGAATGCGCCGCGCTCGGCGCGTCGCTCGGCCTCGCAATTCACGCCGGTCATGGGCTCACCACGGACAACGTCGGCCTCGTCGCGGCGATTCCAGAGGTGGAGGAGTTGAACATCGGGCATCACGTGGTATCTCGCGCCGTGTTCGTCGGGCTCGATCGCGCCGTCCGCGAGCTGCGCGCGGCAATGGACGCGGCGCGCGGCGGCGCCTAGCTTTGCCGGAGTCTTCCAGTGCAAACGTTCACCAGCACGGAGCGGGCATGACCGCGCCTACCCCGGTCGGGTTTCTCGACTTCTTCATCCTCGAAGCAGGCGATTACGTCGAGCAGCTCGATGGATTGCTCCTCTCCGCAAGCGAGCGCGGCCCTGACGCCGACGCCATGCAGCGCGTGGCGCGTGCGCTGCGCGGCAGCTCGACAATGGCGAAGCTCGGCTCCTTCTCGGAGCTGGCCGGGGGGCTGGAGCGCGTCGGGCGCGCACTGCGTGAAGGCGGAATCTCGTGGAGTCCAGCACTCCGCGGTGCCATCGTCTCCACAGTGGACGACCTCAAGATCCTGCTGCGGAACGTGCGCGCGTGGGGCGAGGCCGACGAGGCACGGGCGCGCGAGCGCATCGGCGAGCTCGCCGGATACGCGGCCGTCCGCCCATCCACGCCGGCTGGCGCCCCCACGACGCAGGGACACGACAGCTATCTCGCCACAGAGGCGGCGAACATCGGCGCCGGGCTCGAGCTCCTCGCCACGCGCCCCACGGATCGTGATGCCGCCACCAATGTGCTGCGCCGCGTGCGTGCACTGCGCGGCATCGCCAGCGTGAAGGACCACGACGCACTCGCCGACGTGCTCGAGGCCGCCGAGCAGGCCATGCAGCCGCTCGAGCGCGGCGAAGGCCCGCTTGGTCCCGAGCGCATCGCACTCCTCGGCAGCTCGGCGAATGTGCTCCGCGGCGTGGCCTCCGCCATCCGCTCCGGCACGCAGGCCAATACACAACAGGCCGAGGTCGCCCGCTTCTCCGCCGCACTCGAGGCCGTGCAGGAGCGCGAGACAGGCGCCGAGCGTGTGGTCCCCATCGCGGACCTGTTCTTCGCCGACGGTGGCGCAACGGTGGTGGAAGCATCGGCAACTCCGCCGACGACGCCCGCCGAACGATTCCGCCTCGAGTCCGTGAGCCAGGGCGAGCACCTGCGTCGCCTCGTGGGCGATGCGCGCGGCGCGCGTGACGAGTTGGCGCGCGAGCGCGTGAAGCGCGGCCTTCGGCACGCACTGCGATCGCTCCAGCAGAGCGCCGAGAGCTTCGGCGAGAAGTCCGTCGCCGATTTCGTTGCGGCGCACAGCGACGCCGCGCTCCGACTCGACGCACGCACGCTCGACGACCTCGATGCGATGGCCGACCAGCTCGCGCATCCCGGTCCCGGCGGTGTGGCAACACCCACGCGCGCATCGGTGGCGTCTCCTGCGCCCGCGTCCACGCCATCGGTTCTGCCGCAGACGCCGGTCTTCTCCACGCCGCGGGTGCCGGATCGCATCGAGGAAGTGCTCACGGCGCCGATGTCCATGACGCCCGTGCGCCCATCCGTCTCCGTGCCGGCGCCCTCGATGACGCCGCAGGAGCGCGTGGCGCCCGCTGTCGCGCAGATCGTGGACGTTGCCTCGCAGGTGGTGTCGCAGGTCGCGTCCGGCGCCGCGAGGCTCGGCGACCTGCTCGATACCGGGATCAGGAGCCTCGGCGCCCTCCATGCAACCCCACTCAGCGCACCGATTTCGCTGAGTGAGCAGCCGGCCGTATCCATCGGCGTGCTCGTGTATCGCGGTCGCGCCGCCATCGAGCGAGCCCGCGAGATCCGCGATGCTGCGAAGCGTGGTGGCCGGCCCGTGGAAGGCGAAGCGCTCGACGAGCTCTATGACCTGTTGGACCTGGCGCTCACGAACTGACCTGCGCTGATGAAATTCGGCTGGCGAAGCGCGCTCGGCATGATCCTGAGCGCTGCGCTCCTCTACCTCGCCTTCAGGGACATCAGCTTTTCGGAGGTCGCGACTCACGTGCGCAAGGCGAACGTGGCCCTGCTCGCGCTCTCGTCGGCGCTCGCCACGAGCATCTTCCTCCTTCGCGCGCGCCGCTGGCGTCCCATCCTCGACCCCATCGCGCCGAACCTGCCCTTCGCGACGCTGTGGCGACCGACCGCCATCGGCATGATGATCAACAACGTCGTGCCCGCACGTGCCGGCGAGCTGGCGCGCGCCTTCGCGCTCTCGCGCTCCACGCCATCCGTGCCCTTCCCCGCGGCCATCGCCTCACTTGCGGTCGACCGCCTGTTCGACGTCGTGGTCGTGCTCCTGCTCATGTTCGGCGCGATGCTCGATCCCGCCTTCCCGAACAATGCCGCGGTCTTCGGCAGGCCGATGTCGAGCATCGCGATCGTCGGCGTCGCATTCGTGGCGGTGGTGATGGGGAGCATGTACGCGCTCGTGCTGTTCCCGTCGCGCGTGCTCTGGCTCTACGAGGCATTTGCGCGACGCATCGCGCCGCGATTCGAGGAGCGGGGCCGCACGGCCATCATGGCGCTCGCTGACGGCCTTGGCGTCCTGCGTTCGCCGGGAAGGTTTGCCGCGGTGTTCGGCTGGACGCTCGCGCACTGGCTCGTGAACGGCCTCGCGTTCTGGGTCGCGTTCAAGGCGGTGGGCATCACCGCGCCATATAGCGCCGCGCTGTTTCTCCAGGGCATCATCGCCGTCGGCGTCGCCGCCCCGCAGGCGCCCGGATTCTTCGGCGTGTTCGAGCTGTTCGGCAAGGAGGGACTCGCGCTCTACGGCGTCGCTCCCGATGCGGCCGTGACGTGGGCCATCAGCTTTCACGCGCTCTCCTACCTGCCCATCACCATCATCGGTGCCTGGTACTTCCTCAGCGCCGGGCTTTCACTCGGCGAGATCGGGAGCGTGGAGCGGGAGGCGCCGTGAGCGCTCCCCTCGCCGTGAGCGTGGCCGCGCAGGCAAAGGTGAACCTCCGGCTCGTCATCCTCGCGCGCGAGGCCAGCGGGTGGCACCAGCTCGAGACGCTCTTCCTCCGGCTGGAGCTTGCGGACTCCGTCCGCGTACGCCGCACGTCGGGGCCGCGATCCCTGGATGTGTCGGGTGACGTGGACCTGTCCGCGATCGGGCCTGTCGAGCGGAACCTCGCGTGGCGCGCGGCCGAGTCGTTCGCCGACGCGACGGAGATGCGCGGCGGCTTCGCCATCGAGATTCACAAGCGCATCCCGCTCGGCGGGGGACTCGGCGGCGGCAGCGCTGATGCCGGCGCCGTGTTGCGGGCAATGAATGCGATGGCGGATGCACCGCTCTCGCCCGACGCCCTCATCGGGCTGGGCGAACGACTTGGCGCCGACGTGCCCTTTCTCACGACGACGAATGCCTACGCATTCGCGTGGGGCCGCGGCGAGCGAATGCTCGCGCTCGAGCCCCCGCCGCAGCGGGCCGTCACGCTGGCTTTCCCGGAGGTCCACGTCAACACTGCCGACGCCTATGGATGGCTGTCAGGTCTCGAGGCCGGTCGCCGGGCTCCGGGGCTGCTTCTTCGCGTGGACGAGCTGTCCGATTGGCGAACGCTCGCCCCTCTCGCGAGCAACACATTCGAGTTCGTGGTCCCCCAGCGCTTCCCCGCCATCCAGCGGCTCGTCAACGACATGTGGACCACGGAGGCATGCCTCGCGATGATGAGCGGGTCGGGATCCACGGTGTTCGCCGTGGCGGCGGACGCCACTCCGGACATGCCCCCGGCGCTCCGTGATGCGGCCGTCCGCACCCTCGCGACGCGCACCGCAGGGCGTGTTGAGCCGGTCGTTCCTATCGAGTAGCTTATGGGGCTCGGACGTGCGGGTGCCCCTTCGTCCAACGGCAGGACAGTGGCCTTTGGAGCCACGAATCTTGGTTCGAATCCAAGAGGGGCAATGCAGTCGGTCGAGTTGACCAAGTCACTGAACCACCTTATCTTACAAGGCTCTGCATGGACGGGCTCGCCGTACCGGCTCACGGGTTCAAGTTGTTGGCGGGGATGTCGAACCGTCCGCTCGCGGAGGAGATCGCGAAGCAGCTCGGCGTTCCGTTGTGCAAGCTCACGTGCAACAAGTTCGCTGACGGCGAGATCTTCGTCCGCATCGACGAGAACGTCCGCGGCAACGACGTCTTCATCGTGCAGAGCACCAACGCCCCGGCCGAGAACATCATGGAGCTGATGCTCCTGATCGACGCGGCAAAGCGGGCGAGCGCGGCACGGGTCACGGTGGTCATGCCCTATTACGGGTATGCGCGCCAGGACAGGAAGGACCAGCCGCGGGTGGCGATCGGCGCGAAGCTGCTGGCGAACATGATCGTCGGCGCGGGTGCGGATCGCGTGCTCGGAATCGATTTTCACCAGCACCAGCTTCAGGGGTTCTTCGACATTCCCGTCGACCACCTCTACGCAATGCCGGTGCTGACGCAGCACTTCAAGCGGAAGCAGTTGAAGGACACGGTCATCGTCGCGCCGGATGTCGGCTCGGCGAAGATGGCGAGGGGGTTCGCCAAGCGGCTGGACGCATCGCTCGCGATCATCGACAAGCGGCGGCCCAGGGCGAACGTGAGTGAAGTGGTGAACGTGGTCGGTGAGGTGGAGGGGCGCGATTGCATCCTCGCCGACGACATGATCGATACGGCGGGAACCATCACGGAAGCGGCGAAGGCGCTGCAGCGGCTCGGCGCGCACTCGGTGTTCGCCTGCGCCACGCACGCATTGCTCAGCGGTCCGGCGATCCAGCGTCTCAAGGATTCGCCCATCGTCGAGCTGGTGGTCACGGATACGATCCTGCTGCCGCCGGAACGGGTGTACGACCGGTTGACGATCCTGTCGGTCGGGGAGTTGCTGAGCAAGGCGATCAGGTACACGCACGCCGAGCAGTCCGTCAGCTCGCTGTTCGAATAGCAGGACGAAAGTCGTAGTCGAGGGACCCCGCGACGTGCTGCACGTGCAGCGCCGACATGGTAGGGCGGACGCAGCCGCCTGAGAGTAGCATCGGAGTCGCGGTTCGCTGCAGTCGAAGAACGCACGACCAGGTAATCATCAATGGCATCCGCATCCCTCAGCGCGGAATCGCGCTCCGACACCGGCAAGGGCGTCGCCCGCAAGCTCCGCGCGGCCGGCCGCGTCCCCGGCGTCATCTATGGCCACGCCCGTGAGGCACAGGGCCTGTCCGTCGTCGCTCGCGACCTCGACAAGCTCCTGTCCGGCATCTCCACGAGCAGCACGGTCGTCGAGCTCTCGCTCGCCGGCGGCAAGACGAACACGCTCATCCGCGAAGTACAGCGCCACCCGTTCAAGAAGCACATCCTGCACATCGACTTCCAGGAGCTCGTCGCCGGCGAGAAGGTCACCGTCAGCGTGCCGCTCGTGTTCGTCGGGACGCCCGAGGGCGTGCGCCTCAGCGGCGCGCTGCTCGAGCAGATCGTGCACAGCATCGAGATCCTGGCCGATCCGGCCAGCATCCCGAACCACGTGGACGTCGACGTCTCGCACCTGGCCATGGGCCACTCGCTGCACGTGCGCGACCTGAAGCTGCCAGCTGGCATCGAAGTGCTGTCCGACGAGGGCATCACGCTGTGCGCCTGCGTCGCCCCGCGCGCCGCGGTTGAAGCGGCTGCCGAGGAGCCCGGCGCTGCCGAGCCCGAGCTGATCCGCAAGGCGAAGGAAGACGAGGACGTAAAGTAACATTCGCGCGTTGCTCGAGGCACTCAGACGACGGCTCCGCCCACCCGGGCCGGAGCCGTCGTCGCATCAGGAGGATGACCGCACGCCCATGAAGGTGATCGTTGGCCTGGGCAACCCGGGCAAGGAATACGAGCACACCCGCCACAACGTGGGATGGTGGCTCGTCGACCATCTCGCCGACCGCTGGGGCTTCGACGCCTGGAAGAAGGACGGCCAGGCCAAGGTGGCGTCCGGCCATTTGCCGGGCGTCAAGGAAGTCGTGCGGCTGGTGAAGCCGCAGACGTACATGAACCTGTCGGGCGCGGTGCTGGTGCAGTACACGCGGCGCCCGTTCTGGTCGGCAGCGACGGACCTGCTGGTGCTGGTCGACGAAGTGGCGATTCCGGCAGGGACGTGGCGCGTGCGCGGCGAGGGCGGGACGTCCGGCCACAATGGCCTGAAATCCATCAAGGAAGCGCTCGGTGGCTCGCAGCAGTATCCGCGGTTGCGCATCGGCATCGGTGATCCGGATCGTCCGCCTGGCGGACCGTTGTCGGATTACGTGCTCGGCGCGGTGGGAAAGCGCGATGCCGAGGCGATTCGAGGATTGTTTCCGGTGATGGCGGAGGCGGTGGAGGCATTCGTGCGCGGCGGCGTAAAGTCCGCTCTGGATGTCCAATCACGCCCCGCTTAACTGCTCAGCCTTCGGTGCCAAGCTGCGGCCGCAGCCGCGGCTCATGCTGACTTACGGGGACAGAAGCTCATTGCTGACTTGCTGACGGCTTCCAGCTGATGGCTGGTGGCTAGTGGCTGAAGCTCCTTAAGCTGGGCTTTGAGCTTCTCAGCTTTGAGCTTCGAGCTTCGAGCTTCGAGCTTCGAGCTTCGAGCTTCTCAGCTTTGAGCTTTGAGCTTTGAGCTTTGAGCTTTGAGCTTTGAGCTTTGAGCTTTGAGCTTTGAGCTTTGAGCTTTGAGCTTTGAGCTTTGAGCTTTGAGCTTTGAGCTTTGAGCTTCTT
>JBDSTA010000220.1:0-1951 GCA_039928475.1 Gemmatimonadaceae bacterium | reverse complement strand
CCGAAGGGATAGCCTGCGAGGATCTCGTTGTCGCGCGGATCGAAGAAGCCGCCGTTGCCGAAGGAGAGCTGCCCGCGCGGAACACCGCGGATGACCGTGGTGATGGTCTTGATGGGACGCTGCATGTGGGCGACCGCGCTCCACTCGAGCGCGCCGTCCACATGCCGGAAGGTCGCGACGAGCGAGCCGGGTGCGGTCTCCTGGCCGCCGGCCCAGGTGAAGCGATCGCAGGTGAGCGTGGTGACGTCGCCCTTCGTCTCCGCCTTCATGTGCGCGCCGTCGAGGCTGTACGCGTTCTCGTCGGTGAAGACGTTGAAGCCGAAGCGATAGTCGCCGATGACGACGGCCGGCTCCGGAAAGTCGAAGCTGAACTTCATGAAGGTGCGTCCCTTCGGCGGAACGAACACCTCGCTCGTGGACGTGAGCGGGAGGATCTCACCTGCCATTGGAGCTGGGGTCGTGCGCGCCTCGGGCATCGCGAGCCAGCGCGGATCCACCGTACGCTCGGCGCCCTCGACGGCGCGCAGGCGCGAGAGCAGCGGCGCGGCGACGCCGAGCAGCGCGGCGGAGAGGAGGAAGTCGCGTCGGCCGATGTGCTTCATGCTATCGAGGGAGGGAAATCTTCATGGAAACCACAGAGGACACGGAGTGCACGCGGAGGACACGGAGAACTGCAACAGCGTGAGTCCTCCTTGTCCTCTCGTCAAACTCTACCTGTCGGTGGCTGCTACCACATTGCGGTCGGGCGGTTCGACACCCAGCAGGTGATGCACGAAGAAGTCCCACCGCTTGCGATCGCCGTAGTCGCCACCGCTCGTGTGATCGGCGCCGGGGATGACGAGCAGGTCGAAGGTCTTCCTTGCCTTGATCAACGCATTGACCACCTGCAGCGTGGTGGATGGATCGACGTTGCGGTCCATCTCGCCGACGATGAGCAGCAGCTTTCCCTGGAGGCGCCACGCGTTGTCCACGTTGGATGCCGCCGCGTACTCGGGCCCGATGGGCCATCCCATCCACTGCTCGTTCCACCAGATCTTGTCCATGCGATTGTCGTGCGAGCCTGCCGCCGACACGGCGACCTTGTAGAACTCCGGGTGAAAGAGCAGGGCACCGGTGGAGCTCTGCCCGCCGGCCGACGTGCCGTAGATGCCGACGCGCGAGATGTCGACCGAGGGGTACTTCGCCGCGAGCGCCTTCATCCACAGGATGCGATCGGGGAAGCCGGCGTCGCCGAGGTTCTTCCATGCGACGTCGTGGAATGCCTTCGAGCGGTTGGAGGTGCCCATGCCGTCCACCTGCACGACGACGAAGCCCAGCTCCGCCGTGGCCTGCATCCCGAGCTGCGACGAGAATGTCTTCGGCACGAAGGAGCCGTGCGGTCCCGCGTAGATGTTCTCGACGACGGGGTACTTCTTCGCCGGATCATAGTTCGACGGGCGGATGACGACGCCCCAGATGTCCGACTTGCCGTCGCGCGCCTTGGCGACGAACACCTCTGGCGCCTTCCACCCCGTGGCGAGCAGCGCGGACGCATCGCCGCGCTCGAGCGGCATCACCAGCGAATGGTCGCTGGTGCGTCGCAGCTCCGTCATGCCCGGCGCATCCACGCGCGACCAGCTGTCGATGAAGTACTGCATGTCGGGCGAGTACGTGATCGTGTGCGTGCCGTCGCCCTGGCTGAGGCGTGTGAGGCCCGTGCCGTCGATGCCGATGCGATAGGCGTCCACGAAGTACGGATCGCCTTCGTTCATGCCGCTCGCGCGGAAGTAGACCTGCCGCGCAATGGTGTCCACCTTGTCCACGCCACGCACGACCCACGTCCCCCTGGTGATCTGCCGCTTCACATTGCCGGTGACGCCGTCATACAGGTAGAGGTGGTTCCAGCCGTCGCGCTCGGACATCCATATGACTTCCTTCCCGTCCGCGAGGTCGTAGCGGAACTTCTTCGCCG
>JBDSTA010000219.1:0-2722 GCA_039928475.1 Gemmatimonadaceae bacterium | reverse complement strand
GCGCGCTCTTGAAGCCGGTGAGGTGCGTGCCGCCTTCGTGCGTGTTGATGTTGTTGACGAAGGAGAAGACGGTGTCGTTGTAGCCGTCGTTGTACTGGAGCGCGAGCTCGATGCCGACGTCGTCCTTCGTCGTCTCGAGGTAGACGACCTCGCTGTGCAGCGCCTTGCGATTGACGTTGAGGTGCTGCACGAACTCGCGAAGGCCGTTCTTCGCCAGGAACACCTCTTCCTTCTCCTGGTCGGGCCGCTCGTCCTTGAGCGTGATGGTCACGCCCTTGTTCAGGAACGACAGCTCGCGCAGGCGCGACGCCAGCGTGCCGTAGTTGTACACGAGCTCCGTGAAGATCATGTGGTCCGGCTTGAACCAGATCTTCGTGCCGTTCTGCTTCTTCGGGGCGTCGCCGAGCACCTTGAGCTTCGTCTGCGTGTCGCCACGCATGAAGTCCATGTAGTACTCCTTGCCGTCGCGCCGAATCCAGACCTTGAGCCGCTCCGAGAGCGCGTTCACCACCGAGACGCCGACGCCGTGCAGCCCGCCGGACACCTTGTAGCTGTCCTTGTCGAACTTGCCGCCGGCGTGCAGCACCGTCATCGCGAGCTCCACACCGGGGATCTTCTCCACCGGATGCATGTCGACGGGGATGCCGCGCCCGTTGTCGTCCACCGTGATGGAGTTGTCCGCGTGGATCACGACGCTGACCTTGTCGGCAAAGCCGGCCATCGCCTCGTCGATCGAGTTGTCCACCACCTCGTACACGAGATGATGCAACCCGCGCTCGGACGTGGAACCGATGTACATGCCGGGGCGCTTGCGTACCGCCTCGAGTCCCTTGAGAACAGTGATCTGCCCTGCGCCGTACTCCTTGGCCTCAGGCTTGTCGGTCGGCTTGGTCATGAATTCCGGAAGCGGAAAAATGCGGAAAAAGTCACCCGAACACACGCCGAAAACGGCTTGGTGTCACAGACCCGTAAATCTAAGGGATTTCAGGCGCAAATGCAAGGGAATTGCTGCGGTGTAACACGCTGTACCGCAACGACTTACAGGGCTGGCAAATCTGATGCATCTGCGACGACACGGACACGCCGCCAAAGCGCCTCGAAAACTCCCTAACTCCGGGCGATCAACCACCGGATCTTCTTCACCGGCACCCGGCCCTCCGTCGCGTTGATCGCACCCAGGAGCTGTGGCTCCATCAACGACAGCTCCATCATCCAGCCGTTGGTCTTCACACGCACGAAGAGCGTCCCGTCCGCAGCGATCGACTGAGGCTCAGTCACCTCGGCAATCTGCTTCCCGACGAGCGACGACCACTCCGGAATGATCAGCGCCTGGTCGACGCGCGCCGCGATGCCGGCCTCCTTCAGCACGCCCGCCAGCACGTCGCCGATGGCCGACGGCTTCTTCTTCGCGGGACTCATGCAGCGCCCGCCTCCCGCGGCGCACCGTCGGCGCGCACGACGCCATCCGCGATGCGCCACCGCACGAGATCCGTGAGCGCCGAGGGAATGTCGCTCTCGCGCGGAACGGTGAGCACGGTCTGCCCCATCGCATGCTCGCCGAGCAGCTCGAGGATGCGTGCGGAACGATGCACGTCGAGCTCGGCGAAGGGATCGTCGAGCAGCAGCATCGGCGCCGTTCCGAGGCGCTCGCGCAGCGTCTCGGCCTCCAGCAGGCGCAGCGCAATTGCCGCGGTGCGCTGCTGCCCGGCCGACCCGAATGCGCGCAGCTCGCGGCCACCCAGCGTCACGGAGAGGTCGTCGCGATGCGGGCCGGTGTGCGTGAGGCAGCGACGGATGTCGAGTGCACGACGCTCCTCCAGTCCACGGGCGAGCGCGGCGACGACGTCGCCCATCTCGCGCGACGCCGGCTCCAGCGACGACGAGTGACGCAGCGCGACGGGCGAACGCTCGCCGATTGCCGCCACCATTCCCGCGAAGCGCGCGGCCACACGATCTGCCCACGTCACGCGCTCGAGCCACAGCAGCGCACCGTGCTCGGCGAGCGGCTGCTCCCACACCGCGATGCGCTGCTCCGCCTTCGGCACGGCACCGCGGCCCGCGTCGCGCAGCGCCGCGTTGCGCTGGGCGAGCGCATGGCGATAGCGCTGGAGCGCGGCGAGGTACGGACGTGACGACAGCGCGAGCAGGATGTCGAGATATCGCCGCCTCGCACTCGGCGCGCCCGCGATGAGCTCGACGTCGGCAGGCGAGAAGAGCACGCAGGGCAGCGCGCCGAGTGCATCGCTCAGCCGCTGCGGCTCCACGCCCTCGAGCTTCACGCGCTTGCGACGACCCTGCTTCACGAACGCGGCCGTCAGCTCGCGGTGTGCGCCGCCGGTGCTCGTAGCCGAAATGTGAAAACCTTCAGCGCCGAAGCGCACGACGTCCGTGTCGCGCGCGCCGCGCACGGAGCGCAGCAGGTGCAGGTAGTAGATGGCCTCGAGCAGGTTCGACTTGCCCTGTCCATTGTCGCCGATGACCACGACGCCGGTTGCGGGAATGCGCAGGTCCAGCTTCGCGAGATTCCTGAAGTCGCGAACCGCGATCGACTCGAGCTGGACGCGTGCCACCACGGGGGTGCCTAGCGACCGGTGAACGACGCGGCTCGCTTGTCGAGGAACGCGCGCATTCCCTCCGCCTTGTCCTCGCTCGCGGAGAGCATTCCGAAGTACGAGGCCTCGAGCGCGATCGCGTCGTCGAGGCTCATGTCGAGCCCGCGATC
>JBDSTA010000218.1:0-8266 GCA_039928475.1 Gemmatimonadaceae bacterium | reverse complement strand
CGGCATGTACGCGCGGTGCTGCCGGTGGACGGCGGCACGCGACGTCCGGAGGAGCCGTTGCCCGATCCGACGGCGCTCGACCAGTCGCTCACCGATACGCTCGACGCTCACGAGCGCACGCTCATCGTGCGCGCGCTCTCGGCCGCCGGCGGCAACGTGGCAGATGCGTCGCGCCGGTTGAAGACCGACCGCGCGAACCTGTATCGTCGCATGCGCCGGCTCGGCATCCCGGTGGGAGACGAGTGATGCGCGGCGCCGTTGCGGCGTGGCTGGCGTGCGCGATGGCGGTGTCGTCGTCACGCCTCGCTGCGCAGGCCACCGACACGACGAACGTGCTGCCGCGCGACGTCGCGAAGGAGGTCGTCGCGCTGTTCAACGCGACCACGGCCCTGCGCGCGACGGACCGGCTGAACATCGACAGCGGGCGCACCGTGACGGGTGACGTGGCCGTGCTGAACGGGCCGGTGACGATTGCGGGACATGTGACGGGGCGCGTGCTCGCCATCAACGCGGATGTGATCCTGCGCCGCGGTGCGCACATCGACGGCGACCTGCTCGTCGTCGGCGGCGAGGTGGAGGGCCGCGACGTGGGGCGCGTGGACGGGGAGATTCGCGTATATCACCCGCCGTTGCGCTACACGCAGGACGGCGACCAGCTCGTTGCGCAGCTCGACGCGGACGCGGGTGAGCAGTGGTGGCGGCGCTGGGAGCGCCGGGGGCGGCGGAACTTCAATCGCCTGGAGATCGCGAGCGCGGGCCCTTACAATCGCGTCGAGGGGCTGCCGATTCGCGTCGGGCCCGTGCTCTATCGCGACCAGGGGTGGGGCCACCTGCGCCTCGACGCCACCGCGATCGTGCGGACGTCGAGCAGCTTCGCGGGGTCTGAGGCGGACGTCGGCCACGACCTGGCCGGCGAGATCCGCATCGGGCGGCAGTTCGGCGCAACGCTGGGCGGGCGATTGTTCGACCGCGTGGACGGCGTGGAGCAGTGGCAGCTCAACGACGTCGAGGTCGCGCTGGCATCGTTCCTCTTTCATCGCGACTATCGCGACTACTTCGGGCGTCATGGCGGTACCATTCGCGCCGCGCTCCGCGCGACCGAGGATGCCGACCTCACGCTCAGCTACAGCGACGAGCGCTGGAGCTCGCGAGGAGAGCATGACCCGTTCACGCTCTTCCAGAATGACCTCGCGTGGCGCGTGAACCCGCGCGTGGACGACGGTCGTTTTCACCTGGCGAACCTCACGCTGCGCGTCGACACGCGGAACGACGCGTTCACGCCCTGGGCGGGCTGGTACGTGCTCGCCGACTACGAGCGCGGCACCGGGAAGATCGACGTCGCCGCGCCGACGTCACCGGGCGTGCGCACCTCGACCGCTGGACCGACGCGCTATATCCGCGGCTTCCTCGACCTCCGGAAGTACAACCGGCTCGCGCCGAACTCCGCACTCAACCTGCGCCTCGTCCTCGGCGGCTGGCTGAGCGGCGATCCCCTGCCCGTCGAGCGTCGCCTCTCCATCGATGGCCCCGGGACGATTCCGGGCTTCGACTTCCGCACGGGCGGAGGCACCGACGTCGGCACCTGCTCGCTCGGGACGACGATCCCGGGAACGCCAGCGCAGTGCGAGCGCATCTCGCTCGTGCAGCTCGAGTACCGCAACGACATCCGCCTCTCGTTCTCCGATGGCGAAGTGCCCTTCCGGCGGAATCGTTTTCGCGCGGACGGCGCGTGGGTCTTCTTCGCCGACGCGGGGCGAGGCTGGCTCGTGAATGGGCCCGGCAGCCCGCTCAACTTCGGGCGCACGGACTTCCCGCCGCTGTCCACCTATCGCACGGACATCGGAGTCGGGCTCGACTTCGACCAGTTCGGCATCTACACAGCGAAAGCACTGTCGGAGCCGGCAGAGCCGCTCAACGTCTTCGTGCGCGTCCGTCACCGCTTCTAGACGATGATGCAGCGTGGACGCGCGGTCGCGCTCCTGTTCGGCCTCCTGATGCTCGCTGCCACGCCACTCGCGGCGCAGCGGCGGCCGGTGCTGGACGTCGCGCCCCCGACCACCGGCGCGGGCGGCGCCATCGTGACCGCAACGAACCTGTTCGCCGAGGCCGACATGCGCGACCTCGTGCGGAGCGGGTTTCCGGCTTCGCTGCACTACCGGCTCGAGCTCTGGCGCGCGGGCGGATTCTTCGACGACATCGAAGGGCGAACGGAGTGGGAGCTCATCGTCCAGTACGATCCGTCGACGCAGCGCTACCGCGTCGTGCGGCGCCAGGGCGGCAAGCTCGAGGACGTGGGCACGTTCGCGACGCTCTCGACGGCGCAGTCCACGCTCGAGCGCCCAACGCGCACGACGCTCGCGCCGGACCGCGACCGGACGCGCTACTACTACGCGCTCACGCTGGACATCGAGGCGCTCTCGGTGAGCGACATGGACCAGCTCGAGCGCTGGCTTCGTGGCGCGCGCGGAGGAACTGCGGTGGAAGCGGTGGGCAGCGGGCTCAGGACCCTGATGCTGCGCATGCTCGGTGGCGAGAAGAAGCACTTCACGGCGCGCAGTCCGGTGTTCGTCTCCGAGAAGTAGGAGACTGCCCACAAAAAATGGCAGCTATTCCGCTGCCACCTCGACTGCCACCTCGACTGCCGCCTCGGCGGGTCCGTGACGCCGCGCATCGGGATGCACTCGATGCTCCAGGGCCTCGAGCTGGTGAAGCATGCCCTCGCCGTAGAACGTGCGGATGTATTTCGCCTGCGTCTGGGTGAGGCGTCGCACGGCCCACGAGAGATGCACGAAGTGCGGCTCGACCGGATGCGTGAGCGGATGCATGCCGATCTCGTTCGGCAGGCGATTGCCCTTGCGCGTGTTGCAGGGCGAGCACGCCGTCACGACGTTGTTCCAGTCGTTCCGGCCGCCGCGCGACATCGGGATGACGTGATCGCGCGTGAGCGCCTCGCGCGGCCGAAGCTCCGCGGCGGCGCGACCGCAGTACTGGCAGCGGTAATGATCCCGCGCAAAGAGGAACGTGTTCGTCACCTGCCGGCGGAAGCGGCGCGGCACGTGGATGAACTTCGTGAGGCGGATGACGGCGGGACGCGGCATGGTCAACCGCTCCGAGCGCACGACGCGATCGGCCTCTGCCTCCACGATCTCGGCCTTGCCGTCGATCACGAGGCGAAGCGCCCGACGCATGGGAACCATCGTCAGGGGCTCGAACGAAGCATTCAATGCCAGACATCCGACGATCAATCGTCCCTCCGGCGCGTTCTACCCTTTTCAAGTTACGGGTGTGCGCAAGAGTGAACAAGAGACTGCTTACGCGCGCGACCACTCCTGGAGCAGGTCGGCCGCCCGCTGCACACGCGCGGAAAGCCTTACGTCGTCGCTGATGACCTGCCCGTCGCGCACCAGGAGGCGACCTGCGACCGCGACCAGCTGCGCGGGCGATCCAGCCATGGCGAACACGAGCGACTCCACCGGCTCGTGCACCGGAGCGCGATGCGACGGCAGCGCAAACGCCGCGAAGTCCGCCGCCTTCCCCACCTCGAGGCTGCCGACGTCCTGCTCCACGCCAAGGGCACGCGCGCTACCGAGCGTCGCGAGCTCCAGCGCGGCACTCGCGGAGAGCGCATCGGGTCGTTGCTCGCGCGCATTCGCGAAGAGCGCCGCAACGCGTGCCTCATCGAGTAGATCCATGCGATCGTTGCTCGCAACGGAGTCTGTGCCAAGGCCCACACGAATACCGGCCGCGCGAAGCTCGCCCAAGGGCGCGCTGCCGTGGCCAAGCTTGGCGTTCGACGCGGGACAGTGGGCCACGGCACAATCGCGCTGCGCCATCGTCGTGATGTCCTTCTCGTCAACGCGAACGCAGTGGATCAGGAGCGGACGCGCGTCGAGTACGCCGAGGCCATCGAGCAGCGCCACGGGCGACTGCGCGCGCGGGTCGGCGACGATGCCGCGCTTGCGCAGCCCGTCGGCGAACGCACCTTCACCGCGCTCGACGAGGTCGCTCTCCATTGCGCTCTCTGCGACATGCACGGCCATGGGCAGCGAACGCGCACGCGCGAAGTCGGTCGTCGCGCGAAAGAGGTCGTCGGACACGGTGTAGGGGGCGTGCGGCGACACACCAACGCGCACGAGCGCGGTGGCGCGCGCGAGCATCACGTCCACTTTAGCCGCGAGGCCGGCGATGGCCTCCGCGCAGGCGGCGGGCTCGGGGCCGAACACTTCGCGATAACAGATGCCTCGAACGCCGGACTCGAGCATCGCATCGAAGCCTGCGCCGGAATCGCCGGTGTCGGCGAAGGTGGTGATGCCCGCACGCAGTCCCTCGACGACGCCGAGGCGCGCGGAGTCGAGCATCATCTCAGGGGTGAGGACCGCGCGGCGCGCCATGGTGAGCCGGATGATCCAGTCGCGGAAGCCGAGCCCCTCGAGGAAGCCGCGCAGCGCCGTGAGCTCGAGGTGGCAATGCGCATTCACGAGCCCCGGAATGAGGATCGCCTCGCCGAGGTCCACGTCCGCGTCGGCAGGCGGGGCACTCGCGCGCGTGCCGACGAACGCGATGCGTCCGTCGTGCTCGACCACCGTTCCGTCGCGAATGGGCGCGGTGCTCACGGGGCAGACCCATCGCGCGTGGTACCGGATCATACAGCGAACGCACCGGTCCGGGACCCATGCCGCTCCGGGTCGTACAGCGCGTCGTCCTCCGCGCCAAGCGAGCGCACGAGCGCCAGCGGCACGGCGATGTTGCCGACCTGTTCGCGCACGTGACCGTCCGAGCCGAGGGAGATGCGAACGCCCGCGTCGATGGCGCGACGCACGATGCGCTCGTGCGGCGCGTAGCGCGCCGAAACCTCGAAGGCGATGCCGGCGCGCTTCAGCGCCGTGACGGCGCGCTCTTCCAGCGCCTCGCTCCAGAGCTCGTGCGGGTCGATGGTCCGCATCACCGGCGGTATGAGTGTCGGGTGCGCGAGGATGTCCACCGGCATCTCGACGGCGAGCGACTCGAGTGATGCGACGTGCGCGTCCATGTACTGCGTCGTCGTGAGGCCATGCGGCAGCGACGACGAGAATGCGCGGAAATACGAGCCGTCGGCGAGCCGAATGGAGTGCAGCGAGCCAAGCCGGTGCGTGAAGCGACGCGCGACGTGCGGCGGAACTTCGCGCCACAGCGCATCGTGCCAGCAGAACTCCCCGCCACGCAGGACATCATGCGCCTCGAGGTCGTCGAGGTAGCGCTCGATGGCGGACACCGAGATGACGTCCGTTGGCGCGTCGCGCGAGATGTGGTCCGAGACGCTGACCTTCACACCGAGCTCCCGTCCGCGCGCCGCCACCTCTGCCACACTCATCGCGCCATCAGAGTGCGTCGAATGGGCGTGGCAGTCGGTGGGTCGGAAGGTCATCGCTTCGGCGGAATGCGGAACGGGTTCGCGCTGTCCACGCGCGGACGCGTGGTGTCGCGTCGCGCGCGAGCAGTGTCGCTCGGGATCCGGAAGATATCGGTCGTGTCGCGCGGTGGTATGACGCGTACCGGGCGCGTCGCGCGCGGAATGGGCGTCGCGCCCGGGACGACCACTGCGCCGGGCGATGCGCGTGGCGGCGTGAACACCGTGGGGTCGGTGTTCGGGATGGGACGCGTGGTGTCGGGCACCGGCGTGACGGGCCGCGACGGTTGCGTACCTGCCGGTGGGAATCCGAACGACGTATCGAGTCCCGCGCCGGGGACGCCCGTTGGATAGCAGGTCTGCGTGGGATCCGTGCCGGCGACGAAATACTCGGACACGCTACCCGAGCAGCCCGGTCCCGCCAGCATTCCGGTGGCCGGATCGATGTCACGCACGACGATGCCTTCCGGACGCGGCCAGTCGGGCGGCGCCGGCTTGCGGCGATAGACCTCGCGCATGAACGCCGTCCATGCGGGCGCGGCGAGTTGACCGCCCTGTGCATTGCCCTTGATCTTCTGCGGCTTGTCGAGACCCATCCAGACACCTGCAACCAGGTCCGACGTGTAGCCGATGAACCATACGTCGGCGCCGTCGTTCGTCGTGCCGGTCTTTCCGCCCGTGGGATAACTGAACTGGCTGCCCACCGAACCCGCTGCCGTTCCGCGGCGCACGACGTCCTTCATCATGCTCACCATCAACCACGCTTCCTCGGGCGACATCACCGGCACGCGATTCGGCGACGGCTCCCAGAGCACGTCGCCCTTCGAGTTCTCGACGCGAAGGATGGGCACCGGACTCGCGCGCGTGCCGAGGGTGGCGAACGCCGAGTAGGCGGCGATCATCTCGATGGGATAGACATCCGCCGCGCCGATGAAGATGGACGGATACGGCGGGATGGGCGTCGTGAGGCCGAACTTGCGCGCCATGTCGATGACGTTCTGCGCGCCGAGCTCCATGCCGACCTTGATGGCGATGATGTTGCGCGACTGGTAAAGACCGCGGCGCATCGGCATGGGGCCGTCGAAATTGCCCTCGTAGTTCTGCGGGGTCCAGCTACCGCCGCCGGCCTGCGGCACCGAGACGGGCGAGTCGTCCACGATATAGGAAGGCGGGCGGCCATTCTGCACGGCGTCGGCGTAGACGATGGGCTTGAACGTGGAGCCCGGCTGGCGCAGCGCCTGTGTCGCGCGATTGAACTTGGAGTCGTCGAAGTCACGACCGCCCACGAGGGCGCGCACCGCACCGGTGCGCGGGTCCATGGCGACGAACGCGCCCTGCAGGTAGGGCGAGTTGGCCGCAGCCTGCTCGCCCGCACGCTCGGACGCTTTCGACATGTACGTCTCGAACGACATGTGCTTGTACGCGCCGAACTTGCCCGACTCGATCGCGCGCATCTGGTTCTCCAGGGCGCGCTCGGCGGCGGACTGGAGATCGACGTCGAGCGTGGTGTAGACCTTGAGCCCCTGCTCGTACAGCTTCTGGCCGAACTGGCTCTCGAGCTGCTGGCGCACCCACTCGACGAAGTACGGCGCGACGTCTCCCGCTTCCGACTTGCGCGCGAGCTGGAGTGGATACGCGGAGGCGAGGCTGGCGTCGGCATCGCTGATCGCGCCCTGCTTGCGCATCACCTCGATGACCGTGTTCCGGCGCTGGATCGCGCGGTCGGGAAAACGGCGCGGGTTGTATCGCTCGGGTGCCTTGGGGAGGCCCGCAAGCATCGCGGCCTCGGAGAGGTTCACGTCGCGCGCCGACTTGCCGAAGTAGCGCTGCGCCGCCGTCTCGACGCCGAACGATCCGTTGCCGAGGGCAATCTGGTTGAGGTAGAGCTCGAGGATCTTCTCCTTCGAGTACTTCGCCTCGATGGCGCGCGCGACCTTGGCTTCCTTCAGCTTGCGCACGAGTGACTTCTCACGCGAGAGCCGCTCGGGGAAGATGTTGCGCGCCAGCTGCATCGTGATCGTCGAGAAGCCCTCGGCGAAGCTGCGCTTCTTGAGGTCCGCCCAGAGCGCGGTGGGAATGCGATAGAAGTCGACGCCCTTGTGGCTGTAGAAGCGCTTGTCCTCGACCTGGATGAACGAATTCTTGAGGACGGGCGGAATCTGGTCGAGCTTGAGGAGCGTTCGTCGCTCGAGGCCGAGCTCGGCGATGAAGCGTCCGTCCGCCGCGTAGAGCTTCGACGTCTGGCGCGGCTGGTATTCGTCGAGCACCTCGACGGACGGGCATGCACCCGCACGACACACGAGGGCCCACGCGGAGTACGCGAAGCCGAAGACGAATGCAGTGCCGAACGCGAACGTGACGCCGAGGCCGCGCGACAGCCTGGGATGCCGGCGGCGGAAGTTCCTGGAGAACGGTAGGTCCATATATCCGGAAGGGTAACGCCGGGCGAGACGTCTGACCAACGCGCCTCGCCCTGACAATGACTCCTCCCCTGTCTAGTTTTGTGCCATGCAGAAGACGGGAGTGCTCGAGGAGCTCGAGTGGCGCGGGCTGGTCTACCAGAAGACCGACGGAGTGGCGGAGTTGCTGGGCGCGCCGGGGGCGTCGGCGTACATCGGCTTCGACCCGACCGGAAGCAGCCTGCACGTGGGCAGCCTCCTCCAGATCATGATCCTCGTACACCTCCAACGCGGCGGGCATCGCCCGGTGGCGCTGGTTGGGGGCGGGACAGGCATGATCGGCGATCCGAGCGGGAAGACCGTGGAGCGTCAACTGCTTACCGCCGAGACAGTTGCGGCGAACACAGCCTCGATCCGGGGGCAGCTCGAGCGCTTCCTGGAGTTCACCGGACCCACGGCCGCGCGCATGCGGGACAACGCC
>JBDSTA010000217.1:0-3338 GCA_039928475.1 Gemmatimonadaceae bacterium | reverse complement strand
TGACATCCTGGTAGCGATCTGCCGCCACGAAGGTCCGTGGCCCGAGCGACGCACGCGCCTCCTGCACCCTTGCGGCGAGTCCCTCCCAGCCCGCGCTGCGCGCGACCGGATCGCGACGCGCCGGAAGCGGAAGGATCGGGACGAGCGAGTGCACATAGATCACGGCGACCATCACGCCCGCGAGCACGAGCGCGCGCCTGAGCCAGCGCTCGCGCACGACTGACGCCGGCAGCGCCGCGAGCAGCGCGAGGCCGGGCACGTACGACGGCGCGGGCCAGTTCGCCTCGACGGAGCGGCGCATCGCGCTGTAGGCGAAGAACACCCAGCTTCCGGTCGCGACGACGGCGAGGAGAAAGCGCGCGTCATCAGCGCGACGACGCAGCGTCGTCCACACGGCGCCCGCCGCCAGGGCGAACAGGATGGGCGACACGAGCCCGAGCTGCCCGCCGACGAGATCGAGCTCACGCTTGATCGCCGAGCCCTTCGGCGTGCCGAGTCCGTGCTCGATCTGGAAGCGGAAGGAGATCCAGTCGTGCTTCGCGTTCCAGTAGAGGACCGGCATGAACACGAGCGTCGCGACGACGCACGCGACGTACGGCCCGGCCTCGCGCAGCCGCGCGCGCAGCGAGGGACGTAGCAGCACGGCGATCGTCGCCATGACGGGAAGCAGGATGCTCGTGTACTTCGACGAGAACGCGAGCCCGAGTGCGACACCCGCCGCGCACCAGTTCGCGAATGATGCTCGCGAGCCCACTGGCGCCTGCACGGCGACGACGACGAAGTAGAGCGCCGCCGCGCTCGCGGCGAGGAGTGGCGCGTCCGGCGTGGCGAGCACGAGTCCCGTCGCCGCGAGTGGCATGAGCGAGAAGGCGATCGCCGCCGTGCGCGCGGCACCCTCGCCACCCAGCCGCTGCGCGATCGCGACGGAGTACCACGTCGCGGCGCCACCGGCCAGCACGGGGAAGAGCCGGACCGCGAATGCCGACGTCGGGAGGATCGCCGTGCCGGCGGCAATGAGCCACGCGATCATCGGCGGGTGATCGAAGTACCCGCCGGCCAGGTGGCGCGACCAGTCCCAGTAGTACGTCTCGTCGGGAAAGAGCGGCAACAGCGCGGCGAAGACCAGCCGGACGACGACGCCGAGTGCGACGACCCGCGCGGCGGTCAGGCGAGTGCCATTCACGTCACGCGTCGCTTGCGACGGAAGCGCCACAGCAGGTAGATCGCCGCGGACCAGGCGAGCCACATGATGCGTTCGTCGCCCTCGAGCGTGCGGAACATGCCCCATGCAACCACGGGCACGGTGAACGGCACGAGCGCGCCCTCGTCGGTGTCGGCGACGTAGCGCTCCACCACGTGCGTTGATGCGCGGCCACCCCCGCGCAGCGCGCGGCTGATGGTCGTCGCGAGCTGCTCGGGGGACATCGCACGCCACTGCGGGACGAACATGAGCGTCCACCCCGATGCCGCGTGACCCCACCCGTGACTGTCACTGCCCGCGACGAGCGCGAGGTTGGTGCTGTCGGCGAGATGCACGATGCGCTGCCGCTCGCGGCGCGTCTGCCCGAGCCCGCGCGGCGCGCCGTCCACCACCTCGATGGCGCGCACCCCGGCCGTGCCGGGGCCGGAGGCGGCGACGACCTGCGACAGGTCGCCGGGCAGCGTCTGGATGAGCACCGGCTCGTTGCCGGGCAGCGTGCTGGCCATCTTGAGTGATCCGTCGTCGATGTCGCGCAGCGTCTCGTTCAGCAGGCCGCGGTACGTGCGATCGGCGTCGAGCACGTTCACGTGCTCACCGCGCCAGACGACCTCGATGCCCGGCAGCATGACGACCTGCTCGCCGGAGAGCGCCGAGTTGTTCGCCCACGCGGCGCGCGCGCCCTCGAAGGTGCGGTGGTCGGTGATGTACGCGACGTCGTAGCCCGCGTCGCGATGCCAGGCGCGGACGTCCTCCGGCTCCCAGTTCCAGCGCCCATCGTGCGAAAACTTCGTGTGCGCGTGGAAGTCGATCGCCACGATGTCCGCGCCCGCGTCGAGCGCCGCCATCGGCCGCGGCATCAGCGTGGCGCCGACGTACACCGCCACGAGCACGACCAGTCCGACGCCGAGCCGCGCGAGCTCGCGCAGCCAGCGGCGGTTGGCCGGCACCGCGGTGAGCACTGCGCGCCCGACGAACCACCACCACACCACATACGCGACGATGATCGTGAGCAGCAGCGCGATGTGCTGCCGGACGCTCAGGAGCGTGAGCGTGTCGAGCACGTTGGAGATGGGCGCCATGGCGAGGTAGCCCATGGGGCGGCGCAGCGTGGCCTCGAGGATGGGCTCGTACGTCACGGCGTCCTGCACGGCGTGCCGCGGGAACAGCGCCGAGATCGCGACGAGGAGGACGACGGTCAGCAGCCCGAGCGGGAGGGCGCGGATGCGTGTGTTGATTGTCGAGAGTCGGGACAAGTTCATCACGGACGGATTGCGTGCGGCAGGCATAGGTTACGGAAGAACATTATACCGACACCGCGCCCTTCCTGACATGCCGAACCACCTCGCGAGCGAGACCAGTCCCTACCTCCTGCAGCACGCGCACAACCCCGTGGACTGGTGGCCGTGGGGTCCGGAAGCGCTCGCGCTGTCGAAGGCGGAGAACAGGCCCATCCTGCTGAGCATCGGCTACGCCGCGTGCCACTGGTGTCACGTGATGGAGCGCGAGTCGTTCGAGAACGAGGCGACCGCGGCGCTCATGAACGAGCATTTCGTCTGCATCAAGGTGGACCGCGAGGAGCGTCCGGACATCGACGCCATTTACATGCAGGCCACGCAGGCCATGACAGGTCATGGCGGCTGGCCGATGACGGTGTTCCTCACGCCGAACGGTGAGCCGTACTTCGCGGGCACCTACTATCCGCCCGATGACCGGCACGGCATGCCGAGCTTCACGCGCGTGCTCCTCGGCGTCTCGGACGCGTGGGCGAACCGGCAGGACGCGGTGGCGCGCACGGCGGAGCAGATGCGCGAGCTGTACGCGGCGAGCACCGAGCGGGCGCGCAGCACCGGATCGCTGGACGAGCCCTTGCTGTCGCGCGCGATGTCGTCGCTCGTGCAGCGCTACGAGCCACGGTTCGGCGGGTTCGACGGCGCGCCCAAGTTCCCCCCCACGATGGCGCTCGACTTCGCGCTCCGGCAATGGGCGCGCACCGGCGAGGCCCAGGCGCTGGAGATGGTGCAGCACACCTTTCGGCGCATGGCGCGCGGTGGGCTCTACGACCAGGTAGGGGGCGGCTTCGCGCGCTACAGCGTGGACGGGCAGTGGCTGGTGCCCCACTTCGAGAAGATGCTGTACG
>JBDSTA010000216.1:0-3419 GCA_039928475.1 Gemmatimonadaceae bacterium | reverse complement strand
AGTCGTCGCCGAGGATTCGCATGCCTGTTCGTCGCGCTTTCGTGGGGGTGTTGTTGTGCGCCGGGTCGGCCTGCACGCGCGAGCCGGCGCCGAGTAACGTAGCACCTGCCGCCGCCGACGCGCCCATCCCTGCCCCACCGGCGGCGTCGCGCTTCGCCGTCCCCATCGAATACGACATCACCGCGGTCATCAAGACCGTGGACCAGGTCGTCCCCAAGACCTTCGGCTCGCTCGACAGCGTGAAGCAGGTGGGAGACGACAAGAATCGCCACTACGCCTTCGAGGCGAAGCGCGGCCCCTTTACCGCGTTCGCGAGCGGTCGGCTCCTCCACCTGCGAACCACCCTCTCCTACTCCGCGCGCGGCTACTTCAAGCCGCGCATCGGGCCGACGATCGGCGTGGGCTGCGGCAATGACAAGGAGCGCCCGCGCATCGTCGTCGAGCTCGCGACGCCCCTCTCCCTCGGCCCCGACTGGCACCTCGTGTCCAAGGCGCGCGTGGTGAGCGTGGAGCCGGCGAGCGCGGAGCAGAAGGACCACTGCGACGTCAGCATCTTCCACAAGGACGTGACGGCGAGCGTCGTGGGCGCGGCGCGCGAGGGGATCACGGGGCAACTGCGCAGCATCGACCGGAAGGTCGGCAGCGTGGACCTCACCGGGAAGGTCAACGGCTGGTGGAAGCTGCTCGGCACGCCGATCAAGCTCACCACCGGCGTGTGGCTCCTCCTCGGTCCCGAGCGCCTGAGCCTCGGCAACGTGCGCGGGCAGAGCAAGATCCTCGTCGTGCCGGTGAACCTCGCCGCGCGCCCGCGGATCGTCACCGGGCTTACGGAACCCGTCGAGCCGGTGAGGACGTTGCCCCCCCTCGGCAACGACACCACGGCGGAGGGCTTCCGCATCTCCATGGACGGCGTGATCGATTACGGCACGGCCTCGCGCCAGCTCACGGCGGTGCTGTCGCAGAAGGACTTCACGCAGGCCGGGCACACCTTCAAGGTCGTGCGCGCCGCGGTGAGCCCGATGGCGGACGGCAAGCTCGGGCTGTCGCTCTCCTTCACGGGCGACGCACGCGGGCTGCTCGAGCTCACGGGGACGCCGGTGCTGTTCAAGTCAGAGCTGGCGGTGCCGGATCTCGACTACGACCTGCGCACGGGGAGCAAGGTGTTGAGTACGTTCTCGTGGCTCAAGTCGGAGGATCTCAAGAAGGAGCTGCGGAATCGCGCGCACATCCCGGTGACGGCAGCGCTGGACCGCGGTCGCGACCTCCTGCTCCAGGGGCTGAACAGGAAGCTCGGCGACGACGTGCTGCTCACCGGCACCGTGGATTCCGTCGCGGTGAAGCAGTTGTTCGTTACGAGGGACGGCTTGGTGGTGCGTGCCGAGGCGACGGGGCGAGCCGGGATGGCGGTGAAGCAGCGTTAGTGGCGCTTCCGGTCGTCGGGGTGGCACGCCTCGTCGACCACCACAGCGCTCGCGAGAATCAGCACCTGGTCCTCGCCGTCCTCGATGTCGATCCCGTACGTGTCCGTCCACGAGAACCAGCGCTTCGACACCGTTGCCACCGTGCGCCCGTTGCGCGTGAACGAATACTCGTGGTCCGTGAAGTCGCCCTCCGCCTCGAGGTCGTTCGTTCCCGGCACGTCCACCGTGAAGCGATGGTGCAGCAGCGCGAAGAGCTCCTTCTTCACCACGGCGGCGAGCTCGCCGTCGCGGTGGATCTCGTACGTCGCCCCCCACGCGAGCAGCCGCTGCTTGATGAACGCGAGCTCGTTGCGCTCGAGGTCCTGGAAGGAGAGCTGGTCGCCGAGGCTGAATCCCTTCCCGTCGACGAAGTACACATCGCGCTCGTCCGCATCCTTGATGTAGTAGTCGTCGCCCCAGGAGAAGAGCTTCTGCTTGAGTATGTAGCGCATCGATTGAGAAGTGGTCGTCGGAAATGGTCGCGCTCAGAGCGTGATACGATACCGCACGCTCGGCGCGCCGCCATACCCTGCGGGCTTGAGGAAGTGCTCCACCACTTCCCCGCCATTCGCCTCGATCACCCGTCGCGACGGTGCGTTAGCCTCGTCCGTCGTCAGGTCGACCCACGGCAGCCCCTCGGCTTTCGCCTCGGGAAGGAGCATCGCCAGCGCGCGCGTCGCGTAGCCGTTACCGCGCTTCCACGGCACCACCGCGTAGCCAATGTGGCCGAGGCAGGTGGGAGGCAGGTCGGTGGTGCCGGGCTGCCAGCGGAAGCCGATCGTGCCGCAGAACTCTCCGTCCCACATCCACTTGTGATAGCCGGGCAAGCGAGGCACCTGGCGTCCGTCGGGAAGGTCGATCGGCGGGCCGGCGGCCTCGCGATCGACCTGCTCCCTGATGAAGCCCTCCGGATCGCGACGGATCTGCTCGAGCTCTTCACCTCCCGCTTCGGGGCGGAGGTTGTCCGGCGACCATCCCTGCTCGAGGGCGTGCGTGTAGCTGGGCAGGTGATGCGCAGCGGGATACACGAGCTCGAACTGGCGGTCTACCGATGTCACGGCGCGCATGCGGGATCGGTGCGCGCCGTCGTCACTGCGCGCGGAGGCAGCGGCGCCTTCTCGACGAGACGTCTTAGCTCCACGATCGGCTCGGCGCTGTCGTCCACCTGGAGACGCAGCACGACGTCGTTGTGCAGCCACACGCCGCCGCACTTCTTCACGATGAGCATCGCCGCGGACTGCTTGCCGCGCTTGTCGCCGCCCGCCGCCTGCCCCGCCTCGATCGCCGCGAGCAACCTGAACGCGAGGTGTCCCTTCGCGCGGTCGTACGCGGCGATCATGCTGTCGACAACGGCGGTGTTGGCGAGCGTGTTCCCCTGCGCGGAGACGTGCGCACCCTGCCTGTCCGCCGCGGCGGTGGGCGCGGTGGGACCCGTGTAGGCGGCGACGTTGCCCTTCGCGTCGACGACGGCAAACTGTCGTCCGGTCTTCGCCCATCGCGCCGTGTCAGGGTCGGGGTCGCGCTCCCACACCTCCTTCACGACGTCACGCGCAGACTTCCCCTGCCGCAGCAGCGCGAGTGCCTGCGGGCCATAGCTCACGTCCACCACCGCCTGCGACGCGACGACACCCACTCCCGCCTCGGCGCTCAACACCCCGTTGCCCACGGAGAAGACGCGCGACTGCACCGCACCGCCCCATTCGCCGGTGACGGTGTCGTACGCGATGATGGAGAAGGTCCCTGTCTCGGGAAGGGGCTCGGTTCGCGACACATGCGCGCAGGCTGAAAGCGCGCTGGCGCACAGTAGAAGTGCCGAAGCACGTTGGATCGAGGATCTCATCGAGCCAACGTCGGGCCTGCGAACTGCTTCGTCAACGGCTCGCCTGGCAGGCGGACCCATTATTGCAGCGCCTGCCACGCGACGTGACGGTAGCTCCCTCCTTCATCTCGAAGCGAGAT
>JBDSTA010000215.1:0-22781 GCA_039928475.1 Gemmatimonadaceae bacterium | reverse complement strand
GAATGGCATGCCGAGCGTGACGTTCCACCGCGACGGATCCACGAGCACCGACGCCGAGATCTACGTGCAGAGCAGTTACAAGGGCCGCACGGACTACCGCGCCATCACCGTGACGCGCGCGACGGGCCGCACCGAACTGTTCCGGCTCGCCGGCAGCGGAACCTCAGCAACATGGCAGGTGCTACGATGAACAACCGGTCAGGCATGACGCTGGTGGAAGTCATCGTCGCGACGCTCCTGCTCGTGAGCGTCGTCCTCGTGCTCGGCGGCTTCAGCGCGAAGTTCGCGCAGGCCGCGGGGCAGGCGCACCTCGTCGTGCTCGCAAACGAAATCGCCGCAACGCGCCTCGATGCGGTGCGACAGCAGCCCAACTACGCCGCGGTCGATACGCTCGTGCGCACCGATACGGTCAAGGCGGACTTCTCCAGGTACACCATGCGCACGCAAGTCGTGCGCGTCGGCGGCGGGGTCACGGATTCCGTGGACTACAAGCTCGTCACCGTCACCGTCACGCATCCCGCGATGCGCAAGACGGTGTCGAAGACGACGGCCGTGGCGGCCTTCTGATGCGCCGCCGCCAGGGATTCACCATCGCGGAAGTGCTCATCTCCCTCATGCTCCTCACGGTGATCATGGGCGCCGCCGTGCAGTTCCTCCGCAAGCAGACCGGCCTCGTGACGCGCGAGACGTCACGCATGGACGCCATGCAGAACGCGCAGTTCGCGGGCTCGCAGGTGGAGCGCGAGCTGCGCGAGGCGGGCGCCGGCGTCGCCGACGCGCAGCCGATGCTCGTGCAGGTCGACTCGGAAGCGATGACGTTCAACGCCAACATGATCTCGATCGACACGGGCGACGTGCGCGCCGTCTACCAGATCAAGGACGCCGACACCAACGCGGCGCGCGCCATGTTCAAGACGGAGCGGCTGAGCCTCCCGAACTCGAGCCCCGCCAAGGGATATCCGGACACGACGTACACTGCGGCGAGTGGCGTCCAGAGCGGTGCGGAGACGATCAGCTACTTCCTCCGGCCCGATTCGACAACGACCCAGGCGAACGACTACCTGCTGTTCCGTCGCGTCAACGCCGTCGCGGCAACGCTCGTCGCGCGCGGCATCGTGAAGGACTCGCGCGACACGATGCCCTTCTTCACGTACTACAAGACGGACACGCTCAATCGCCTCGTCGCCATCCCGCGCGGACAGATGCCGCTCTATCACGGCATCATCCACGGCGCGGTGGACGACACGGGACGCCTCGCGCTCACGGACAGCATCCGTGCCGTGCGTGTGCACTTCCTCACGGCGAGCCGCGACCCGCGCACGGGCCGCGACGCGCTGCGTACCGTGGAGACGCTCGTGCGCATGATGAACGCGGGCCTGCTCGACCGCACTTCCTGCGGCCAGCCACCTTACGCCGTCACGACGCCCGCCGTCACGCCGTCCGCCGCGGGCGCCGCCATTCCCTCGGTGGCCATCGCGTGGACGCGTTCGAGCGACGACGGCGGTGGCGAAAGGGACATCGAGCGCTACGCAATCTTCCGCCGGCCCGCCGCGGCCTCCGTGTTCGGCGATCCCATCTCCAGCATCCCCGCGTCGATGGCGGGCAACTACTCGTTCACCGACCTCGGCGTCGTGAGCGGCCAGTCGTATGTCTACGGCATCGCCGCGCAGGACTGCACACCGCTCCTCTCGGCGGTCACGGCGTCGGCACAGGTCACCATTCCCTGAGGAGGCTGCTCATGCTCAGTCCAAGCGCGAACACGTCCGTCCGGCCGCCTGCCCCGCTCCGCGAGCGGCGCGGCATCGCCCTCCTCTTCGTCCTGATCTTCGTCATCGCGATGGCGGCGCTCGCCATGTCGTCCATCTTCATGGCCTCCAACGCGAACCTGCTGGCGAAGTCCTATGATCGCGAGCGCGACCTCAAGTTCGCTGCCGAGGCGGCACTCGCGATGGGCAAGAGTCGCGTGAACGCCGACCCGTCGATCCTCACCATGCGATCCGTGGGGCAGCTCGACACCGCGATCCTGCTCAACCAGACCATCGTCGGCGCTGACGGAAATCCGTTGAGCGGCATCAAGGTCAACGTCTATGTCGGACCCACGGGTTCGACGAGCGGGCAGTTCGGCCGCTTCTCGAGCATCGTCGCCGAGGCGCGCGACCAGCGCGGCAATGGCTTCATCCGCCGGCTCGAGCTCACGCAGGAGAGCTTCGCCAAGTTCGCGTACTGGTCGAACAGCGAGTCGAATGGCTCGACGACGATCTTCTTCAACAATCGCGACGAGCTGTGGGGACCCGTGTGGTCCAACGACACGATCAGCATTGGCTCGGGCACCGCGACGTTCCACGACGAGGTCGGGACGGCCTTCTTCATCTCGGGCCGAAGCTTCGGCACGTACTCCCGGGGCTACAAGGAGTACCAGAAGCCCATACCGCTGCCGAGCACCTCGGTCCTCAACAACATCGCCGCCATTGCGGCGACGAGCGGCTGGGACTTCACCAGTGGCCGCGCCGCGAGCCAGACGGAGACGAGTGTGCTGGATCGCATCGAGTTCGTTGCGCATGACCTCAACGCGTCAGGCGACAGCACCGACCTGAACGAAGGGCTATTCAAGATCTACACGGCGCGGAGCGACACCTGGCTGCGCGGCGACTACGACGACCGATTCTGCGGCGACTGGCACTGGACCCGCAACGGCAACGCGGGCGCGGCAGGGAACACGTCGTCGGCGAGCACGGGCACGCTGCGCTTCTACCCCATGGGCGTGCACAACACGACCTGGTTCTACGACCAGCTCCGGCAGGGCCTGGCCGACCAGAACCCGACGTGGAACAACTCCACGCTCAACACGAACGCGAGCAACGAGAAGACGGCGAGCCGGCAGAGCGTGATGACGCACACCAATGCGCGCTGTTATCTCCCCGGCGACCCGCACCTCGTGGCAGTGGAGCGCAGCGCCGCCTACACGGATCCGGCGAACAGCCTCCCCTACACGGCCGTGGCGATCAACCGCGGCGGTGTTGACACGACGTTCACCCCAGTGGGAGTGTTCGGCGCCTGGAAGCTGGCGACGACCACCCCGCTCGCCGCGATCTCAGCCGTGCGGCCGCGAGACGCCCGCTACCTCTACCCCATCGATCGCCTGTACAATGCGAATGCGAAGGGCGTGATTCACTTCAACGGCAATGTCGGACTCAGCGGTACCCTGAATGGGCGGATCACCCTCTACGCGAACGGCAGCATCATCATCCTGGACGACGTGCGGTATGCAAATGACCCGGTCACTGGGGTATGTCGCGACATATTGGGGATCATTTCGAGCAAGGACATCGTGATTGCCGATAATTCCCTGAACACGCCGCAGGCGGTGGGATCGGCGACCGTCAACGTCGACGACACGAAAGACGTGTATATTCACGGGGTCATGATGGCGCTCGGAACGTCGTTCCGGGTGGAGAACTACGGGAGCGGCCCGACGAACGTAAATGATTGTGATGTAACGAATAACGGCCGCGGGTGTATATATCTGTCAGGCGGGCTGATCCAGAACTCCCGGGGAGCGGTGGGTACCTCTGGCGGCACGGGATTCGCGAAACGTTACTCGTACGACCATTGCGCAGTCGTTAATCCGCCACCCTACTTCCCGACCACCGGTCGATTTCAGGATAATCGGTATCTGGAACTGGACCCGGCGGGGTTCAATCATGCAGCTTACTTCAGATCCATCACACCGGATCCGTAACTAGAAGCAGGTACGTGGAGTAGAATTCGCAGTAGCAGGGCCGCACTGTCTGGCAGGGGGGACCCGGGGGGGAATCGACTGTCAGGCAGGGCAACAGAAACGGGGTAGCCGCTCACGCGGTTACCCCGTCTCTGCTTTCTGTCTGCCCGTCGCCCGGAAGCTATACCAGTAGCGCGACCTGATCCTCGTCGCGCCGCGGCACGGAGTGGCAGCTGCGGCAGCGCGCCTCGTAGCTCTCCTGCCCACCGACCATGATCGTGGGCGAATCGTAGCGCGCCGGCTGGCCCCCGATGAGCCGCTGGTTTCGGCTCGCGGGATTTCCGCACACGACGCAGATCGCGTGCAGCTTGTCCACCTGCTCGGCGACCGCGAGCAACTGCGGCATCGGGCCGAACGGCTCACCGCGGAAGTCCGTGTCCGCGCCGGCGAGGATCACCCGCCGGCCGGACGCGGCGAGCGTCGTGGCCAGGGCCACGATGCCCACCTGGAGGAATTGCGCCTCGTCGATCGCGACGACCTGCGTGTCCGGCTCGAGCGCGCGCGCGATCTGCTCCGGCGAGTCGATGGGCACCGCCTCCACCGTCCTGCCGTCATGACTCGACACGTGATACAGGCCCGCGTACCGCTCGTCGAGGTGCGACTTGAACACCTGCACGCGCTTCTTCGCGATGAGCGCGCGGCGCACCCGGCGGATGAGCTCTTCGCTCTTTCCGCTGAACATCACGCCGCAGATCACCTCGATCCATCCCCCGGCGCCGGGGGGATACATGTCGCCGATCATTTACGCGTCGCGGGGCGGGCGGGGACGGGTGGGGCGCGACGTACCGCCGTCGCGCTCGAACTTGCGCGGGCCACCGCGCGGGGCGGCCGGCCTCGCGGGACGGTCGCCCTTGTCGAAGGGACGCGCGGGGCGATCGCCCTTGTCGAACGCGGGGCGCGCGGGACGGTCACCCTTGTCGAAGGAGCGCACCGGGCGATCGCCGCCGCGGCCGCGCGGCGGGCCGCTGCGCTCCGCACCGCCGCGTGCGGGCGGACCACTGCGCGGCGGACGAGCGTCGCGCGGCTGGTCGAGGCGCGCCTGCACCTTGCGACCGCGCACTGACGCGCCACTGATCTTGCCGACGACGAGCTCCGCCACCGGAGCCGCGACTTCCACGATCGAATGCGTGTCGCGCACCTCCACGCGCCCCACCTGCGAGCCCGGAATGCCGGCCTCGGTGGTGATGGCGGCAATGATCTCCTGCGCACGAATGCCGTCCTTCTCGCCGAGGTTGACGAAGAGCTTCTGCATCGGGCCCGCCTGCGCAGACGCTGTCGCCGGCCGCGAGGGTCGCTGCTGCTCCAGCATCCGAAGTGCCGCGGCGGCGATCTCGAGGCCATCGAACTCCTCGAGCAGCGGCTCGAGCGCGAGCACCTCGCGGCGAACGTCACCCGAGGTGAGCACATCGCGCAGCGACGCACGCAGCGCCGCGTCCTTGCCGCGCGCGCGCTCTGCCGCCTCGATGAGTGCCACGGGCGTCACCGCGCCGCCCCCGAGCAGCGAGCGCAGGCTGCCGAGCTGCGACGGCGAAACCAGCGCGTAGATCTTTCGCGAACCGGCGCCCACGATCGTGCGCAGCTCCGCACGCGTGGCTGGAAGCTCCACGAGCACGATGGGATCGTTGCTCGCGGCCTCGCCGCCCTCGGTGATCCGCACGTCTGACGCAGGATACCCGAGCGCGCGCGCGACGGACGTCGCCTCGGCTCGCGCTGGCGCCGTGCGCGCGTACAGGACAGCGCGGGGAAGGTCGAGCGCGTCGAGCAGGCGGCGCAGCGTGGTGCCGCGCGCACTCGGCGACGTCGTGACGTATTCGGCCGACAGCGGCGCGAGCGTCTCGTCGGCCGCGTCCGCGGGGTCCCGGCGCGCACGACGCGCATACCGCTCGATGAGCGCTTCCTGCGCGAGCGACAGCTCGGTGGCGAGGACAACGCGCGCGCCATCCTTCGGCAGCTCGCCGAGCAGCGTTTCCAGCGGCGCCGCGGCAGGCGTCTCGAGGATGGAGTCGAGCCACGCGAAGAGCACGCCGCGGACCTGCTCCGCCTTGAGCGCGGAGCCCTGGAGGAGCGCGACGAGATCCGCCGGGGCGCCGGCGACGACGTGTGCCGGCGACGACTTCATGAGCCGCGCGGCGCGCGGGCTGGCCGTTGCTGCGATCACGCTCACGGGGCGATCACCGATCGCGGCGACCACGGCGTGCGCGGCGCTTGCCGCCTGCTCGGCATCTGCCGTGACGATGATGAGCTGGGTTTCGGCTCGCGTCTCATCCACGCGGTCGGCCATCGTCGCGAGCGCCCGCTCGGCCGCGGACCAGTCCAGGGGCATGACGTACACGGCATTCTGGCCACGGGTCACACCCGTCGGCTCCTTCGCATCTGCTTCCACGGAATCTCTCGCTCGGTCGGGCGCGTGCGAGCGCCCCAGGTTGTCAACGAACCGAAAGGTAGTCGCCCGGGATGGGCTGGCCTAGTCGCGGTCGCGTGGGGCGCCTATATCTTTCCGCTCAGGTCCTTTTCGCTACCGGGAGAACATCGTGAACGTAGCTGTGCAGCTGGAGCCTGCCGCGGACGCTGCGCCCGCCGTCGAGTACCGGTGGGACACCGATACGGACATCCTCCTCGCGCGACTCGTGGGGGACGCACCGAGCGGTGGAATGTCCGGCTCCGTGGAGCTTGGCAGCCCCGATGGCTCGTGGCTCATCCTCGACGTGGCGGCCGGGCGCATTCGCGGTGTCGAGGTGGCGGTGTGGCCGGACGTGCACAAGCGTCCGTCGCTCGCTCCGCCCACCTTCGTCGAGGACGCACTCGTCGTCATCCCGTCGCGCGCGTCGCAGCCGGGAATCGCATCGCTTGCGGTCGACACCGCGATCATGGCCGAGGCGGACGACGCGAAGAAGGTGATTCACTTCCGCGTGGGCAGGCGGCGCGACGTGCGGACCGTACGACTCGGCAGTGACCTGCTGCTCGAAGTGGATCCCCAGAGCCGCATCGCCGGTCTCTGGATGCTCAACGTGCCGCCATTCCCTTCCACCTGACGTCGCCGTGATCACCACCATCGTCCTCATCCGCGCCGAGCCGGCGTCCATTCCCGCCACGGCGCAGTTCCTCGCCGAGATTGATGGTGTCACGGACGTGTACTCGGTCAGTGGCGACTGGGATCTCGTCGCGATCGTGAAGGTCGCGGAATACGACCAGATCGCGAAGGTGGTGACCGAGAACTTCCCGATGGTGCCGGGCCTTCAGCGCACGCAGACGCTCACGGCGTTCCGCGCCTACTCGAAGAAGGACCTGCAGCAGGCGTGGGACATCGGCGTCGAGTAGCTCACTTCCGTCGATAGTCGCAAGACGATGGCGGCAAGCGCCGGCATAATCCTCCTGTATTGCATCGCGACACTCATCGCGATCGCTGCGCAGCGTTTCAAGGTTCCCTATACAGCGGCGCTCCTGTTCGCCGGAGTGGCGCTCGGCGCGACGCACGTCGTGCCGTTACCGCACCTCACGAAGGACCTGCTCTTCGCGGTGTTCCTGCCTGGCCTCCTGTTCGAGGCCGCATATCACCTCGAGGTGCATGAGCTGCGCGACAACGCGTGGACGATCACTGCGCTCGCCGTGCCCGGCGTGGTGGCGGCCATCGGGTTGACGGCGGCCCTGCTCGTCGCGGGAACGCACCTGATCGGCTCGGTGTCCATGCTCGACTGGCGCACCGCGCTGGTCTTCGGAGGCGTGATCGCCGCCACCGATCCCGTTGCCGTCACCGCGCTCTTTCGCGAGCTGGGTGCGCCGCGACGGCTGCACGTGCTGGTCGAGAGCGAGAGCCTGCTGAACGACGGCACGTCGATCGTCTTCCTGACGCTGCTGCTCGCGTGGTTCTCGGGCGAGTCCCCGACCATCGTGTCGCTCGGCATCGACTTCATCCGCATCGCCGGGCTAGGTGCCGCGATCGGCCTCCTCGTGGGCGGAATCGCATCGCACATCCGCACGCGCCTGAACGATGCGGCAATCGAGATCACGCTCACGACGATCGCCGCGTACGGCTCCTTCGTCGCGGCGGAACAGCTTCACTGCTCCGGTGTGGTCGCTACCGTCGCCGCTGGCGTGGTCTGCGGGCAGACGGGAAGGCACAACACGCTGACGGCCACCACCCGCGTCGCCGTCGACAGCTTCTGGGAGTGGCTCGCCTTCGCGCTCAACTCGGCGGTGTTCCTCCTCCTGGGCGCGGAGATCTCGCTCGCTGTACTTGGCGCCGAGTGGCGGATCGTCGTCCTCGCCGCCCTGTCGGCGCTCGGGGCGCGCGCACTCGTGGTGGGCGGTGTGGGGCTCCTGCTGGCGCGAACGAGTGAGCGCGTGCCGCGCGCGTGGATCGCCGTGATGACGTGGGGCGGCCTTCGCGGCGCCCTGTCCCTCGTGCTCGCGCTGTCGCTGCCGGCGACGAGCGCGAACACGCCGCTCATCGTCGTGATGACGGCCGGCACCGTCATGCTCTCACTGGCCGGTCAGGGTGTGACGATGCCCGCACTCCTGCGCCGCCTGGGCATCGCCGCGTCGGCCGCCTGACGGCCTTGCGCTAGTCCTTCTGGTCGGCGCACCAGCTGTTGGCACCGCGCGCGGCCTCGCGCCAGTGGCCGCCCTTGTACTGGAGGAAGATCAGGAAGCTGTCGCTGCCGGGCGTCCATCCCTCGAGCACGATCTCGTCCACGCCGTCTCCGGTGAAGTCGGCGTGATCGATGAGCCGCCGGAACTCGCGCGCCGAATCTGCGGGCACGTGCACGAAGGTCTGCACGTAGCCGTTCGACGCGTCGAGCCAGTCGGCGATCATGAAGACGTGGCGCGGCTTGCCATTGAGCCCGCTGCCGCGCTCCAGGTATGACCCCACCAGCGTGGGGTGCGTGGACACGCCGGTGTAGAACGGCTTGAGCACCTCGTCCAGCTCGGCGCGTGCGGAGGACGTGAGGCCTTCGTGCTGGGCGACGCGTATGGTGACGGCGCGCGCGGAGTCCACGTCCGACGGCACGATGAGCGGGCGCACCGGCGACGTGGGGAAGGGATCACTCACCGCGAGCATCTCGAGCATCACCGCCGCCTCGGGCGTGGAGTCGAGCGTCGCCGCCGCGAGCGGACGGAGCGCGCGGCATGCCGGCAGCTTGTACAGCGGCGTCTTCTCGTCCCACATCCCACGACGCACGACCGCGTCGCCGAACGACTTTCCGTTGGCGTAGACGGGCAGCTTGTTGCCCGCGGCGAAGTAGAGCCGGTCGAAATTGCGCCAGCCCGCCGAGTCGAGGGTGATGGGCTTGATCTCGCCGTTCGCGAGGGTCGCGATGGGCAGGACGCGCGGATCTCCACGGTCGCCGAAGATGAACATCAATGCGCGTGGCTTGCCCGCGAGCGACGTCTGCGACGAGGCTCTCGCTTCGTCGGTAGTGGTCTTGTTACAGCCTGAGGCGAGCGTTAGGATGCTCGCGGACACCGCGATACCGAAGATCGCCCGTAGCGATGCCGGTGTTCTGCCGCGGTCGCGCTGTCGCTGGAGGAGCAAGTGCATTCGAATGTTGGGAACGGCAGTGTGTTTGGCCTGCACGATCTTCAGCGTGAGCTGCTGTCGTTATTGCCGGAGGCGACGCTGTCGGTGGGAGAGGCGACCCTGGAGCTCGCTTCACTTCCGAACGACGCCCCGAGACTGATCAGCGCAACGGTTCTCGAGGGGTCCACGCTCGAGGCGCGACGCGTGGACGATCCGCCCGTGAGCGGCTTTCGCGCCTTCCTCGACGGCACGCAGCGCAGCGTCGTCGCCACGTACATCGGCGGCGCGCCGATCGTGTGGGGACACGTGGCCGCCGTCGTTCGCGAGCGCCACAACCGCCGCATGCAGACCTGGGGCGCTGCGCTCAGGGAAACGCGCATCTATGCACCGCGCGCCGTGTTGCCGTCGGTGACGTGGAACACACTCGCGGCGCGCTACGACGACCGCCTCATCGACACCACCGAGAGTGGCATCGAGGGCGGCCTGCATCCCTTCGCGCTGCGCGACGCCGCGCTGCATCGCGTCCAGGCCCATCGCGAGGTCGCCGAGCAGCGCCTCGCCGAGCTGTGGTGCGCGAGCGAGCGCGATCCGCTGTTCATCGACGGCGGCATCAGTGGCAGCGAACGCGTGGCCGTGTCGGCGCACACCGTGGGCGTCGTGAAGAGCCACCGCACGCTCTACGCGGAAGATGCCGCGCTCAGTGCCGTGCTCGCACTCGACCTCGGCGAGCGGTCGAGCGTCTTTCGCGTGACGTCGCCACGGCGCACCACCGTGGCAAGCTGGTACCTTCGCCTGCGCGACCCGAAGGGGCACGACCCCATGTGGGGCCTGCTACGGGTGGAAGTCGCAAACCCGCCAGGCGAAATGCTCCATCGCATCGGCGAGCGCGCGGACCTCGTGTCGCGCTGGATCCTCGCCGAGGCGAACCCGCTCGCGCTGCCCGATGGACGCTGGGACAAGATGGTGTATGGCGTTCGTGACTGTGAGGAATTCCTGAGGGCCGTATCGTGAGCACGCCACCGCTGGGCCGCGTCGTTGCAACGGAGCGACGGCCGAACACGCCGCATGAGTTTCACTTCTGGACCGCGCTCGATTCCCCCGTCGGCATCGGGACGATCGTGCGCGTGACCGGTCGCGACCCCGTGAACGGCGTCATTCCCGTCGTCTTCGGCATCGTCACCGAGGGATTCAGCTGGACGGATCTCGCGACGCCGCTGCACGACGTGATGGGGTACAACGCGAACCCCGCGGACAACCCGCTGTACCAGACCGAGCGCAGCGAGATCCGGCTCTACACGGCCGCCGTGTTGCGCCACGTGCCGGAGGAACCGCTGCAGCCGGTGCCCATGGGTACCGTGTTCCTCGCGGACCAGGACGACGTCGCCATTGCCCTCCGCATGGACGGCTACCTGAAGGAAGGCTCGCACACGGGCATTCCCATCGGCGTGTATCGCGCCGGCGGTACGGATGCGCCCATCTACCTCGATGCCGACTTCCTGATCGGCCCCGAGGCGGCCCACCTCAACATCACGGGCGTGTCCGGCCTCGCGACGAAGACGAGCGCGGTCGAGTGGCTCCTCCAGTCCATCTTCTCGCACTTCCCGGAGCAGAAGGGCAGCGTCGCCGCCGTGTGCTTCAACGTGAAGGGCCCGGACCTCTGCTTCCTCGACCTGCCGGGCGAGATCGACGACACGGACCGCGCGCTCTACGAGCAGTGCGGTGTGCCCGCCGCGCCCTTCGAGAACGTGAGCTACTTCGCGCCCTACAAGGCGGACCTCGTGTCGCTCAACACGCTGCGCAGCAACGAGGCGCTGCTCGGCAACGTCACCGCGCTCACGTGGGGACTGCGCGAGGTGCTTCAGTACGCGGAGGTGCTGCTCAACAAGGACGACATCGACGCAAAGGCGGACGCGCTCATCGACTTCATCAAGGAGAACGTCCTCGACAAGCGCTTCACCGACCCGATGCTCGAGCGCCCGCACACAGTCACGTCGTTCGCCGACCTCGACGCGTGGTTCAAGGACGTGCTGCGCCAGCTCGAGAAGAAGGATGACCAGAGCTGGCGCACGCACCACGTCGCGACCATCCGCAAGGTGCGCAACCGCCTCTCGAACATCTCCCTGCGCTGCAAGGGACTCGTCGCCGACGATGGTGCCACGAGCGACCTCCCCTTCGGGAGCTTTTCAGACCGCACGGTGTATGTGATCGACGTCGCGGGCCTCGAGGAAGATGCCCAGGACCTGATCTTCGCACGCGTGGTGACGAAGCTTCGCGAGCATCTCGAAAAGCGCGATCTCGGTGTGCAGCACGTCGTCGTCTTCGTGGACGAGCTGAACAAGTATGCCCCGGCCGACGGCCCGGATACCTATGTCCGCAAGATGTTGCTCGATATCGCCGAGCGCGGGCGATACCTCGGTCTCGTGTTGTTCGCGGCGCAGCAGTTCCGCTCCCAGGTGCACCGGCGCGTGGTCGGCAACTCCGGCACCGCGCTGTACGGACGAATGGATGGCGACGAGCTCGCGACGCCAGGCTACGCGGTGCTGAGCCCCGCGATCAAGACCAAGCTGGCCACGCTGGAGAAGGGACAACTGATGGTGCGTCACCCGCATTTCACGCAACCGATCTTCGTGCGTTTTCCACGCCCTGCCATCATGCGCGGGCGCGACGGCGTGAGCCGCTATCCGCAGGCGCAGGCACCCACGCTGCACGCGGCCGTGCTGCGCGCGCTCCGCGAGCTCGATCCCGGCATCACCCTTGGCTGGGTGCAGGACGTCACCGCCCTCGCCACGGATGACGAGATCCTCCGCGCGCGCAACGACGTCGTGCGCACGCGGCCTGGTGACGTGCGCAAGACATTCGCGTCGCACTTCCGCGCGTCGGTGGCCCCGCGTACGGCGTCGCGCATCAACGCGCCGGCACCGCTCCCCGCGGTGCCCGCCGACGACCCGTACGGATTCTGATCCGGATGCGCGCAGTCCGGTTCCTCGCGTTCCTCTGCTCCGCGGTATCCGCCTCCGCACAGGACGCTCCCACGCTGCTGCAGCTGCACCCACACTTCGGCGACACGCTGCGCACGCTGCTCGAGCAGCACACGGAAGTGTCCATGACGCCGTCCGGCACCGGCGCCGCTGCGCCGAAGTCGGTGGTCACGTCGCTCGCCATCCATTCACGCACGATCGTGCGCGCCGTGCAATCCTCGGGCACCACTGTGCTGACCATCGTCGACTCCGCGCGCGTGGCGACGTCGGACATCCACGGCGCCAAGCTCATGGCCGACGCGCAGCGTGCGCTCGACGGCCAGCAGCTCCTCCTGGAGCTCGCCGCCGACGGCACGGTGGAGAGCGCGCGCGACTCGCGCGGCGTGCTCGTGACGAAGAGTGTCGCCGAGGCGATGTCCGCGATGCCCGCCGTGTTCCCGAAGAAGGCCGTCGCGGTCGGCGAGACGTGGACGCGCGAGATGCCACTGCCATCCGGCGGCTCGCTCGGCTCGCGCAGCACGGGGAAGGTGCGCGCCACCTTCCAGCTCGACTCCGTGCAGCGAGGCGGCGCGGTCGCCTACCTCTCCATGCGCGGCCAGATCATTCCCGACCACCTGAGCGCGGGCGAGGAGCTGAGTGGTGCCATCAACGGCACCATGCAGCTCGACCGCATCAGGGGCTGGCTCACCGACTCCCGCTTCGCCATCACGATGCGCACCGTTGTCGCGCCGGCGGCGGCGAAAGGGCTCGCACCGATGCGCTTCCTCACGAAGGTCACGCAGCGCCTTCGCACCATGGACAAGCGCTGAACCGCGGCTAGACTATCCGAGAGGGCGCGATCGGAGCCAACTTCCGCCATCGCAACCGCTTAGCACTCGTCGACGCCGCTTTTTCGCCACCGAACCCTGCGCCTCGTCCATCTCGCCGATCTCCACCTCGGTTACCGCCAGTATCAGCGGGTAACCGCGCGCGGAATCAACCAGCGCGAGTTCGATGTGTCGCAGTCGTTCAAGCAGGCGGTCGACAAGGTCATCGAGGTCGCACCGGACGCCGTCGTCATCGCCGGCGACGTGTTCCATCAGGTGCGCCCGACGAACACCGCGATCGTCTTCGCGTACCAGCAGTTCGCGCGGCTCCGCCAGGCGCTGCCCGACACGGTCGTGGTCGTGATCGCCGGCAACCACGACACACCGCGGTCGCTGGAGCTCGTGTGCATCCTGCGGTTGTTCGCGTCGCTCGGCGTGCACGTCGTCGATTCCGCGGCGGATGCCGTCGAGTTTCCGGAGCTGCAGCTCTCCGTGCTGGCGGTGCCGAGCAGCGCGTTCGACTCCACGCGACTCGAGCCCGCAGGATCGCAGCGCTACAACGTGCTGCTCACGCACGGGTCGGTGGAGGGGGAGCTTGGCAAGTACGCCGCGCCATCCGGTGCGCCCCGGCAGGAGATTCCCTTTCGCGCGCTGAACCACGACGCGTGGGACTACGTCGCGCTCGGGCATCACCACGTGTACAACCCGATCGCGCCGAACGTCGTCTACAGCGGCGCGATCGACTACACGAGCTCGAACACGTGGGGCGAGCGCTACGAGGAGACGCAGGCGCGCTGGGGCGGGAAGTGCATCGTCGAGTTCGACTTCGATACCGGCACGCACATCCCGCACTGGCTCGAGCCGTCGCGCCAGTTCGTCGACCTGCCGGTGGTGCTCGCGCGCGGGCGTACTGCCGAGGAAGTGAACGCGTTGATCGCGAAGGCGGTGGATGCGTGCCCCGGCGGCATCGACGACAAGGTCGTGCGACTGGTGGTACAGGACATTCCGCGCCACGTCGCACGGCAGGTCGATCATCGCCAGCTGCGCGACTACCGGCGCCGCGCGTTGCACTTCCACCTCGACACGCGCCGACCCGAGATCATTCGCTCGATTGGCCAGGGGGCGCCCGGACGTCGCGCGTCGCTCGAGGACCTCGTCCGCGACAAGCTGCGCGAGCGCGTCGTGCCCTCCGACGTCAATCGCGAGGCGCTCGTCGAGCTTGGCGTGCAGTACCTGAAGGATGCGACGGACAAGGAAGGCGTCGCGCCCATGTCCGCCCTGGGCGCGGAGGGCTGATGCGCCTCAACAGCCTCCGCCTCACGAACTTCCGCCAGCACGCCGAGACCTTCATCACGTTCGACACCGGCCTCACCGGCATCATCGGCGCGAACGGGTCGGGCAAGACGACGATCCTCGAAGCCATCGCCTGGGCGCTGTACGGGCAGGACGCCGCGCGCGGAAAGAAGGAGACGATACGCTCGCTGCGCGCCGGACCCGGCGCGAAGGTGAAGGTCGAGCTGGACTTCGACCTTGGTGGGCATCGCTTCCGCGTGGAGCGCGGCCTCACGACGGCCGAGCTCTATCTCGACGGCGCCGACTATCCCATCGCGAACTCGCTGTCCGGCGTGTCGGATGTGCTGCGCCGCCGGCTCGGCATGAGCCGTGAGGAATTCTTCAACACGTACTTCACGGGTCAGAAGGAGCTCGACGTGATGGCGGCCATGGCGCCGTCCGAGCGCGCGCAGTTCCTCAGCCGTGTGCTCGGCTACGAGCGCCTGCGTGTCGCGCAGCGCCTCGCGAAGGACAAGTCGCGCATCGTCGCTGCCGAGGCGGTGGGACTGCGCTCCGCGTTGCCGGACACCGCGAACGTCGAGCGCGTGTACGCCGATGCCGCGCTCCGCGTGACGCAGTCACAGGAGCGGCTGCGCATGAGCGACGCGCGGCGCGAGAGCGCGGTCGCTGCCATGGGCGACATCGGGCCGCGATGGATCGTCGCGCAGCAGGAGCGCGAGCAGCTCCAGATCGCGCTCGCCGAGCTGCGCGTGGCGGACAGCGAGGCGAGCGCGTATGCGCGCGACGAGGATCGCATCTCGCGCGAGCTCGGCGACATCGTCGCGGCGGAGGAAGAGCTCGAGCGCCTCGTCGAGGAGCTCACGCCGCTCGCGTCGCTCAGCGAGGAGCTCCAGAAGCTCGACCAGCTCGGTCGCGACGAGGTGCGACGCGTGGCCCTCCTCGACCAGGAGCTCGCGCTGGAGGAGGAGCTGCGCAAGATGCGCGAGCGGCGAGCGCGCATCGAGAACGCTCCGACACTCGAGGAGGATGCCACGCTCGAGCTGGAGCAGATGCGCGCCATGCTCGAGCTGGTCGTGGGTGAGCTCGAGGCGAAGCGCACCGAGTGGGTGCGCGACCGCCAGGAGGCGGAGACCAAGCGGGAGTCGCTGCGCAAGCAGTATGCGGAGGTGAAGGAGCAGCGCGAGCGGCTCGTCGCCGCAGGCGAGGACGGCACGTGCCCCACATGCGAGCGGCCGTTGCACGATCACTATCGCTCCGTGCTCGATCACTTCGACGAGCAGATGGACAACCTCGTCGCCGACGGCAAGTACTTCACCTCGCGCATCGAGCAGCTCGAGGAGATGCCGGCCGAGGTGCGTGAGCTCGACGAACGGCGCCGCTCCACCTTCGATGAGGTCGGGAAGCTCGAGCGACGGTTGACCAAGATCCAGGTCGCGGTGCAGGACCTCGCGGTGATCAACCGCGACCTCAGCGCGCGCGAGCAACGCTTTGAAGTGCTGCGCCGCGACCGCGAGGCCATCCCGCCGGGCTACGACGCCATTCGCCACTCGGCCGCGCGGCGGGAGCTGGAGCGCCTTCGCCCGCTCGATGCGCGCGCGACGCGCCTCGCCACGCTCATCGAGCGGCGCCCCGTGCTCGAGTCCGAGCGCGATCGTGCCGCCGCGGGACGCATGAGTGCACAGGGCCGCGTCGCCGCGCTCGCCGCGCGCCGTGAGGTGCTCGCGTTCTCGGAAGAAGGCTTCGCCGAGCTGCGCGTGCGGCACGAGTCTGCGGCGGCCGAGCTGCGGGCCGCGGAGCTCGACGCCGTGGCGGATGCGGGCGAGGTGGCGGGCGCGAACGCCGCGCTCGTGCGTGCGGAACAGTCGCGCCAGGAGCTCGCGCGGGTGCGCGCGCAACTCGAGATACTCGACCGCCAGCGCCGACTCCACGACGAGCTCGATCGCGCGTTCACGGACCTGCGCACGGACCTCAACGTGCAGCTCCGCCCCGAGATAAGTGAGATCGCGACAGGATTCCTGACCGAGCTGACAGACGCGCGCTACGACGAGGTGGAGCTCGACGACAACTATAACCTGACGGTGCTGCAGGGCAGTGTGCCGAGGCCGGTCATTTCGGGGGGAGAGGAGGACATTGCGAACCTCTGTCTACGGCTCGCAATATCCCAGATGATTGCCGACCGCGCGGGGCAGAACTTCTCCCTCCTGATTCTGGACGAGGTGTTCGGCTCCCTGGACGAAGCGCGTCGGCAGAACGTCGTGGAATTGCTGCGAGGACTCGGCGACCGGTTCGAGCAGGTCATCCTCATTACGCACGTCGACCTGAGTGAGGGCCTCGATCATTCTATCCGTGTGGCATACGACGAGGACACCGGAAGCTCGGTGGTGACTCAGCCAGAGCCCGGTGAGCTGAACGCCGATGAGCTCATCGGATTCGCAGGGGTGATCTGATGGCGGGCGCGCGGAGCTGGCGGCCGTTGGCGCACCTCGATGGGACCTACCGCGCGATCGCGGAGGACATCGGCGAGCTGAATGGAGTGTTCAGTGATGCGTTCACCGAGCGGTATCGTCGCGACGGGATGGTCGGCGTGCGCGTACCGAACCTGAACCCGCAGGTATGGCGCTACGCGATCGAGGACGCAGCCGACGGCGCACTCATCTGGCGGGACGCGCGCGGCGACATCGCGGCCTTCAATATGGTGCACCGCTCCGGCGTGGAAGGCTGGATGGGCCCTCTCGCCGTGCGCACGGACTACCAGGGAAGCGGGGCGGGGAAGGAAGTCGTCGAGCGCGGTGTGTCGTGGCTGCGCGAGCGCGGGACGCGCATCATCGGCCTCGAGACGATGCCGAGGACCATGGACAACATCGGCTTCTACTCGCGCCTGGGCTTCGTGCCCGGACGCCTGACCATCACGCTCACGCTCGACGCCGCGAGTGGCGATCGTCCCCCCGAGCTACTGGGTCGGTTGAGCTCGCGCGATCGAGATACGGAGCTCGACGCCGTGCGCGATCTCGTCGAGTCCATCGCGCCGGGCTACGACTTCCGCCGCGAGATCGAGCTCACGGACTCGCTGTCCCTCGGTGACACGCTGTTGCTTCGCGAGGGGTCCACGCTCATCGGCTTCGCGCTCTGCCATACCGCGCCCCTGGTGGAAGGGCGCACCCGCGAGGAGCTGCGCGTGCTCAAGCTGGTGATGGCGAAGGAGGCGTCGCTCGACGCGATGATGCGGGCGCTGTGCGACTTCGCGCGGCGGAGCGGAACCCGTCGCGTCGCCCTTCGCGTGCAGGGTGAGTACGCGGCGATGTACCAGCGTCTCGTGGCGATGGGCGGGCGCGTTCGGTGGACCGACCTGCGCATGGCGTTGGCAGGCTACGCCGAGCATTCGCCCGATAAGGGTATTCTCCTATCAAACTGGGAGATCTAGGGATCCACTCGTTTGTTTCGATCGTTTCGCATTGCAAATCCTCGTGCAAAATGCGTGAGCGGAGAGTCGGAACGCTATCACACAAGGTTTCTTGCACCGTTCGTAAGTAAGTGTATATAAATGACTTACGGGATATTCTAGGCGGACGCGAGAGCGGCACCGACTGTGCGTTGGGACAGCGCGGAACCATCCTTGGTTTTTGCGTCGCGCCCCCCGTTCCTCGGCAGCGACGATCCTCGCACCAGAAAACAAACCATGCGCAAAAGCACCCGTCGTGGCTTCACGCTCATCGAGCTCCTGATCGTCGTCGTCATCATCGGCATCCTTGCCGCGATCGCGATCCCGAAGTTCGCGAACACCAAGTCGAAGGCGTACATCGCCGCGATGAAGTCGGATCTTCGCAACCTCGTCACGGCCGAAGAGTCGTTCTTCGCTGACTCGACCAAGTACGTGACCTACGACACCACGAAGCTCAAGTTCAAGCCCTCCACGGGCGTGAACGATCCCGTCATCGTGCCGGGTGCTGGCTACTGGTCCGCGACGATCACGCACACGCAGATCGCGAGCTTCAGCTGCGGTATCGGCGTCAACACGACGAACCCGATCGTCGGCACGGCTGGCGACGGCGAGCCGGCTTGTAAGTAAGCCTCTCGGTTCGGCAGGAAACGAAGAACGGCGCGCCAGGTTGGCGCGCCGTTCTTCTTTGCATACCCCCGTCAGCGCTCAGCGACGGTCCGGCGCCTTCGTCACGGGATCCTTCGGATTGTCGCGCGCGACGATCCTGTAGATGAGCAGGCTGACACCAATGGTGAGGAAGAGGTGTATCCAGCCTGGGCCTTCCATCCAGAGCGCACCCGCGGCCCAGACGAGCAAGAGCGCCACTGCCGCGACGATACCGATATCCATGCGTGTCACCTTTTTTCGAATTGACCCGGTGTGTGACGGATCCTAGATTCCTGCGTCGAACTACCGGCTGCACAAAGGAACGGAGAGCAACGTTTTTGAGCCGATAAGTCCTTCGAGTGGGTTCGATAATCTATACTGACGGCACGCCCTCAGTGCGGGGGAAGCCGGAAGGTGTGGTGAGAGCCTCAGTTGCGGTGAAAGCTGCAGCAATTTCGACTGGGCTTCAAAAAACCCTCTCCGTTCCAGTTCTTCGAGCGAGCCCTGCGGTCTTCCGCAGGGCTCGTTCTTTTTTTGGCCCCGCCCCATGGCCCCTGCCGCGCGCGACGGTCTCGCCGCATACTCCACGGAGGGAACGACTGCCGGCCTCGGCGCATTGATCAGCGTCCGACCCCGACCCTCATCACGCCGCGCTCCATGCCAGGTCCACTCGTCACGGTCACGCGCCGCCTCATGTTCAATGCGGCGCACCGCGTGCACAACCCAGCGCTCTCGGACGAGGAGAACACCCGCCTCTTCGGCAAGTGCAACAACCCGAACTGGCACGGACACAACTACACGCTCGACGTCTCGGTCCGCGGTGGCATCGATCCGACGACGGGATATGTGCACGATCTCGGCGGCCTCAAGCGGATCGTGATGGAGCGCGTGGTGGACCGGATGGACCACAAGAACCTCAACCTCGACGTGCCCTTCATGCAGGGCGTGAATCCCACGTCGGAGAACATCATCGTCGCCATCTGGCGGGAGCTCGAGCCGGCGATCGCCCCGGCGAAGCTCGTGCGCCTGGTGCTCTGGGAAACCACCAACAACTACGTCGAGTACACCGGTGAATAGTCCGCACGGCTCGCTGTCGCCCCTCGTCGACTCGATCGATACGCCCGTCGTCGACCCGGGTCCGTACGCCGCGATGGTGCGCGAGCAGCTCTCCATGCTCGGCGAGGATCCCGACCGCGAGGGGCTGGTGAAGACCCCCGAGCGTGTCGCGAAGGCGATGGCCTTCCTCACCCGCGGATATGCCATGTCGGTGGCGGATGTCGTCGGCAGCGCGCTCTTCGAGGAAGAGCACGAGAACATGGTGATGGTGCGCGACATCGAGCTCTACTCGCTGTGCGAGCACCACATGCTGCCGTTCTTCGGCAAGGCGCACGTGGCGTACATCCCGAACGGGCGCATCGTCGGGCTGTCGAAGCTGCCGCGCCTGGTCGACATGTTCGCGCGGCGCCTGCAGGTACAGGAGCGGCTCACGGAGCAGGTCGCGAAGGCCATCGAGGACGTCCTCGCACCGCGCGGCGTGGGCGTCGTGATCGAGGCGTACCACATGTGCATGATGATGCGCGGTGTGGAGAAGCAGAACTCCCGCACCATCACGTCGGCACTCCGCGGCGTGTTCCGCGACGACGCGAAGACGCGCGACGAGTTCCTCCGCCTCGCGAACTCCCACTGAGCATGTCCACCGCGCTCCCCCTGCATGGCCGCACGGTCCTCGTCACCGGTGCGTCGCGCGGCATCGGTGCGGCGGTGGCGCGCCGGCTCGCCGCGTCTGGGGCGCGCGTCGCACTCCTGGCGCGCAGGAAGGACACGCTGCGCAAGCTGGCCGAAGAAATCGGACACGGCGCGGTGGGCATCGCGTGTGACGTCCGCGACACGGCAACGCTTGCACGCGCCATCGACCAGCTCCCGGACCTCATCGGCGGCGCACCGGAGATCGTGGTCAACAACGCAGGCGCCTTCTTCATCGCTGCTGCGCAGGACACGAGCGTGGAGGCGTTCGCGGAAACACTCGCGGTCAACCTGACGGCGCCATTCGCCGTCGTCCGGTCCCTGATGCCCGCCATGCGAGACGCGGGACGCGGACACATCGTGAACATCGGCTCCATCGCCGACCGCGCCACCTTCCCGGGCAACGCCGCGTACGCGTCGAGCAAGTTCGGCCTGCGCGCGATGCACCAGGTGCTCCGCGATGAGCTACGCGGCTCCGGCATCCGGGTGTCGCTCGTGTCGCCGGGTCCGGTGGACACCGATCTCTGGAACCCGGTGGACCCCGATCACCGCGAAGGATTTACGCCACGCGCAGCGATGCTCTCCGCGGAGGCGGTCGCGGATGCGGTGCACTACGTCGTCACCGCCGCGCCCGACCTGAACGTGGACGAGCTGCGCCTCTCGCGCAGCTAGCGGATGTTCATCGAGCTGGTGGACGCGCTGCGCTGTCCGAACGCGCACGAGGAGAGCTGGCTCGTGGCGTCCACGCTCCAGATGGATGCCAGGCACATCGTGAACGGGACACTCGGCTGCCCGGTGTGCACGGCGGAGTTTCCCGTGCGCGCAGGCGTCGTGGACTTCCGGCAGGGAACGTCGGCTCCGCGCGCCGCGTCCCTGCGCGGCGATGCCGAGACGGCGATGCGCCTCGCGGCGCTCATGAACCTCACGGACGCGAGCGGGTTCGCAGTGCTCTGCGGATCTTGGGGTGCCCACGCACAGGAGCTGGCGGCCATCGTCGAGACGCCGATCGTCGTGGTGGACCCACCGGAAGGCGTATCGGGATCCCCGGGGATCTCCGTGATCCTCTCCAACGGTCCGGTGCCACTGGCAGCGGGTGCCGCGCGAGCGATCGCGGTTGATGACGGAAGTGCAGGGCAAGTCGCTTCGGCGATTCGCGCCACGAAGGCGAAGGGGCGCGTCGTGGGCACACCGGCGACGCCGGTGCCGAGCGACGTGAGCGAGCTCGCACGCGACGATCGCATGTGGGTGGGTGAGGCCGGCGCAGCAACCTCACCACTCGTCACCCTGCACGTGCGACGCGGCTAGGCAGGCACGCTCGGGAAGGAGCTTCGGCTAGACACTCCCGATGGCGACGCTGTCGCGCTCGGTCGCATACAGCTTGTCGATCACGTCCTTGTACGTCTTGTCCACCACCCGCCGCTTCACCTTCATCGTCGGCGTCAGCTCCCCGCGCTCGATGGAGAAGTCGTGCTCGAGCAATGCGATCTTCTTCGGCGTCTCGAACGGCGCGAGCGATGTGAGCTGGCCAAGCACTTCCTTCTCCATCTTCGCCTGGATCGTCGGCATCTCGAGCAGCTGCGCGCGGTGCGTCCAGATGATGTTCTTCAGCTTCGCGTACTTCTCCAGCTGGTCCCAGTTCGGCACCACGAGCACCACGGGGAACTTCCGCTTGTCGCCGATCACGACGGCCTGGCTCACGTACTTGTTCGTCTTGATCGTGTTCTCGATGGGCTGCGGCGCAATGTTCTTCCCGCCCGCGGTCACGATGATGTCCTTCTTGCGATCCGTGATCGACAGGAAGTCGTCGCGCAGCTCACCGATGTCGCCGGTATGGAACCAGCCCTCGCTGTCGATGGCGTCGCGGGTGGCGTCGGCCTTGTTGTAGTAGCCCTTCATCACGTGCGGGCCGCGCGTCAGGATCTCGCCATCCGACGCGATCGTGACCTCCGAGCCCGGCACCGGCTTGCCCACCGATCCGATCCGGAACGCCGTCGGGATGTTCACCGCGATCACCGGCGAGGTCTCGGTCAATCCGTAGCCCTCGAGGATCACGAGGCCCGCGGCGTAGAAGAACTTGTTGATCTCGGGAGCGAGCAGCGCCCCGCCGGATACGAAGTAGCGCAGGCGGCCACCCGTGCGCGCCTGGAGCTTCGAGAACACGAGCTTCTGCGCGATCCGGTACTTCATCGCGAGGAACCCCTTCGGCTCGGTGCCCGCGAGCTTCACGTTCGCCCACTGCTCGGCGACGTGACGCGCCCAGAAGAAGATGCGCTGCTTCACGGCACCTCCGGCAAGGGCGTTTTCGAGCACGCGCGCGTACATCTTCTCGTAGAGGCGCGGCACCGAGAGCACCAGCGTGGGACGCACGATTTGCAGATCGGTCGGCACGGTGTCCATGGACTCCGCATACGCGATGGAGCACCCCACGTGGAACATGAGGTAGTGGCCGGCCATGCGCTCGAACACGTGAGCCAGCGGCAGGAAGCTCAGCCCGATGTCATCGTTCGCATGGAAGGGAATGCATTCCGCCGCCCCCATCACGTTCGAGTACAGGTTGTCGTGGGTGAGCATGACGCCCTTC
>JBDSTA010000214.1:0-9184 GCA_039928475.1 Gemmatimonadaceae bacterium | reverse complement strand
TCTCGCAGTAATACTACGAACGGCACGGCCCCGAATCCGACGTCGGGAGTCCACGTCGCGGCCGCCGCCGGGGTGGCCTTGAATGCCGAACGGGAAGGGAGCCAGCGCTTACCTCGACACCGGCCCCACGATACTCCATGTTGCCGGATCCTCGAGACCGAGGAGCCAGACCGAGTAGCCCCGCAGGCGATAGGTGCGCACGAGCTGCAGTTTCGCCTTGAACGCGCGCGCATCCTCCAGCCACGCGTGCTCGAAGACACCATGATCCTCCCACATCGCATAGGGCGACTTCTGCACGTCGTCCCACTGCGGACTCGCACCTGCCCTGGACATGATGTCCATGAGGGCGGGATAGGCGATGTCGTTCCCCCGCATGCGGGAGCCCGCCGCGGAGTCATACGCCGAGAGCCAGTAGTCGGAATACGCGGGGATGCCAAGCGAGATCTTCGATGGTGGCACGCCCGACGACAGCACATGGCGCAACGATGCCTCCATCCACGGGAAGCCGGCCACGGGGCCGGGCGTGGAGCCGCCCGTGTGCTGCGCGTACGTCATGAAGGAGATGAAGTCGAGCGTGTCGGCGAGCGCCTTGTAATCGTACGCGGCGCGCCAGTTGTCGAAGATCCACTTCTGGTACGGCGTCACACCGGGGTCCTCGTCCAACCTCGGCACGACGGCCGCGGAGGCGGTGCACCCCGCGCGATGCAGCGAGTCCACCGACTCGCGCACGAACGAGGTGAAGGCATCCTTGTCGCTGACGTGGACGTTCTCGATGTCGAACTGGATGCCGTCGAGATGATTCACCCGGCAGAGCGCCGCGAGGCTCCGGATCGCGTTCGCGCGCACGGACGGCACGCTGAGGATGCGATGAATCAGCGGCTGGCTGAAGCCGGGATTCATCACGAGCGGTACGAGCTTCACGCGGTTCGCCCTGGCGGCAGCGATCACGCGCGGGTCGACGCTCCCGCTGATGTTGCCGAGCGTGTCGAATCCGAAGACCTGCGGAGAGATGATGGAGATGTGGCTCGCATTCGCCTCGAAGCTCGCGATGCTCTCGTCATTGTTGCGGGAGTACCAGAGCGCCTCGCTCGGCGGCAGCGCATGTCCCGCACATGCGGAGACAAGTGCGACAGCAAGGAGGCCGCGGAATGCGCGTGACATCAGCGTACCCACCGAATGCGGGCGGCCGCGAAGCCGCGCGATAAGCGCAGTGATTGGGCGTGATACTCGTGAAGGAGCACGCTCTTCACCATGCTGCGCGCTCCTGCGCCTGGTGCTGGAGGGTGATCACCCGGGAAGGTCCGCCGCGTTGAACGCTTCAGCTGCGTCGATGGGGTTGTGTCCGTGACTCCGCTCGCGGTGCCGCGCTACCTGCTCCAATTCATCCGGCGGCAACTGCTCCCAATACTGCCGGACTGAATACGCGTGCCATCTCAGCAGCGTCTGCCCGTCGTCGCGATCCTCAAGCTGACGCCATTCATCCTCCGTCCTGAGCCATAGCACGGCATAGGGGAACATGGCATACGGCTCGTAGGGCGACGAGCACCAGAGTCTCGCACATCCAGGGCAGCGATGTAAGGAATTCCACGTGCCCGCCTGTAGCGCAGGCAACTCCGGCTTGCGCTGTGTGCCGAAAAGAACCCACAGCTGACGCTCTGGCGCCTCGCAGTTCGCGCAACTCATCTGACGCGTTCCTGCTCGATCAGCGCGTGCACCATGTCCGCGCGCTCGTCAGCGGTGAGCCGCATGAACGCCGCGAACGACGCGAGCGGGAGGAGAGTCGGACCCAGCGCGTCCGCATCACTGATGACCACCCGATTCGACCGGCAGTGCGGACACACTGCGGGCTCCATCGAGAGCCGTTCCCCTGCGACCGGATCCGCGCACGCCGCGACGACGCGATGGAAGAGGGCCGCCGCCGGCGCCCAGTCATGCTGTGGGATGGGCGGCACCAGTTCCCGGATGATCGTCCATGCCGGCTCCTCGAACGAGTTGAGATAGGCAAACGCCTTTCCGTGCTCGCCGCCGAGTATGAACTCTCCGTATGCGAAGTCGCTGAGCATCGGGATCGGGAACGTCTCGCTGCACCCATCGCAGCGCGCACGGAACTGCATGACACGCTCGGTGCGCTTCGGAAAGCGGGCATGCCCGCCAATTGGCTTGGGCAGCGCGCCTGAGCCGGGAGTGTCCCAGTCGTCGCCTGTAATCCCGAACAGCTCCTCCGCCGCGTGCTCGGCGAATGGGAGCTCGCTGTACCAGTGATCGCCGCAGAACTCGCGCTCGGGGCCAGTCCACTGAAGGATGAAGCCGCCGCCGCTGCCTTCGATCTGCACGAGCAGATCCACCGTGCGCTCGGGCGTGCGCGGCGGTGTCGGCGCGTGCGGCGGAAGCCAGCCCGAGGCGTCCTCGCCGCCGAATGTGCACTCGATGTGGGCCTGCTTGAGGATAGCTGTCATCGCACCGTCACTCGCTCCGCGGCGTGGTGAACGTGATGCCACCGCCGCCGCTGGCGTCCCTGTCATGATACCGCGCCCACACCTCACCCCAGGAATACGTACCGACGGGGTATCCGGCGTCGGCAAGCCACCGTTCCGTGGCATGCGCACGCAGTCGCTCCTTCGCCTCGCTCCAGTCATCCCACGACGCACCATACAGCGCAGGATCGGCGACCGCGCATTGCATGAGCGTGAGTTGCCGTTGCACGAAGCACACGCTCATCGCGACGCGCGTCCCGTGGATGTCAGCCTGCGGGAGATCGTACCAGACGTGGCCCGTAAGCATGTCGCGCCTGCGCGCGTCCGGGAGCGCCTCGGCCGCCGATTCGTCGAGCCCGCGACGAATGGCGAGGCCGCAAGGATGATCCAGGCGAAACTCCGGCGGCTCATTCGTCATGCGAGTGTCAGCGCGCGGAGGCATGCTCGTCGAGATACTTCACCGCCTTGTCAGTGAGCCCGAGCGGCTGAGGCCCACCGCCCGTGAGGAAGTCTCGCGTGAGTCCAGCTGGCCACTCATCCTCCTGGCCATTCGCAAAGCGGATCCAGTGATCGTCGCCCTTGAAGTCGTGCCAGAAGTCCGCGACGAACCGACCATCCTTGAAGATCTGGTACTTGTACGCGCCGAACTCCTCGCGCTTCTCACCCACGGCGTACGCGACGGAATAACCCACGGAATTGACCCGCGCTGCCGACGACGACTCGGCAGGGGAGGCGGGCGCGGGTGACTTACGCTTGAGCCAGTGAAACATCATGACTGATCGACGATCTGCCGGGCGTCTTCTTCACAGGCGGCGAGGAGGGCGTCAGTGTGTGTGTCTGGCCAACGAAGACGGGACGCCGTTAAGCGTCCCGTCGCGTTGAAGCTACAGCAAAGGTCAGCCGTGCGTGCCGCCGCTCCCGCCGCCCGATCCCTGCGAGGCGCCGGTGCCACCCGAACCCTTCGCGCCCGTGGAGCCATAGCCGGTCTTGTCCTTCGAGGCGCTGTCGGTCTTGCCCTGATCCGTGCCGGACTGGCCCTTGCCGCCCTGCCCGCCGGGCATGCCGTCCTTCTCCGTCTTCTCTCGATCGCTGCCCATGGTCGCTCTCCGTTAGGGTGGTGGCTGCCGCGATCGCCAACGCGCGGCTCAGCCCCAGCGACAGAGGCATTTCGGGTGCCGCCGACGCGACGGCCGCGTCCGATCGTCAGAGCAGCGCCGCGGCAACCCCATCGGCAACGAAGCGGCCGTAGCGCTCGACTGGCCACTTGCGCCGCAGCACGAGTAATTCGTACAGCTCCGGCGACGTATACGTCCACAGTGCATCCGCCGCCTCCCGCAGTGACACGCCGGCGCGCAAATGACCGCCGTCGCGCAGGTGCCGCGCGTTCACGGTCATGCGCCGCAACCGGTCCGCGTCGAGCTCCTCGAGCAGCTCCGCCATCTCGTCGTCGGAGGCAGCGGCTTCGCGCACCAGCAGCAGGATCGGTGATACCAACGGCGCGACCTCGACGCTGAACTGTCCCCACTGCGCCACGAGTCGGCGCGGATCCGTTTCCTTCGCACGCATCCGGTTGGAACGCGTTTCCGCATGCACGGGACCCCGGCCCGCCAGACGTCGGTCGCGAATGGCGCGGACGAGCCCGGGCTTGCCCCCGAAACCCTTGTAGATGGTCTCGACCGACACGCCCGCCGCGGCCGCAATCGACGCAATCGTCGTCGCGGCATACCCCTGGGCCAGGAACAACTCCTCGGCGCATTCCAGCGCATCGGCGCGCGTGCGCTCCGCCTGGGCCTGGCGGCCGGTGGCGTCGTAGCGACGCTTCGGCTTGACGCGCTTCCTTTTTCGTTCCATGATACTGTATCGGATTTGCAGGTGGCCTTCTCGCCACCCAAGGCTAGCGACGGAGGTGAAGGGATGGAAGTCGATCCTGGAAGCGATTTGCCAGCCGCGATGGTGCAACGGCTCTGCGACGCAACGAACCGCCACGACCTCGACGCGATCGTGGACTGCTTCGCGCCGGGCTATCGAAACGAGACACCGGCCCATCCCTCGCGCGGCTTTCAGGGGCGTGAGCAGGTGCGCCGGAACTGGGGCCAGATCCTCGGTGCCGTGCCGGACGTCTCGGCGAGCGTGCTCCGGAGCGTCGCGGACGGCAGCGAAGTGTGGTCCGAATGGGAAATGCGCGGAACGCGACGGGATGGATCCGCGCACCTCATGCGGGGCGTCATCGTCTTCGGCGTGGAACAGCGCCGCGCCGCCTGGGCGCGATTCTACCTGGAGCCGGTGGATGTCAGCGACACGGACGTGAACGAGGCCGTCCATCGCACGGTCGCCGGCACCGCGACGCCCCGCACGTGATCCTCATCGCCGGGGGAACCAGCACGCTCGGCCGCGTCGTCGCGAGCCGACTGCTCGCGCAAGGCGCTGCCGTCCGGATTCTCACGCGCGAGCCCGGTCGCGCGGACGCGCTGGCGAAGCTGGGCGCAGAGGTCGTTCGTGGCGACCTTCGTGACGTCGCCAGCCTGCACCGTGCCGCAGTTGGCGCGCGAACCATCGTCGCCGCCGCACATGGGTTCGGGGCGGCAGACGTCTCCCCGGAGACCGTCGATCGCCAGGGGAACATCAATCTCGTCGATGCGGCGAAGACGGCCGGTGCCGACGTCGTCCTCATGTCCATCGTCGGCGCGACGGCGAGCCATCCCATCGGCCTCTTTCGCGCGAAGCATGACGCCGAGGAGTACCTGCGCGGGAGCGGCGTCGGCTGGACCGTCGTGAGGTCGACCGCATTCGTCGAGACATGGGCCGGCATCATGGGCCAGCCGCTGCGCGAATCAGGGCGGACCATCGTGTTCGGCCGCGGCCACAACCTGATCAACTTCGTTTCCATCACGGATGTCGCCGCGCTGATGGAGCAGGTTGTGCTCGATGCGTCATTGCGCGGCGAGACGATCGAACTCGGTGGAACGGCGAACGTCACCTTCAGCGAGTTCGCCACCATGCTCGAGCGCGTCGTTGGGTGCACGGGCCCCGCACGCCACATACCGCGGGTCGTCCTGCGCGCAATGGCGACGATACTGCCCGTCGTCAAACCGTCCTTTGCACGCCAGGTGCGCGCCGCCGTCGTGATGGACACGATCGACATGACGTTCGACTCGTCGCCGACGCGCCGGCGCTTTCCGCAGGTGCCGAACACCGACATCGCGTCCGCGCTGGTATCCGTCCATGCGCTACATCCGACGCGGCAGGCCGTTGATTAAACCTTGATCAATTCGTCGGCGCGCGCGACCGCCGCGGCTCGGCAAGCGAACGCTTCCACTCGGCCTCGAGCGAGTCGGCACTCGCGCCGTAAACGCGCTCCGCCACGCCGATGCCGCCGACCCACAGCTCGCGCAGTCGCTCGCGGCCGCCACGCGCGTAGAGGAATTTCACGAAGCTCCCGCAGAGCATGTACGCCGGATAGTTGTCCACGCCCGGCGCGAAAAACGCCTCGCGATATGTGCTCAGCGGCTTCGCCCGCCCATCGGCGAGCATCGCGCGCGCAGTGGAATCGATTGCGCCGGGATGCGAGCGCTCTGTGGCGAACACCGCGAGCCCCTCGCGTATCCAGTAGTCGGCCAGCGGGTTCACGCCCCACACATTCATCGACACCACATGCATCAACTCGTGACGCTCGGCCGGATCCTTTTCGTCGAGCGGCGCGCGCAACGTGATCGCCTGCGCCCACGCCACCGTCCAGCCGCCGCCTGGCCCACCGGTCACGCGCTCGTACTGCTCGCGCGTTGCCGCGTAGAAGATGTGGACGCGGCGCGGATACTCCGAGGCGCCGAGCAGAGCGAGATTGTCCGCTAGCGCCGACTCGGCGCGTGAGAGAGATCCGTGCGGATCCGCCGCGGCCGAGGTGGAGTCGAGGTAGTGGATGGAGACGTGTGTGGACTCCGCGTGCTTCCACCGAAAGGCTGTATCGGAGAGCACGCGCGGCACGCAGGTGCTGTCCGGCCTGATCGCACCGCGATACCACGCCTGGAGCGGACAGTCTTCCCGTCCCGGCGGCCACACCGCATCGATGACAGGCGGGAGGTCGGCGCGCCGCCTCACGACGACCGTCGCAACGACGGCGACGGCCACTGCCATTGCGGTGAGGCCGATGACGCCGAGTCGTAGAGTCACTGCATCGCACGGTAGGACAGCTCGCCATGCACGAGATGTCCAGGCGGCGTCAGTCGGTGTGGCTCTGATACGGCCGCGTCGCGAACGTGAATGACCTGGACACCGAGCGTCGTGAGCACGTCGGCAATCAAGCGACGATGACAGCGCCACCACAGCAACTCCGCGCACATGATCGCCGTGCGCAACCCGTAGGAGAGCGTCAGCAGTTCGACGAGACCCTCGGCAAACTCCTCGGTCTGGAGATGATCGGCGTAGCCGCGAAAAGCGCGGTGGCGCCATCCATCATTCACGGAGCCTGGCTGCGGGGAGCGTCGGCCGCCGAGCGCGGGAAGCCAGTGATAGAGGATGCCGTCGGCGGGAAGGTCGGCCTCGAGCACCGACGCCCCGAACTGGGGCAGCCGCCGCGAGCCGGGAAACCTGCGGACATCCGCGACGAGTTCGATCGCATGGGCGTCGAGGACGCCGCGAAAATCCCCAGCCGTGCGCGTGGAATGTCCGATTGTCCAGATCGTGAGCGTCACGACTGAACCTATCCTGCGGTCAACTATCCTGGCCATCCGGCGATGAGCTCACGTCTTGAACAGCGCATCCACGATCGTGTCGGACAGCGTGTGGCTGAGCCATGCGGGCCATAGGCTGCGCATCGCGATCCCTTCGATCGGATGCTCATCGCGCAGGCGCGTGCCGAGGGCCTGACGCTCCTCACGGCGGACCGGCAGCTGATGGCGTACGGTGTTCCGGTGCTCGACGCGACACTGTGAGTGCGTGTCCCAACGGCCTGGAAGTACGCCGCGCCTGAAGGAGCGCGCACATGACGTACTCTGGCGTACTCTAGCGCACGCGGGCTGCCCTCGGCAATTTCCCGGATGCCACAGTCCCCCCTGATCACCGCCGCGCTCGACGAGCGCTATGTCATCGAACGAGAGCTTGGCGAAGGCGGCATGGCCGTCGTCTACCTCGCCCGTGACCGCAAGCTCGACCGCGAAGTGGCCCTCAAGGTCCTTCGCCCCGAACTCGGCGCAGTGCTCGGCTCCGAGCGGTTCCTCGCCGAGATCAAGATTTCGGCGCGGCTCGATCACCCGCACATCCTCACGCTGATCGACTCGGGGGATGCGGGCGGTTTCCTCTACTATGTACTGCCCTACGTCCGCGGCGAGTCGCTGCGATCGAAGCTCACGCGCGAGCGGCAGCTCGGGCTCGACGAAGCACTCGCGATCACCAAGCAGGTCGCGAGCGCGCTGGACTACGCGCATCGGCAGGGGTTGGTGCATCGTGACATCAAGCCGGAGAACATCCTCATCCAGGAAGGTGAGGCGATGCTCACGGACTTCGGCATCGCGCTCGCGGTGAAGGAAGCGGGAGGCAACCGTCTCACGCAGACCGGTCTCTCGCTCGGCACTCCGCAGTACATGTCGCCGGAGCAGGCCACCGGCGACCGCGGCATCGACGCGCGGAGCGACGTCTATTCACTCGCCGCCGTGCTGTACGAGATGCTCGCGGGCGAGCCGCCGGTGAGTGGCGCGAGCGCGCAGTCGATGATCGCGAAGCTGATGACCGAGAAGCCCACGCACCTCCGCATCCTTCGCGATACCGTGCCATCCGTGGTGGACGCCGCCGTGGACAAGGCCCTCTCGAAGACGCCCGCGGATCGCTTCACGACTGCGGGGGACTTCATGCGCGCGCTCGAGATGAAGCCGACGGGGGTCCACGAAGCAGGCTACGATGCAGGTCACGCTGCGCCCACGCGCCGACGCTCCATGATCGTGGCGGGCGTTGCCGCGGCGGTCATCGCGATCGCGGGAGCCACGGCCGCGTTCCGCGGGGTGTTCACGAAGCCGGTGGGGCACGCGTCCCTCGGGAATCGCGCGCAGCTCACGACGTCCGGCAACGTCAACGTGCCGGCCATCTCTCCCGATGGAAAGCAGCTCGGCTTTGTCACGCGGCACTGCGCAACGGGCGGATGCACGTATTCCGTCGTCGTGCAGGACGTCGGCGGCACGACGACGCGCACCATCCTCGAGGGAGCCACGGCGGCGTACGGTGTCGAGTGGAGTCCTGACCGTCGCAACCTCATGTTCGCCGGCGCCATCGGCGGGCGGGCTGGCTCATACCTGCTCTCGGCGCTCGGCGGCGATCCACGTTTTCTCACCGGCGGCGTCGCGACGTTCTACGCCGATGGAGATTCACTGCTCCTTGGCTCCACCTACCAGGCGGACTCGGTCCAGTACATTCGCGTCGCTGGGCTCGATGGCGTGGTGCGCGACAGCATTCGCGTCGATGGGAAGGGTCAGGGGCTCCAGGCCATCTCGACCGTGCCCGGTACGAAGTTCATCGTGACGCTCATCATCCAGAGTCCGCACGGGCTCTGGCAGGTGGTTCACCGGAGCGGGAAGGTCGCGGACAAGGTCGTGAATGCGTGCACATGTGGCGGTGTCGCGACGCGCGACGCCGTGTGGCTCGCGCGCGCAGGCGAGGGTGTGGGTGAGGCGATCGTGCGCATCGCCCTCGACCCGGCGACGGGCCATCTGTCGGCGCGCCAGGAT
>JBDSTA010000213.1:0-3561 GCA_039928475.1 Gemmatimonadaceae bacterium | reverse complement strand
ACGGCTGCGCGGGCCTCAACAACGTGCAGTACGGCCTCATCATGCAGGAGCTCGAGCGCGGCGACTCCGGCGTGCGCTCCTTCGCCAGCGTGCAGGGCGCGCTCGCGATGTATCCCATCTATGCGTTCGGTTCCGAGGAACAGAAAACGCGGTGGCTGCCGAAGATGGCCACGGGCGAGGTCATCGGCTGCTTCGGGCTCACGGAGCCGGACTACGGGTCCAACCCGAGCGGCATGATCACGATGGCGAAGGAGCAGGGCGACGGAAGCTGGATCCTCAACGGCGGGAAGATGTGGATCACGAACGGGTCCACGGCGAAGATCGCCGTCGTCTGGGCGAAGACGAACGGCGACCCGAGCGACAAGTCCATCCGCGGCTTCATCGTCCCCACGGACTCGAAGGGCTTCAAGGCGAAGGACCAGAAGGGCAAGCTCTCGCTCCGCGCATCCGACACGAGTGAGCTCGTCTTCCAGGACGTTCACCTTCCCGCGGACGCGATCCTGCCGAAGTCCGGTGGACTCAAGTCGCCGCTGATGTGCCTCACGCAGGCGCGCTACGGGATCTCGTGGGGCGCCATCGGCGCGGCCATGGCGTGCTTCGAGGAGGCGCTCAGCTACGCGCAGCAGCGCGTGATGTTCGACAAGGTCATCGGCGGGTTCCAGATCCAGCAGGTGCGCCTGGCGGACATGCTCACGGAGATCGTGAAGGCGCAACTCGTGTCGCTGCACCTCGGCCGCATGAAGGACGCAGGCACGATGACGCCGCAGCAGGTGTCGCTCGCCAAGCGCAACAACGTGGACATGGCGACGGACATCGCCCGCGAGGCGCGCCGGCTCCTCGGCGCGAACGGCATCCTCGCCGAATACGGCGCGATGCGCCACATGGCGAATCTCGAGAGCGTGTACACCTACGAGGGCACGCACGACGTGCATTCGCTCATCCTCGGGCAGGCCGTCACCGGATTGAACGCGTTCAAGTAGGCCGCAGGTCACGAGCGCGGCGCGAGGGCGGCACCCCGCTTGCGAATGAATCGTTCGCAAATGGAGGATCTCGAGATGACCGACGACGACACCAAGCGCGAGCTGCCGGATCCGCCCGGTGAGCAGGGACACATCCAGCAGCGCGGAGCGCCGGGCGGCGCACGCCAGCACGTGCGCAGCGGCACCAGTCAGGGCGCCGTCGCGCGTCCGGGCGGTGCCACGCAGAATTCCGGCGGCGCGCTGACGAGTAACGATGAGGAGGAAGGCGGCAAGCCCGAGCCCGCCGCAGGCTGACTTCCTCTGGCGGCGCCTCACGTCTACACTTCATGTGAATCTTTTCACATGGGGCTTCCGCAGTGAAAATTGCCGTCTGCATCAAGCGCACTCCCGACTCCGAGTCGCGCTTCAAGATCGCCGCGTCCGGCGCCGCGATCGATGAGACCGGACTGAAGTTCGACGTGGACGACTTTGCCGGCTACGCCGTCGAAGCCGCCCTCCAGATCAACGAAAAGTCCGGCGGCGGCGAAACGGTCGTCGTCGCCCTCGGTCCCGACAACGTCCAGGAGTCGCTCCGCAAGGCGATGAGCATGGGCGCCGATCGCGCCGTGCACCTCAAGGCCGACGCCGTTCCCGCCGATGGCGTCGCCGTCGCGAAGGCGCTCGCCGAGGAGCTCAAGACTGGTGGCTACGACCTCGTCCTCTTCGGCAAGCACGCGTTCGACACGTCTGCTGGCGTCGTCGGCACCGCGGTGGCCGAGTTCCTCAACATCCCCTGCGTCACTGCCGCGTCGGAGCTCAGCGTCGCGAACGGGCAGGGCACGGCGCGCCGCGAGCTCGAAGGCGCCGCCGAGATGGTCTCCTTCCCATTGCCGGCTGTCGTCACGATCGACGAGGGCGTCGCCCGCCCGCGCTATCCGTCGCTCAAGGGCATCATGGCCGCGAAGAAGAAACCCCTTGAATCCAGGGCGGCCTCGCTCGGCGTATCCCGCGTGACGGTGCAGAAGATGGAGCTGCCCCCCGAACGGCCGGCCGGCCGCATCATCGGCGAAGGCGTGGCCGCAATCCCGGAGCTCGTGAAGGCGCTCCAGAACGAAGCGAAGGTGCTCTGATGGCGAACGTCCTGGTCTTTGCAGAAGCGCGCGGCGGTGAGCTGCGCAAGATCGCCTTCGAGGCGGTGACGGCGGCGCGCGCGCTGGCCGACGCGAGTGGCGGCGGCGAAGTGCACGCGCTCGTCGCGGGCGCGCCGGGCATCGCCGCGAAGGCATCGCAGCTCGGCACCTATGGCGCCGACGTCGTGCTCGTCGCCGAGAGCCCCGACTTCGAGAAGTTCGCGCGCGAGTCCATCGCGGCAACGATCGCGGAGCGCGCGAAGTCCGGTGGTTACCGTGCGGTGATCCTCGGCTTCTCGGCGCAGGGTCGCGACCTCGGGCCGCGCGTCGCCGCGAAGCTCGACGCACCCATCGCGACGGACGTGACGTCCATCGAGGTGAGCGGCGAGTCGCTCGTGGTGAAGCATCCCGGCTACGCGAACAAGGTGACGGCAACGCTCGTCATTACGGGCGCGCCGGTCGTGGTCAGCGTGCGGCCGAGCGCGATCACCGCGAAGGAGTCGGCGAAGGCGGCGCGCGTCGAGACCATCACGCCGGTTGCTGCGTCGGGGCCGGTGATCACGGTGACCGAGGTGAAGGAAGGCGCCAAGGGCCGTCCCGATCTCGGCGAGGCGTCCATCATCATCTCGGGCGGGCGCGGGCTCAAGGCGGCGGAGAACTTCAAGCTCGTCGAGGATCTCGCCGATGCATTCGGCAACGCGGCCGTTGGCGCCACGCGCGCGGTCACGGACGACGGATGGCGCCCGCACTCCGACCAGATCGGGCAGACGGGCCGGCAGGTGAGCCCGCAGCTCTACGTCGCCGTCGGCATCAGCGGAGCAATCCAGCACCTCGCGGGTATGCGGACGTCGAAGACGATCGTCGCGATCAACAAGGATTGAGATCAGTCAGGGCGGCTCCACCATCACCCAACAGGTGGTCAAGAACTCGCTGGTGGGCGATGAACAGGATTTCAGCCGGAAGCTGCGCGAGGCATTCTTGGCGGTTGAGCTCGAAAAGCAGATGTCGAAGGACGACATTCTCGAGCGTTACCTCAACAGCGTGTACTTCGGCGGTGGGGCCTATGGCGTGCAGGCGGCCGCGGAGTACTACTTCCGCAAAGACGCCCAGAAACTGGACTGGGCCGAGGGCGCCCTCCTGGCTGCACTGATTCGTAGCCCGAACGCCTACGACCCGTTCAAGAACCCGGAGTTGGCCAAGAAGCGCCGCAGCATTGTGTTCCAGCGTCTCCTCGCCACCAAGACGCTCACCAAAGACGAGGTGCTGTTCTCCGAAACGGTGCCGCTGCCCACGTCACCCAACAAGCCGCTCCCGCCCTACGACTACTTCCTCGAAGAGGTGAAGCAGCAACTGCTCACCGACCCGAACTTCGGACTCGGTACTACCGAGGAAGCCCGCAACCGGGCCGTGTTCGAGGGTGGCATCCGGGTCTACACCACCTTCAACCCTGACATGCAGGTCAAAGCCCTTCA
>JBDSTA010000212.1:0-10056 GCA_039928475.1 Gemmatimonadaceae bacterium | reverse complement strand
GGGACCTGACCCAGGGCCAGCAGGGCAAGACGCAGAACATCGACACGCCGATCAGCGCGTGGACGGCCGACTGGCGCGACCTCTCGCACAATCACGAGGTGCGCTGGCCGTACGTGTTCGTCTCGGCGTACGAGGACGGGCTCCAGATCTTCAACCTCAAGGACCCGAAGCATCCGAAGACGGACGGCGCCTGGTACACCTGCGAGTGCGAGCACGAGCACGGCTTCGGCGGATCGCCGAACAATGGATGGCAGAGCACCACCAGCGTGGAGCAGGGCGCCTTCGGCGTGGACATCAGGAACTATGATGGCCTCATCGTGCTGTCCGACATGCGCACCGGGCTCTGGGTGTTCCGCATGGACGGGTTCAATGGATGGAATGGGCACGACGTGGGCATGCCGAACATCTCGAGCGTGCAGGACTGGGATCATGGTCCGGACAGGACGCCCGTGATCGTCCCTTGATCCTGCCGGCGGCCCGCTGATGGTTGCATCGAGACTCGGATGGCTCGCGGCGGTGGCGACGATCGTCGTCACCGCCGCTGGCCCATTCGACATCGAGCTGTTGAACACGCCGAAGGCGCCTGCCGCGCAGGGTACGGCGCGGCTGGTCTATGCGCCGTCGCCGTTCGGCATCGCCGTCACCGCCGACGGACGCGCGAGCTACGACGTGGAGATCCAGGCAACCGGACTTCCGGAGCCATCCACGCTCGGCGCGTACTCGGCGTATGTCGCGTGGGAAGCGAATACGGAGCTCACGGCATGGCGCCGGCTTGGCACCGTGAAGAACGGTGCGAGCCTCGTCGGACACGCGGAGCTGAACAAGTTCCTGCTGGTGATCACGGCGGAGCCCTCCGCCGAAGCGGCAGTGCACGCGGGTCCCACCGTGCTGCATGGAACGTCACCGAGTGGCTGGCTGCAGACCTTCCTGAGTCATCCCCTGTTTCGTGGCGTGCCGCCGTGATGCGCGAGTCGGTCCTGCTGCTGGTGACTTGCCTGACGCTGCCGTTCGTCGCACAGGCGCAGAAGCCAAAGCCGGTGATGCCAGGGATGCCGGGAATGCGCATGCCGGCAGATACGTCGCCGAAGGCGCGCGCGCCGAAGAGGGTCGCAGCGCCGATGGCGATGACGGACTCCGAAATGGCCGCGATGGGCATGCCGGTGCCGATGCCGAAGGGCATGCCGATGATTCCCGGGCTCGTGGGATTGCTGCCGCCGGTCAGCCCGTTCCTGCCGGGCGCCGGCGTGAAGCTGGGCTCACTGCCTGCGGCTCGGGCGTCGCTCGTCACGCCACTCAGTGACGGTGCGACACTGGACCTCACGGCCATGCTGGTGCGTCGCACGGTGAAGGGGCACGCGTTCGCGATGTATGCGTTCAATGGACAGGTGCCGGGCCCGATGATCCGCGTGCCGCAAGGCGCGACCATCACCGTGCGCTTCCACAATCGCATCGAGTTGCCGAGCGCGGTGCACTGGCACGGCGTGCGCCTGGACAATCGGTTCGACGGCGTGCCGGGCCTGACGCAGGACGAAGTCGCACCGGGCAAGGACTTCACCTATACCGTCCACTTTCCCGACGCCGGCACCTATTGGTATCACCCGCACGTGCGCGAGGACATCCAGCAGGGCATGGGGCTGTTCGGCACGATGCGCGTGGACTCGCCCGATCGCGAGTACTACTCGCCGGTGAATCGTGAGCAGTCACTCGTGCTCGACGACCTGCTCGTGAACGGCGACACGCTCATTCCCTTCGGCAGGGAGAGCGCGAACTATGCGCTCATGGGGCGCGTGGGGAACGTGCTGCTCGTGAACGGCGAGCCCCGCCACAGCGCGCGCGTGAAGCGTGGAGCGGTGGTGCGCTACTTCATCACGAACGTCTCCAGCTCGCGCACGTACAACCTCTCGTTCGGCGGCGCCCCCATCAAGGTCGTCGCGTCCGACGTGAGTCGCTTCGAGCGCGAGGAGCGCATCGCCAGTGTCGTGATCGCGCCCGCGGAGCGGTACGTCGTGGAAGTGCGGTACGAGCGAGCGGGGCGCTACGCCATCGTCAACGCCATCCAGTCGATCAATCACTACCTGGGCGAGTTCGACGCGGAGGTGGACACACTCGGCAGCGTGGCAGTGGAAAATGCCCCGGCCACGCCCGACTACAGCCGGCAATTCGCCACGCTGCGCGCCAACGATGCCATCTCGCGCGACATCGAGCCCTTCCGCCGTTACTTCTCCAAGGCGCCCGACAAGACGCTGCGCCTCACCGTCGCCACCAACTCGCTGCCGCTGGCCACCGTGCAGTTCATGAACGTGGACACGGCGTACTTCGCGCCCGTGGAGTGGGTGGACGGGATGCCCGACATGAACTGGCTCTCCACCGGGAAGCAGGTGCGCTGGATCCTCCGCGACGAGGCCAGCGGGAAGGAGAACATGGACATCGACTGGCACGTGAAGCGCGGGTCGGTGATGAAGATCAGGATCTTCAACGATCCGAAGTCATTCCATCCGATGCAGCATCCCATCCACCTGCACGGGCAGCGCATGCTCGTGGTGGCGCGGGACGGGCGGCCGATGACGAACCTGTCGTGGAAGGACACTGCGCTCATTCCCGTCGGCTCCACCGTGGACCTGCTGGTGGACGTGTCCAATCCCGGCGCGTGGATGCTGCACTGTCACATCGCCGAACATCTCGAGGCGGGGATGATGACCGTGGTGCACGTAGACCCCTGATGCCGATCAGGGTGTCTACGTGACACGAGCCTACATGTCGAACTCGCCCGCGAAGGTGACGGGGAACGAGAACGTCTTGGCCTTGGTGCGCGATTCCATCGCATCGGCGACGCGCTCGAGGCGCTTCGGGATGCCGAGGATCTTCTCCTGCGCCTTCTTGCCCATCTCGTCGAGCCCGGTCATCGTCTCGATCGCCCAGAACTTGATCTGCTCCTCGACGATCTTGAGGTAGTCGCGCGGCCCGTAGATCCCCGCGCGCCGGATGACGTCCGCCATGTCGCGGAAGTTCGGCATGTTCACGCCCGGCATGTCGATGGACGGCATGATCTCGGCGGCCGACGCGAGTCCGTTGTTCGGGTCGCGCTCGAGCACTTCCTTGAAGATCGTGCGGTAGAACGTGTAGTGACGCGCCTCTTCCTTCGCGACGTTCGACAGCACGGTGCCGATGAGCGGCTCGTACTGGCCGGCGAGCTTGCCGGTGTTCGCGTGGCTGACCTGCGTGGCGCGCTCCTGGAGCGTCGTGTAGACGAACACCCGGTACGGATCCTTGTCCCACGCCGGCTCGAAGCCGGCCTTCAGGTACTCGAACTGCATGCGCTCGAGAACCGGATTGTCGAGGATCTTGCTGTCGTGCATGTAGTCGTGCAGCACGGCGCCGTGGCGATCCTCTTCGGCGGTCCAGAGGTTCGTCCACTTCGACCAGAAGGTGTCGCCGCCGAGGTAGGTGGCGAGCAGGCGGTGGAAGTGGGGAAGCCCTTCCTCTGTGAGGAGGTTCAGCGCGAGCGCGACACGCGCGGGAAGGCTGATGCCACTCGACCGCTCGCGGAGCTGGCGGATGTAGGCGTCGGGGTCCGTATCCGGCGCCGGCGCGAGCAACTCGCTGGGAAACCAGAGGATGCGCTTGGCCTCGTGTGTCACCATGAGGTCGTGGACGATCGGCTCCAGATCGGAGAGGACTTCCACCCTCGCCAGCGTTTCGGCTTCTTGTCTGTTCATTCGACCAAATGTGGCAGGTTTCACGCGCAGGGTCCAGCCACCGCACCAAGCGCGCCAGCGCGGCTGGCCCCGCCACGGGGCGGGGCTTGGAACCGGGCGTGCCCGCGTGCACGTTCCAAGGCGCGTGAAGGACGGCCATTCTCGAGCGGAGACCGACGCGATGCCCAGGATCGTGGTGTTGTACCCGCCGCCGGTGGATGCGGCGGCGTTCGAGCAGCTGTACCTGGAGGAGCACGTGCCACTCGTGCGCGCGCAGATGCCGGCCGTCAGGCGGTTCGAGGTGAGCCGTGTGCAGGGCGGCGCGCGGGGGCCATACTATTGGATGGCCCAGCTCCACTTCGACTCGATGGACGCGCTGCGCTCGACGGCGTCATCCGACGGCGCGCAGCGCGCGGCCGGACACGCGCAGCAGATATCCACGGGCGGCGTACCCACGACACTCATCGTGGACGACGTCCACCCACCCACTGCGGAGGTTCCATGACAATGAGCAACGCGGAACGAGCCATCGCCGACCTCCTGCTCGCGCAGTGGGACCCGCTTCGCGTGCGCGACACGCCCGGCACCCACGAGGAGTACCTGCCGCATGCGCATGCCGTCTACGGCCTGCTCGCGCGCGGCGCGTCGTCGGTCCAGATCACGCGCTACCTGCACACGGTCGAGGGCACCGAGATGCACCACCCCGAGCTCGCGTCGGAGGACATCACGCCGCTGCTCACCGCCCTCCGCTCGATCAACCTCGACGCATAGTGGCGCTCTCGGCCACGCTGTACACCTTCGACGTGAACCTCGCCGACGTGGATCGCGGCGTCTATGAGACGCTCGCGATCCGCGCCGCCTGCCAGCCGTCCGAGACGCAGGAATACCTCCTCTCGCGCGTGCTGGCGTACTGCCTCGAGTACGCGGAAGGCATCGCCTTCTCGAAGGGCATCGCCGAGCCCGACGTCCCGGCGGTGTCCGTGCGCGATCTCACCGGCGCCCTGCGCGTGTGGATCGACGTCGGCGCGCCCGACGCCGCGCGCCTGCACAAGGCGAGCAAGGCCGCTCCCCGCGTGGCGATCTACACGCATCGCGACGCCGCGCGCCTCGCCGCACAGCTCGCTGGCGAGAAGATCCACCGCGCCGAAGACGTGGAGCTCTACGGCATCAGCCGCGAATTGATCGACGGCCTTGTGCAGCGGCTGGATCGTCGCAACAAGTGGGACGTCTCGGTCACGGAGCGCCACGTGTACGTGACCATCGGAGCCGCCACGGTCGACGGCGCCGTGGAGCGGCACGCGCTGGCGTAGGCCGCCTACTCGATGTAGCTGCGCAACCGCTCGAGCATCTTCGTGTCGGTCGCCGTGGCGTCGTCGAGCTTTGGCGTCTCGATCACCTTCGGCACGGCGGCCAGCCGCGGGTCGTTCATGATCCGGCGGAACGGCGACTCGCCGAGCGACCCCTCTGCGATCAGCTCGTGCCGGTCGCGACGCGAGCCGAAGGGCGTCTTCGAATCGTTCAGGTGCATCACGTGAAGACGCGCGAGCCCCAGCGCATCGTCGAGTGCCGCGAGCACGCCGTCGTAGTCATTCACGAGATCGTAGCCCGCGGAGTACACGTGGCAGGTGTCGACGCACACGCCCATGCGGTCGCGAAAGCGCGCGTCCACGCGCTCGATGATCGCCGCCAGCTCCTCGAAGCGCGCACCGAGCGACGTCCCCGAGCCGGCGGTCGCCTCGAGGCACACGATCGTCTCGCCCGGCGATGCCTCGAGCGCCGCGCTGATCGCATCCGCGTTCCGCGCGAGGCCCGCGTCGCGCTCGTCCATGTAGTTGCCTGGGTGCGACACGAGGTAGTCCAGGCCGAGCGCGCGGCAGCGATGCAGTTCCTGAGTGAACGAGTCCAGCGACCGCGCGCGCAGCACAGCGTCAGGACTCGCGAGGTTGATCAGGTACGAGTCATGGGCCATCGTCGCAGCCACGCCGCTCTCGACGACGCGCGCCCTGAACACCGTGCACTCCTCGTCGACGCACTCTCGCTCGGCCCAGCGATTCCCCATCTTGGTGAAGAGCTGCATCGCGGTTGCTCCGATCGCGGATGCGCGGGGTGGCGCCTCCGGCGTGCCACCCGCCGCGCTAACGTGCGCGCCGAGCAGGGGTGCAGGGCGCAGGGCACGCTTCACCGCGCGCTTGCGCGCAGGGCTCATTCGGTGATCGCGGGCGTGCCGCGCAGGGTGCGCCCGCAGCGCGGGCAATGAACATCACCCGGCTCCGCGAGCGCGTACTCGAAGTCGCGCCCGCACGAGCAGTGCTGCTCGAGCTCGTCGTTGCCGCACACGATGCAGAAGTCGTCCGCCTCGTCGTAGGCGCGGAACCGGCCGCACACGGCGCAGCGCTTCGTCACCGTCATGCTCACCGTCGCCCGCGCAGCCAGCTCTCCGGGTCCACGGCATTGCCGTTCGGCGGCGTGCGGATCTCGAGGTGCAGGTGCGGCTTGAGGTCGGGGTCGGAGATGCCGACCGTGCCGAGGACGTCGCCCTTCCGCACCGTCGCGCCCTTCTGCACGCTCGCCGAGTTGAGCGACGCGTAGATCGAGAAGTAGCCGCCGCCGTGATCGAGGATGACGGTGAGCCCGTACGTCCCCAGCGCGCCGACGCTCGCGACCTTGCCGGCCGCGACGGACTTCACCGGCGTGCCGATGGGCGCCGCGATGCCAACGCCGTTCCAGCGCGTCGTCGTGTTGTTCGGGTTGATCACGCGGCCGAAGCGGAAGAGGAAGGTGCCGTCCACTGGCCAGTCGAGGTTGCCGAGGTCCGTCGTCTTGAGCGTGCTCGCGGTGCGCGGCGCGTTCGGGCGCGCGGACTCGGTGCGACGACGGTCGGCGTCGAGCGTGGTGATCACGCTTCCAAGGCGCTGCTCCGACTGCCGGATGCGCGCGAGCCGGTCGACGATCTGCTGCGTCGAGCGCTGCGCCTGCTGGAGGCTGCTCGACCGGTCGCGGCTCAGGATGGCGAGCCGCTCCTCCTCGCGCTGCTTGTCGCCCATGTTGAGCTCCACCGCGTCGCGCAGCTTCACGAGCTCGGAGCGCTGGCGAGCGATGTCGTCGCGCAGTGCCTCGACTCGCTTCACGAGCCCGCGATCCTGCACCGCGAGCTCGTGCAGGTACTTGTACCGCGCCACGAGCTCGCCGAACGAGCGCGCCGTCAGGAGCGCCTCGGCGGAGTAGAGCGGCCCGCGCTTGTAGATGTCCACGAGGCGGCGCTGCAGCGTGTTGCGCCGGAACGTCAGGTTCCCCTCGGCCAGGGCCATGCGATTCGTCGCCTCGGCCACGTCGTTCGTGATGGCCTTGAGCTGTACATCGAGCACCTTGAGGAGCTTCTCGGTGGCGCCGCGCTGGCGGTCGAGGTTGGCGACTTCCTCGCGCAGGTCGTGCACGTTGCCCTGGAGGTTGGCCATGCGCGCCTCGAGGTCGGCCCGCTCGCGCCGGATGCGGTCGAGCTCCTCGCGCTGCGCGCGGATGCGTGCGTCAGCCGATTGTGCAGAGACGGGTGACGACACCGCGACCACGCCGAGCATCGCCAGCAGGAGGACGCGTGCGACTAGACGCGGCGTAGGTGCCTCCCGACCGAGACGGCGCTGCCCACGAGGCCGATCAATGCGCCGATCAGGAGCCCGAGCGCAGCGACCCTCGAGTTGAAGAACACCGTCTCGATGAGGTACTTGTTGATGATCGAGCTCGCGAGGTACGTGAGCAGGAGGGCGAGGATCCCGCCCATGACGCCCTTGGCGAGGCCTTCCAGGAGAAATGGGCGGCGGATGTAGCCATCCGTCGCGCCAACGAGCCGCATGATGGCGATCTCCTGCGCGCGCGCGAGCACCGCCATGCGGATGGTCGCGCCGATGATGATCACCGACACCGCCGCGAAGGCGAGGCCGAGCACCATGCCGGCGATGCCGGCGATGTTGCGCAGGCGGTAGAGCTTCTCGATCCACTCCTCGCCGTACCGTACGTCGTCCACGAACGTGAACGCCTTCACGCGCGATGCGACGCGCTTCACGGTCGCCGGATCGCGCGCGCCGGGCTTGAGCCGCACGTCGATCGACGCGGGAAGCACCGCACCCTCGAACACGTCGCGGAAGTCGCCGAGCTCGCGCTTCGCTCGCGCGAGCGCCTGCTCGGGCGTGACCGTCACCGCGGACTGGACCTCGGGATAGTTCGCGATGTCGCCCGCCGCCTGCGCGACGTCCTCGGGCCCCGTGCCCTCGATGACGAACGCGCGGATCTCCACGCGGTCCTCGAGCTTGTCGAGCGCCTCGCGGATGTTGAGCGCCACGAGGCCGAAGAGGCTGAACGCGAACAGCGAGAACGCGATGGTCGTGATGCTCAACGCGCTGAGCAGCGGCGTGCGGCGGAAGGTGACGAATGCGTCGCGGAGCAGTGGCATCAGCCCTCACGCCCCCGCGCGCCATGCTCGGCGGAGTCGAACACGATGCCGCCGCGATTCATCTCGATGGTGCGATACTCCTGCCGACGAATGAGCTCGAGGTTGTGCGTCGCCATGAGCACGGCGGTGCCACCCGCGTTGATCTCGCGCAGCAGCTGGAAGATGCCGCGCGTCGCACGGTCGTCGAGGTTGCCGGTGGGCTCGTCGGCGATGAGGACGAACGGGTCGTTCACCAGGGCGCGCGCGATGGCGACGCGCTGCTGCTCGCCACCGGACAGCTCGCGCGGGAACGCCGTGCCCTTGCCGGCGAGGCCCACCTGCGTGAGCACGCGCGCGACCTTCGTCGCGATCACCGCGGGGCCCGTCCCGATGACCTCCAGCGCGAACGCTACGTTCTGCTCGGCCGTCCGGTTGTCGAGCAGGCGGAAGTCCTGGAACACGATGCCGAGCTTGCGGCGCAGCTTCGCAACGTCGCGGTCCGTTGCGGCCGCGGAGCTCGTGCCGCTCACGCGCACCTCACCGGTGGACGGGCGCTCCTCGAAGTAGATCATCTTGAGGAGCGTGGACTTCCCCGCGCCGCTCGGCCCGGTGAGGAAGACGAATTCGCCCTTCGCGATGTGCAGCGAAACGTCTTCGACGGCCGTCCCCGTGCGCGGGTAGCTCTTGGAGACGTGGGTGAAGCGGATCATCAGGACGCAGCTGCTGGTGACTCTTCCTCGACCTCGATCAGCTTCCAGCTCGATCCCGCCGTGACGGTGTCCACGATCGCCTTGAGGAGGCCGATGAGGATCGGTCCGAGCAGGATGCCTGCAAGGCCGAACGTGTACACGCCCGTGATGAGCGCGACGAACATCCAGTAGAAGTTGAGGACGCGCGACCGGTCGGCCGCGATCTTCGGGCGAAGGTACATCGAGATGAACGCCGTGTTCACCACGGTCCCGATCACCACCATGGCGATCGCTGCGCCCACGGCGTCGCGGAAGATGATCAGCCAGATCGCGACCGGCACGTAGACGCTCCACGAGCCCACGATCGGGAAGAAGCCGATGATGAACGAGAGCACCGCGAGCGCGCCGACCAGCGGCACGCCGAACACGAGGTTCATCCCGAGGATGATCAGCGACTTGAGCGTCTGCGTGAGAAGCGTGGAGTAGATCGCTCCGTACAGCACGCCCCGCACGTTCGTGTCGAGTGCGCGGCGCAGCTGCGCGTAGCGCGGCGGGATCTTGCCCGACACGTAGTCGCCGACCTTGTCGGCCTCGAGCAGGATGTAGAATGCCGTGAAGAGGAAGATCGTGGTGGAGATCGAGAAATCCTTCACCGCCGCCTTCACCAACAACGGCAGCCGTGCACCATAGGCCGTCGCCTCCACCACCACGCCGCCGAGCGCCTTGCCGGTGTTGAAGTCACGGAGGAACGGCATGCGGCGCAGCGCCGCGTCGATCTTCTGGACGATCTCGGGCTGGTGCTGGCTCGCATACGTCACGACGTCCGCCAGCTCACTGTAGCTGTACCCCAGCACGGCGAGCACCGGCAGGATCAGCGCGGCCAGCGTGATGATCGCCGACAGCGTCCCGTTGCCTGTGCGCGCGTAGATCCTCAGGTGCAGCGGGCGGATGTAGAAGCCGATGATGAGCCCGAGGATGGCGGCGATGACGACGCTCTTCACCATCCAGAGGAACAGCGTCACCACCACGAGGCCGATGAGCAGCGTGATGAGGATGCGCCGCACCTCGGGCAGCGTCAGCTCGCCGATCGTGCCGTTGGTGCGGCGCTCGACGCGCCGGCGCTCCATTTCGTCTGCCTGGTCCGTCCGGATGATCTGGCCCATCAGTGCAATGCCTGCTCGATGTCGGCGATCAGGTCATCGGCATCCTCGATGCCAACGCTGATCCGCAGGAAGCCATCGGGGAACCC
>JBDSTA010000211.1:0-7643 GCA_039928475.1 Gemmatimonadaceae bacterium | reverse complement strand
GACCAGCGGCTGGAATACATCTTCCAGCGCCTTCGCGCGATTCCGCATATCGAGATCATCCGCCTGGGCAGTCGCATCACGTCGCACCTGCCGGAGCGCGTGACGCCGGAGTTCTGCGAGATGGTGCAGAAGTACCATCCGATGTACATGAACACGCACTTCAACCACCCGGACGAGCTCACGCCCGCGGCGGTGAAGGCGCTCGACATGCTGAGCAGGGCCGGCGTCTCCCTTGGCTGCCAGACCGTGCTGCTCAAGGGCGTGAACGACGACGCGCGCGTCATGATGAAGCTCATGCACGAGCTGCTCAAGGCGCGCGTGCGGCCGTACTACATCTATATGGCTGACCAGGTCGCGGGCGGCGAGCACTTCCGCACCACGGTCCAGAAGGGACTCGAGATCATCCAGGCGCTCCGCGGCTGGACGTCCGGACTCGCCGTGCCCCAGTTCGTGATCGACGCCCCCGGCGGCGGCGGCAAGGTGCCCCTGCTTCCGGAGTACGTCGAGGAGATCACGGACGACGAGGTGGTCTTCCGGAACTACCAGGGCCAGCGCTTCCGCTACAAGCAGCCGAAGCAGACGATTCCCGCGGTCATCCCGGGCATCGCGGCCGAGCAGAAGGACGTGGTCCCGATCGAGGCGGGCAAGGCGGCCAAGAAGAAGCGGGTGGCGCGCAGCCGTAAGTCGGCCAATGGCTAGCCTGGAATTACAACCGGGTTAACCACAGAGGACACAGAGGAACAAAACAGAGAGGACACAGAGGTCGGCGCGAAAATGTCCTGGCGCCAACCTCGGTGTCCTCTTCCTTTGCCCTTCCTCTGTGTCCTCTGTGGTTACACGCGATCCCCGATCGTTCGCTTCACCTCGGCGAGCGCCTCATCCGTGATCGGGTAGGTGTGCTCTACCCCCGGATAGCTTCGCGCGCGCACTTCCGCACTCCACGCCTGTACGGCCTCCACGAGCGTCTCGCGCGCGGACGCGTATTGCTTCACGAATCGTGGCAACCGCCCCTCGGTGAAGCCCAGCAGGTCATGATAGACGAGCACCTGCCCGCCCGTCTCCACGCCCGCACCGATACCGATCACCGGCACGCCGACGCGCTGCGTGATCATCGCCGTCACGGCTGTCGGCACCGCCTCCACGATGATCGCCGAGCAGCCCGCCTCGACCAGAGAGTCCGCGTCGCGGATGATGTCGATGGCCTGCTGCGGTTCGCGGCCGCGTGCACGGTAACCCTCACGCGTGCGCACGGACTGCGGCAACAGTCCTACATGCCCGAACACCGGAATCCCGGCCGCGATGATCGCGCGCACGCGCGGCACCATCTCGCCCGCGCCCTCGAGCTTCACCGCATCGCAGCCCGCCTCGTCCACGAAACGCCGCGACGAGGCAACTGCCTGCGCGTCGCTCTCCTCGTAGCTCCCGAATGGCAGGTCGCCGACGAGCGGGATATCGCTCACCGCCCGCCGCGCCGCGCGGGTGAGCATCAGCAGCTCGTCGATCGAGATCTCGCGCGTCGACGAATATCCGAGCACCGTCATCGCCGCCGAGTCGCCGACGAGGATGACGTCCACGCCCCCACCGGCGGCGATGCGTGCCGACGGGTAGTCGTACGCCGTCAGCATCACGATGGGCTCGTTGCGCGCGTGGAGCGCCGTGAGGCGCTCGAGTCGTTCGTTCATGAAGGCCGGATGATCACGTTGTCGATCAGCCGCACACTCCCGAACCGCGCGGCAATGGGGACCAGCGTTTCCCGCTCGATCGCCTGCACCGGCAACAGCGTGCCCGCGTCAACGGCTGTGAAATACTCGGTCTCGATTCCCTCGGAGGCGAGCACGGCCCGTCCACTGGCCAGCGCACGCTCCGCATCACGTTCGCCCGCGGCCACGGACTGCTCCACGGCGAACAGCGCGCGCGACAGCGCCGGCGCCCGACGTCGCGACTCCGCGTCGAGCAGCACGTTGCGGCTCGACATCGCGAGCCCGTCTGCCTCGCGCACCGTCGGGCACACTTCGATGCGCACCGGGACGTCCAGGTCGCGCACCATGCGCCGGATGAGCAGCGCCTGCTGCGCATCCTTCTGCCCGAAGAAGGCGACCTCCGGCTGCACCATGTTGAGCAGCTTCGCGACGACCGTCGCAACGCCACGAAAATGCTGCACGCCGCGGACGACGCCCTCGAGCGGCTGCGCGAGCGCATCGACGTCGACGGTCGTCGAGAATCCCGCGGGGTACACCTCCTCCACCGGCGGCGCGAAGATCACGTCCACCCCCGCGCCGCCAGCCAGCGACACATCGCGCTCCTCGTCGCGCGGATAGCGCGCAAGATCCGCCGCCTCGTTGAACTGCGCGGGGTTCACGAACAGCGACACGATCACGACGTCGCACTCCTCACCCGCGCGCCGCATGAGCGCAAGGTGGCCCTCGTGAAAGGCGCCCATCGTCGGTACGAGCCCGACGGACTTGCCGTCGCGCTTCGCCTCGCGAACCACTCCTCGCAGCTCGGCAACCGTACGAACGATCTTCATGTCGTGCCCGCGAGACGTCGTGTCTCCTCGGCGAGCGCGTCCCACAGCGGGAGCAGCTCCGGCACCGCAAGGGCCACAGCGTCGCGCTGGCGCGCCACCGTTGCGTCGTCGCCGCGCACGATGGGACCCGTCAGCGCTTCGCGGGCGCCGCGCTCGGCCCATTGCGCGAGAGACGATCGCACGAGCGGCACCAGCGCCGCGCGATCCACCCCGGCAACCACGGCGAGGCGCTCAGCCGCCCACTCGAGCGTGACGAAATAGTTCGACGCCATCGACGCCGCCGCGTGATACAGCGCGCGATGCTCCGCGGTTACCGCGCGTGCACGCATCCCGAGCCGCTCCGCCAGTGAACGCGCGATGGCGAGCGCGCGCGGCGTGCTGGCATCCACCGCGCAGGTGGCGCCCGTGAACTCCGCGCCTACGCCAATGACGCTCAGCAAGGGATGCATCGAGAAGCGTTCGTGCGGCGCGAGCTCGTCGAGGCTCGCGGATGCGCTCACGTGCCCGACCACCGCGCCAAGCGGGACGAGCGCGCTCGCCCCAGCGATCTCGCGATCCGGCACGCAGAGCAGAACGATCGTCGCGTCCTCCGCCAGTGCGCCGCGACCCAGTGGTCCACGTACGCGCACGCCCGCCGCACCGAGCGCATCGGCGAGCGCGTGACCCATGCGTCCACGGCCGACGATGTCACACCATCCCGCGCCGAGGTCCGCGTCGTGCGCTGCCGGAGACGATTCGTGTTGGCTCACGCCCGAATATAGCCGACGGGAGTGGCCCATGAGCGAGTACGCAAGAGGGCGCCGCGAGACTTCGCGGCGCCCCCTCCCACGTTGTCCCGCCAGGCTCAGTGGGCCTGCGCGTCCGCCTGTGCGCGGGCCACTTCGTCGACCACGCGCTGCGCCGCCTCGTTCGGCATCTCCTCATACCCGCGGAATTGCCGCCGGAAGCTCGCGCGCCCGTGCGTCATGGACTGCAGCGCACTGGCGTAGAGATGCAGCTCCGACTGCGGCACCACCGCGCGCACGCGCGTGCCGAGCGTGTTCTCCGGCGCCTCGGTGCCGAGGATGTGACCCCGCCGCGACGACAGGTCGCCGAGCACGTCGCCAAGGGACTCCTCGGGCGTCACGATCTCGACTTCGTCGAGCGGCTCGAGGATCACCGGCTTGCACTTGGGCGCCACCGTCTTGAACGCGAGGATGCCCGCCATCTTGAACGACATCTCGTTCGAGTCCACCGTGTGGTACGACCCGTCGTAGAGCTCCACCTGGAAGTCCACCAGCGGGAATCCCGCGAGCACACCACGCTCGGCCGCCTCGGCAATCCCCTTCTCCACGGCGGGGATGAACTTGCTCGGGATCGATCCGCCGACGATGCAGTCCTCGAAGCGGATGCCGTCGCCGCGCGGCGTCGGCATGATGCGCACCCAGCAGTCGCCGAACTGCCCGCGACCGCCCGACTGCTTCTTGTGCTTGCCCTGCCCTTCGGCACGCGCGCGGATCGTCTCGCGATACGCGATCTTCGGCTTCGACAGCTCCGCCGTCACGCCGAACTTTCGCTTGAGCTTCGCGAGCGCGACCTCGAGGTGCCGCTCGCCCATGCCCGACACCACCGTCTCGTGGGTCTCGGCATTCCACTGCGTCTCGAACGACGGGTCCTCGTCGTGCAGCCGGTGGAGGCCGAGCTGGAGCTTCTCCTCGTCCGCGCGGTTCGTGGGATGGATGGCCATCTGCACGAGCGGGTCGGGAAAGACGATCTGCGGCAGGCGCACCGGATGCGCGCGCGTGGAGATCGTGTCGTTCGTGTGCGTGTTGCGGAGCTTCGCGACACAGCCGATGTCGCCGGCATGCAGTCTCGCGATCTCCGCGCGGTCGCGCCCCTGCGGCACCGCGAGGTGGTTGAGCTTCTCGGCGACGTCGCGCGTCGCGTTGTACAGCTCGTCGCCGTTCTGCACGGAACCGGAGAGGATGCGGAAGATACTCACCTCGCCCACGTGCGGCTCGCTCTGCGTCTTGAAGACGATGGCAGCAAAGGGCGCGTCGTCGCGCGCGTGGATCTCCACCGTGTGGTCGCCCTCGGCGCCCTTGAACGCGTGGATCTCCTCCATCTCGTACGCGTTCGGCATGAGCTCGACGATCGTGCTCAGCACCGCGCGCGTGCCGTAGTTGTGCGTGGACGAGACGCAGAAGAGCGGGAACAGCTCCATGCGCTTCATCGCGTCCTTCATCGCCGCGATGGCCTCGTCGCGCGAGATCTCCTCGCCGTTCAGGTAGCGCTCGAGGAGCGTGTCGTCGGTGGCCGCGATCGTCTCGATCAGCTCCGAGTAGTAGCGGTCGAACTGCGGCCGCACCTCGTCGGGGACGTCCGTCTCCTCGTAGGCGCCGCTCTTCGCGCCCCGCGCGTACACGTGGGCCTTCTTGTCGAAGAGGTTGACGATGCCGTGGAAGTCGGCGCCTTGGCCGACGGGGACCTCGATGGGGATGACCTTCGAGGTGAGCCGCGTCTTGACCTGCTGGTAGATCGCGTCGAAGTCGGCGTTCTCCTTGTCCATCATCGTGACGACGAAGAGGACGGGGTCGCCGCGCGATACTGCCTCGCGGAACATGCGCTCCGTGCCGACTTCCACGCCGGCCGTCGCGCCGATCACGCAGAGCGCGCCGTCCGCGGCCGCGAGTCCGGCGATCGCGTCGCCCTGGAAGTCGAGGAAGCCGGGGGTGTCGAGCAGGTTGATCTTGCTGTCCATCCACTCGGCGTGTGCGCAGCCGAGATTGATCGAGTAGTGGCGTTCCGTCTCTTCCGGCGCGGTGTCGGTGAGGGTGGTGCCCTCGGCGATGCTGCCGTGCCGTTTACTGGTGCCGGACACGAAGGCGAGGGCGTCGACCAGGCTGGTCTTGCCGCTCCCTCCGTGTCCGACTACCGCGATGTTGCGGATCTCCGATCCCTGGTACTCTCGCATGGGGCGTACCTCATTGTGGCGAGGAGAGGATTGCCAGCGGTGGTCCGAGGAGAGTCCGGGCTCGAATCGGCAGTGCGGTGAAGCACGAGGGCGTCTTCGGGGACATCGCGCAAAGGTCCGCGCGACGCTCCAAAGACGCCCGTGTTCATCCGTGAGTCCGCGCACTCGGCCTGAAGGCCGGAGCGGCGGTATGCGAGTAGAGAGCCGGGCATGTGCCTCAGTGACCCCTCTGTCGTGCTGTCACTATAGGAATGCCGCGGGGAGAGGGGGGTGTCAAGCAGGGTGATCCGATCGCGCCAGCTCGCGCGCGTTCCGGAATCGTCGTTCGGGCGGTCGCGAGCATTCGGGGATCGTAGCGCGGACGGTCGCGAGCATTCGCTCCGCAGCGTCACTGCGCGTGGACGCTCGGGGCCGCAGGGCGGCCCTCGCACGCGGTGAGCGCCGCTCCGCGAACGCTCGCTCCCTTCCTCGGGCGCTTTCCTTTGCTCAGGTAGCCTACCGGGTCCGACGGTGATCGATGCGCACGCTCTTGCACGCCCTGCGATAGCGACCAGATCCAGTCGATTTGATGCGGAAGTTCCGGACTCGTGATCGGCGGTTCTCGAAGCGGGGCGAGTTATCGGGAAGGACGCCTAAGGCTGGCACTTCGTGGCCCGGACGAAACCCGCGGGGTGAGAGCGAGCGTTCGCGTAGCGGCGCTCACCGCGTGCGAGGGCCGCCCTGCGGCCCCGAGCGTCCACGCGCAGTGACGCTGCGGAGCGAATGCTCGCGACCACCCACTCGATGAATTCAGTCGCACAAGAATCCCGCGCAGGCTGCCGAGCAATACTCGCGACCACCCACTCGATCAACCGTTCCAGCCGAGGGAACAACACCAGACGCACAAACGGCCAGCGAAGGATCGCTGGCCGTTCGTGAACCGCTTGCTCTGACGATGAAGGTTTCGTCTCAGTCTCCCTCGTAGTCGAAGGCCAGTCCATCCGCTTCCCGAAGGCGATCCAGCAGCGACTCGAGCGGCGCGAACACCGGCGCGGCCAGGCCAACCACTGGGCCAAGCGACACCGTGATGGCGCGACGAGCGCCTTCCGGCCAGTCGGGCATCGAGAGTCCGGCAACCAACCGCCGGATGAGCTGACCACACTCGCCGAGCAGGTGGCTCGCGGTGTCGTTGAGAATGTCCAGCGGGATCTCGAGATCGTGGGTGACGAGCTGTCCCGTTCCCACGTCGCGCCAGGCGGCATCACCAATCGCGCCCCGCTCTGCCCATACGCCGAGATGGCGAATGGCGTCCGAATTGTCGTGCCCCCGACCCGTGCGGTGAGATTCCACCGCCGCAGCGAGCGCAAGTGCAATCACTTCCGCACTCGGCACGCCGTACAACGTCACGATGTCCCGCGCCGGCCGCTCGGACGCAAGCGGCGACGGTACGGAGTTCACGTGCGCCAGTACCGGCGAGTGATCGGGGCTCTCCTCGAGCATGACGAGGACGTCCATAACCCCCTCCTGAATAAAGTCCTGCTGTTCCATCGTTCAACTCCACGACGAGCATGCTCGACCTGAAGTTTCGGACGGACCGGAATGTCCGGCGTCCGAAAGATCGAACACGATCATGCCGCCAAAGTTCCTCGCCCCGCGTCACGGCAGCGTGACGCGCATGTCCCAGTGATGGAACGAGGCACCAGTGCGTTTGTCAGTACTCGCGCGGTGTCCCGGCGAAGGGAGGGAAGGCATATCGCATACCAGCCACGAGTGCCATTCCCACCGCGGCGTACAGTGCCCGCAGCTCTCCAATCGTGAGGAGTGCGGCGAGCCCGCCGGGCGTGCGTGCGACGATGTGGACGTGCACGAGATAACCCGCGAGAGCCATCCCGAACGCCACGATCACGCGCTGAAGTGTGCGACCTGACGATGTGAGCTCTACGATGACGACCCCCGCCATCGCACTCATCACTAGAACCACCGCAACCCCCGTCAGCGTCACATCGAGTTGCAGTCCCCACACGTCGTCCGCGCGCATTCCGAGCACCGTGTGCGCTGCGGCGTTGAGTGGACGCCACAATGTGCTGTACCGCCTCCCCAATCCAAGGAGCATGCCAATCAGCGTCGCCGCAGTAATGCCGGCAGCGGCTAACGCCAATGTGATGCGGCTCACAATCGGCGCGA
>JBDSTA010000210.1:0-18212 GCA_039928475.1 Gemmatimonadaceae bacterium | reverse complement strand
GTGAAGCTCGGCGTGGTGGAGGGATTTCCCACGTCGGTCGCTGCGTTTGCGACGGACATCCCCGCGCTCGGCGCGTGGGGGACGCCGTACCTCTATGGACCGGGCTCCATCCACGTTGCGCATCGCGACGACGAGTTCGTGGAGATCGCGGAGCTGGAGTCGGCGGTCGCTGCCTATGAGCGCATCGTGCGGGCGCTCATGTAGGTTCAGTTTCCTCGACTCGCTGCGCTAGCCGGCGCCGCTCGGGGTCGGGTCGTTCTGCACGACCACGTCCATCTGCGACGACCGGCGGTCCATGTTGCGCGCGATGATGGCGTCCACTGGACATTCGTGCACGAAGCCGCCGTCGGCGGGTGACCATTCCACGATGTGCGTGCGCGCGTACGCCTTGTTCTTCGTGTCCATGCCCATGATCGATGGTGCGAGCGATACGCACGTGCCGCAGCCGGTGCAGCGCTCGACGTCCACGTCGATCGCGACGCGACGGCGCGGATAGACGCAGCTGGGGTTGTCCCAGTACGACTCGAAGCGCTCGAGCGCGCGTCGCGCCGCCTTGTAGCCGGCGTCGATGTTCGCCGCGGTGTGGTCGAAGCTGAGCCAGTTGCGGTCGTCGACCTTCGGGCGGATGAGCACCATCGGCGGCCCATGCCAGCGCTCGAGCGGGAACTGCTGGAGCGCGTGCATCATCATCGTCGCCGCGCGCATGTAGATGGTCGCGAAGCCCTGCGTGTCCGCCTGTGCTTCCTGCGACGCATCGGAGCTGCCGACGTCCACCGCGACGATGATGTCGGCGAAGTACGACGCGATGGACACGGGCAGGTTGTCGACCACGCCGCCGTCGATGCAGGTGCGATCGCCGACATGTCCGGGCGGGAAGAAGCCCGGCAACGCGCACGACGCGTACACGGCGTCGCGGACGCTCACGTTGTCGAGTCCCGGCAGGCCCCACACCACGCGCGCGCCGCGATCGGGATCCACCGTGTTCACCATCAGCCGCTTCGGCAGGTCGGCGAAGGTGCCCTCGGGCAATGCGGCATTGCACAGCTCGCGCAGCGGTTCCTCCAGGTAGATGGAGGGGGAGCGCATGCGGTCGAGCAGCATGCCGAAGTGGTTGACCCGAAACAGGTCCTTCCGGCGCAACGACTCGGCACGCCCGCGGAGGTCCGCCACGGAGGCGCCGCCGAGGTAGGCGCCGGCGATGAGCGCGCCGATGCTCGTGCCCGCATAGACGTCCGGCACGATACCGAGCTCCTCGAGCGCCTGGAGGACGCCGATGTGTGCAAATCCCTTCAGGCCCCCGCCGCCAAGGACGAGGGCGATGCGTCGGCTCACAGCCGATTTACTGGAGGTACTTGTACAGCCCGTAGAGTCCGACCACGGCACCACCGACCGAGATGGCGTAGCCCGGGTTCCCGCCGACGACGATGCCGGTGAGGATGGCGGCGCCACCGAGGATCATGAGCTTCATGCCCTGGTCTTCATTGCGCGTGGCCATCGGCATGGCGGGCGTCGCGGGCGCGGCGGCATGCGCACCGACGCTCGCGGCCTCGAGGGACGGACCGGCAACGGCCGCGGTCGCGGGCGTGGCGACAGGCGTGGCGTCGACGGAGACAACGGGGGTCGCGGAAGCGGCGACGTCCTGCGCGCGCAGCGGCGCGACGGTCAGGGCGAGCGCGCCAAGAGCGACGGCGATGGAGCGGATGGCAAGTGCACGTGCGTTCATGTCGAGTCGTGTGCGGGAGGTTGAACTACTGATGTCGTTTCCGACAAGCGAATGGTGGCGCTGTCGCAGCGCGAGGTCTAGTCTTTCACCGCGATCCTGTGCGAGGCGTACCTCGCGAACTTCGGGCCGTAGAAACCACGTCGAGTGCACATGAGCCAGAGCCGCTGCGCACCCTGCACCAATACACGCACGCGCGCCAGTTCGCTGGATGTGCGCCACATCACCGTGGCGCAATGAACGAGCCGCACCGCGCCGATGGCGCCGATGGCAGCCTCGTTCGCGCCATCGGGACGGTGGGGCTCGCGGCGGGCATCGTCAACGTCACCGTGGGCGGCGGCATCTTCCGCCTTCCGGCCAGCCCGGACGTCAGCGGGCGGCTCGGTGCGGCGGCGCCACTCGCCTACGTGGCGTGCGCGATCGTCATGGGACTCATCGTGCTCTGCATCGCCGAGGCGGGCAGCCGCGTCTCGCTCACCGGCGGACCGTACGCCTACGTGGAAACCGCGTTCGGGAGGTACGTCGGCTTCCTCGTGGGCGTGATGTTGTGGCTCATCGGCGCCACGGCCATTCCCGGGGTCGCCGGACTCTTCGCCGACGCCGCAGCGCGCCTGGTGCCCGCCCTCGGTTCCGCGGTGGGGCGCGCCGGATTTCTCGCAGTGATGTTCGGCGCCGTGACCGCGATCAACATCGCCGGGGTGAAGCAGGGCACGCGACTCAACACGGTGCTCACGGTGGCGAAGCTCGCTCCGCTGCTCCTGCTGCTCGCCGTGGGCATGTTCTCCGTCGACACCGCGAACCTCGCGTGGACGAGCAGTCCCGGTGCGGGCGACCTGTCGCGCGCGTCGGTGATCCTCATCTTCGCGTTCGCGGGTGTGGAGACAGCACTGGTGCCCAGTGGTGAGGTGCGCGACTCCGCGCGCACGGTGCCGCGTGCGGTGTTCCTGGCGATGGGCCTCATCACCCTTCTCTACATCGGACTCCAGGTCGTCGCGCAGGGTGTGCTCGGCGCCGCACTCGTGGGCGACGCGACGCCGCTCGCGACCGCCGCGGGCCGCGTCTTCGGCTCGTGGGGCGTCGTGCTGATCTCCACGGGCTTCATGATCTCGGCGTTCGGCTACCTGAGCGGGATGATGCTCGCCGTGCCGCGCGCACTCTTCGCCTTTGGCCGCGATGGCATCCTGCCGCGCCAGCTGGCGAGCGTGCATCCACGCTTCCACACGCCGTGGGTCGCGATCATCGCACAGGGCCTGCTCGCCTGGCTGCTCGCGATCACCAATTCGTTCGAGACGCTCGCGATCATCGCGAACGTCGCGGTGTCGCTCGTCTATCTCGGCTGCGCAGCGGCGGCGTGGAAGCTGCGCCGCACGAATGCGGGAGGCGCCGGCTTCACGGTGCCGGGGGGCGCGATCGTCCCATGGCTCGCCGCCATCGCCATCGCGTTCCTTCTCTCGTCCGTCACGCTGAAGGAATGGAGCGTGCTGGCCGGCGTCATCGCTGGTGCGAGCCTGCTCTACGCGATCGCAGCATCACGGAGGAAGACCGCATGACCGACGCACTGCTTCGCTTTCGCGACGAGTTTCCCATCCTCGCGACGACCAACTACATGGTCTCCAACTCGCTCGGCGCCATGCCGCGCGCGGTGCCGGGCCAGCTGGCGGAATACGCCGAGCAGTGGGCGACGCGCGGCGTGCGCGCGTGGGCGCAGGGATGGTGGGAGATGCCGGTCTCGGTGGGCGACGAGATCGCGCCCCTCATCGGCGCCGGCGCAGGCGAGGTGGCGATGGTGCCGAACGTGTCCATCGCGCAGTCGCAGATCCTTTCTTCGCTCAAGTATGACGACGGCCGCGACACGATCGTGATGACGGAGATGGACTTTCCGTCGGTGCGCTACGTGTACGACGAGCTTGCGACGAGGCTCGGCGCGCGCATCGTCGTGGTGCCGAGTGACGATGGCGTGAGCGTGGACGAGGAACGCCTCATCGCGGCGATCGACGAACGCACGCGCCTCGTGGCGATCTCGCACGTGCTCTTCCGCTCGGCGTACGTGATGGATGTGGCGAAGATCGCCGCGCACGCGCACGGCGTCGGCGCGCTCGTCTCGCTCGACGCCTATCACTCGGTGGGCGTGCTGCCGGTAGACGTGCGCGCACTGGACGTGGACTTCCTCACGGGCGGCGTGCTCAAGTGGCTCTGCGGTGGTCCGGGCGGATGCTTCCTCTGGGCGCGTCCGGATCTCGACGAGGACATCGCTCCGGCGCTCACCGGATGGCAGGCGCACGAGCATCCGTTCGCGTTCGAGCCCGAGATGAAGTACGCGCGCGGCGCGTGGCGCTGGCTCACGGGAACGCCGGTGATCCCCGCACTCTTCGCCGCGACGGCGGGGCCGCGCATGCTGCGCGAGGCCGGCATGGATGCCGTCCGCGAGAAGAGCGTGCGGCAGACGTCCCGCCTCATCGCGCTCGCCGACGAGCGCGGCTTCATGGTCACCGCGCCACGTGACGCCGCGCGGCGCGGCGGGACGATCGCGTTCGACGTGCCGCATGCGCGCGAGGTTGCGCAGGCGCTGCTCGCGCGCGACGTGATCGTGGATTACCGGCCGGGCGCGGGCATCCGCGTGGCGCCGCACTTCTATACGAGCGACGACGAGGTGGACAGCGTGGTCGGCGCCATCGACGAGATCCTCGCAACGAGCGCCTGGGAGCGGTACACTGAGGCGAAGCTCGTGGTGACGTGAGTTAGATTCCGTCGAGCACTGCAGCACCCCAACCGAGACAACCGACACCATGCCGCCGATTCCGGAAAAGCTTCGCAAGGCCTACGTGAACATCGACCATCCCGCGGTCATCCTCCGCTTCGAGGACGGTCACGAGATCCGGGTGTCGCAGGGAAAGGTGAAGACGTTCGACGCGTACACCGGCGAGACGATCCGCGTGGTGGCCGTGTACGACCCGACGTCGAAGGAGCGCGACCTGCTGGAGTCGGTGCGCGCCGAGGACCTGCCGGACGCCGAGGCGCACGAGTCGCGATGAGGGTGACGCGTCGCGGGATTGCGCTGTGCATCGCGCTCGCCGCGATGCCGGGCTGCGCGGCGGGGCAGGGCGGGTCGTCGCCGATGGCGCCGACGTCGTACCAGCGAGCGGACACGGCGCGGCTGCACCGCACGCTCGACTCGCTCGCCGACGCGCATCGCGGCGTGGTGGGCTACACCGTCCACAACATGGACACGGGCGAGCGCATGGAGCGCCGCGGCGACGAGACGTTCTCCACGGCGAGCCTGATCAAGGTGCCCATCCTCGTCACCGTGTACGACCTGGTGGAGAAGGGCACGCTGTCGCTCGACGACCCGATCAACGTCCTCAGGATCGACAAGGTGGGCGGGTCCGGGCTGCTGCAGTTCATGCACGACAACGCGACCATCACGGTGCGCGATGCGGCGTGGCTGATGACGACCATCAGCGACAACACCGCGACGAACCTGCTGCTCGACCGGATCATCATCCGCCGCGTGTGGGACAAGATGGAGAAGCTCGGTCTCATGCACACGAAGGTGCATTCCAAGAGCTTCCTCAGGAATTCGAGTGTCGCGATGGACAGCTCGGTGAAGTACGGCCTCGGCGTGACCACACCGAACGAGATGTCGCGGCTCTTCGAGCTGCTTGCGGCTGGCAAGGCGGTGAGCCCGAAGGCGGACAGCGCGATGCTCGACGTGCTCGCGCACAACGAGAACTTCGACAAGCTGAACCGCTTCGTGGTGGGCCTCGACGTGCCGCACAAGACGGGCGAGACGGACAAGGTGCGCACGGAGTGCGGGCTCTTTCCATTGCAGTCGCGTGTGTCGTATTGTGTGTTGACGAAGGACAACAAGGATGAGCGCTACGTCATCGACAACGAGGCGCACGTGATGATGGCCGAGATGGGCCGCGCGATTACAGGCGCGTGGCCGCGGCGACCCGCAGCATCGGCGGCGCCCTGAGCGCGGGCCGGGTTCGCATCCTGCCGTCGGTGGCCGAGCATCGGGCCGCCGGCAGTCCCATCGTCGCCCTCGAGAGCTCCGTGCTCGCGCAGGGCCTCCCGATTCCGTCGAACAGGCAGGCGGCCGAGGAGATGTCGGCCGGGGTGATTCGCGGCGGGGCGATTCCGGCGATCACTGCGGTGGTCCGAGGCGAGGTCACGCTGGGGATCACGGACGAGGAGCTGGAGCGCTTCCTCGCGCGCGAGGGCGTGCGGAAGGTGTCGTCGCGCGACATGCCGGTCGCCATGGCGCAGAAGGCGGACGGTGCAACCACGGTGGCGGCATCACTGTGCGTTGCTGTCGCCACGGGGACGAGCGTCTTTGCGACCGGCGGCATTGGCGGCGTGCATCGCGACGCACCGTTCGACGAATCGGGGGACCTGGTCGAGCTGTCGCGCTCCCCGGTGGTGTGCGTGTGCGCCGGTGCGAAGTCCATCCTCGACCTCCCCGCGACCCTGGAACGGCTCGAGACGCTGGGCGTCACGGTCGTGGGTTACGGCACGGACGAGCTTCCTGGCTTCTTCACCACGACGACCGGCCTCCGCCTCACCGCGCGTGCGGACTCCCCGGGCGAGATCGCCGATATCTTCCTCGCCTCGAGAGCCCTGGGCCGCCGGCAGGCGATTCTCGTCGTCCAGCCGCCGCCGGCGGACCTGGCGCTGCCGAGGGGCCTGGTGGATGGCGCGGTGGCCGGTGCGCTGGTGAAGGCGCGCGCCGCTGGCATTTCCGGGGCTCGAACGACGCCCTTCCTGCTCGGCGCCGTGCTCGAGGCGACGGAAGGGCGATCTTTATTCACGAACCTCGGATTACTCAGGGAGAATGCCACGCTCGCCGGTCAGATCGCCCGCGAGCTGGCCAATCGTGCCGATACACATGGTTAGATGTGGCGTCGGCCCGTCCGATGCGCCGAAGGAAAAACTGCATGAGCAAACGGTTGAACTTGTCGCGCTCCGCATGGTACAATAGGGCAACCCCCGCGAGCAGGAGGCTACCGTAACCATGGCCACTCCATTCCTCAGCTCCGAAGAGTACGACGAGCGGGCACACCAGCTCTATAACGAAGGGCAGTACGACGACGCGCTGGCCGTGCTTCGCGAGGGGCTCGCCCTCTACCCGAACTCGGTGGAGCTGCACATCGGCGTGGGGTATGCGCGCCTGGCCCGTGAGGAGTTTGCCTGGGCACGCCGCAGCTTCGAGGAGGCGCTCGTACTCGAGCCCGAGCACGAGGACGCCCTGGCCGGACTCGGCGAGACGCTCCTCAAGTTCGGCCTCGAGGATGCCGCGCTGCGCTGCTTTCGCCGCACCCTGGAGCTGGGCTACGCCGACGACCTGGACCTGATGCTCCAGAGCGGCCGCGCGCTGCTCCGCGAGGCGTCGGCGCGCGACCGGCGCGAGCTGTTCGCGGCGTCGCTCGAGTTCTTCGAGGTCGCCGCCCAGCAGGCGCCCGACAGCGCCGAGGCGATTGCGTGCGTCGGGTATTCGCAGCACCGCCTGGGGGACGACGACGCGGCGATCGCCTCGCTGCGCCGCTCGCTCCAGGCGGACAATGAGCACGCGGAAGCTCGCATCTACCTCGCGAACATCCTGTACGATCGCGGGGACTACGAGGCGTCGCTCTATCACTTCGAGCGCACCGGCACCGAGGATCACTGGGACGAGCTGGGGATCTGGCGTCTCATCGAGCTCAAGCGTGCGGCGTACAAGCTCGACGAGCATGATGCGGACCTGAAGCCGTGGGAGGACCGCCTCACGGAGCTCGGTGGCGAGCTGGATGACATCGACGAGCTGTTCATCGAGGTGGACGGCGCGGTCGCAGGCGAAAATGGGGAAGTCGAGGTGGCCCGGGGCCAGCTCGAGCTGTTCGGCACGCTTCTTTCCTCCCTCGCCGACACGAAAGCGGAGGATATCGTCGAGCCGGGTACGAATCCGGTGTCGCACGAGGTCCTGACGCGAGATGGTCGGCAGATCACCGGTACGTGGGAGGACATCGTGCGGTCGTTGCAACACGTCGATGCTGAGGGGGGACGCGAGGTCCCCCTGGAAGTCTTCATGTCTCGAATGGCGAAGCGCACGTTCCGGGAAACGGGTGTCCGGGTGCCGAGCCATGACGTCGAGCTGTTCGTCCGCGCGCATGCGGACGCGGGGCTCCTGCGTATCGTCCAATGACGGACGGTTCTTCGCGCGCCGCGATCGATGCGGTGCACGCGGCGCGCCCGATCGTGGCGCGCCTGTCGACGACGCGCGACAAGGAAGACCTGGCGGCGGACATCATCGACGCATGGACGGCCGTCGAGACGGGCCTGCGCTCGCTCATCGGTGGATCGGCGCTCGGGGGGCAGCAGCTCATTCGCGAGCTGCGGCAGCGTCACTTCCTCTCGCTCGAGCAGGGGAATGCGCTCGCCGAGTTCCATGCGGCGCGCGAGCGGGCGGGCCGCACGGACTACACGCCCACGGAGGGCGACATCAACGCCACGCGCGACGCGTTCCTCAAGCTCGAGGCAGGGCTGATGGGCGAGCCGGGCGGGCCACGCCCGTCCACACCGACGGCGGTTCCCGGTGCAGGACTCGACGCGCTCGCGCCGGCGCCCGCGCCAGCGCCGTATGTCGTCGCGCCTCCGGGCGCGCGTCCCGCATGGACGCTTCCGGTGCTCGGCGCGCTGGCGCTGGTGGTCGTGGCCGGCCTCGCATGGTGGATGTTCGCGGGCCGGGGCGGCGGCAGCGCGGCATACGACCAGGGCGTCACGGCGTACAGCGAGGGACGTCGCGAGGCTGCGCAGGCGTCGTTCAACAAGGCCGCATCGGATGACGCGAACGACCCGATGCCGCACGTGTACCTCGCGCGCATCGAGCGCGAGCGCGGCAACCTGAACAACGCGAATGCGGAAGCCGTGAAGGCCGTGCAGCTCGGCTCGAACAACGGTCCCGCGCTGCGCGAGCTCGCGAGCACGCTGTTCGCGCAGCAGAACTACGATGGCGCGCGGACGTTCTACATCCGCGCGGTGCGCGTGGACAGCACGGACCGCACGTCGCAGGGCTTCCTGGGCTGCGCACTCGTGCGGCTTGGCCGCCTGGATGAGGGAGGGCGGTGGATCCAGCGCGCGGGGACGGGCGCATGGAGCACGTGCATGCCCGCGCCCGGGCAGGTGCCGGTGGGCGGCGTGCCGCAGACCGCGAATCCAAGCGTCCCGATGACGGTGCCGCGCCCCTGACCCGGGTGCGCGCGTGATCTCGTTCGCCGGGGTGAGCAAGCGCTATCGCGGCTTCATGGGCCGCGAGGTGCGCGCGCTCACGGAGCTCACGCTGGACCTGCGCGAGGGCGAAGTGTTCGGCCTCGCGGGCCCGAATGGCGCGGGCAAGAGCACGCTCATCGCACTGCTGCTCGGCTTTCTCGGGCCGACCTCGGGACGCGTGAGCATACGCGGCGAGGATCCGCGCCGCTTCATCCAGTCGAACGGTGTCGGCTACCTGTCGGAGCTGATCAACATTCCGCCGGCGTGGCGCGTGGAAGCGGCGCTCGCGCGGTACGGGATCCTGGCCGGCGTGCCGGCGGACAAGTTGTCGGCGCGCGTGGAGGAGATGATCGCGAAGCTCGGCCTCACCGAGCATCGCACGAAGCGCGTGCGCCAGCTGTCGAAGGGCAACCTCCAGCGGCTCGGGCTCGCGCAGGCGCTGCTCGGCGACGACACGCTCATCGTGCTCGACGAGCCGACGCACGGGCTGGACCCCGTGTGGACGCAGCGCTTCCGCGACGTGGTGACGGACCTGCGTCGCCCGGATCGCACGATCCTCATCGCGTCGCACAACCTCGACGAGCTGGCGCGCCTCGCGGATCGCGTGGGCATCATCGATCACGGGGCGCTGCAGCGCATCGTCGACGTGCGCGCGACGGAGCGCGACGTGACGGAGGGCGCGCCGTATCGCATCGCGGTGAGCCGCGGCGAGGAGCATGTCGCGGCGGAGCTGCCGGGCGCGCGCGTCATCGGGCGCGGCGAGTTCGAGGTGTCCGGGTTGTCGCTCGAGCAGCTGAACGCGTCGGTGGTGCGATTGATCGGCGCGGGGGTGCTCGTGAGCGCCGTGTATCCGGTGCACTCCGCACTCGAGCAGCAGTTCCGCGAAGTCGTGCGCGCAGCGGATGGTGAGCCATGAAGGCGCGCGTGGCGCGATACGGCGCGTGGCAACTGCGCGACTACCTGTTCGACCGCGGCACGCCGACGTTCATCGTCGTCTCGCTGTTCGGGTACCTCACGCTCGCGCCGATGCTGATGAACCTCCAGCGGCGCATCGACATGCTGCCCGCGCGGCTGATCACGAAGTACGGCGGTGTGGACGGCGCGCGTGCGGTGCTGCTCCAGGAAACAAACTCGATGTTCCTGCGCAGCTTCCTCGGCGCCGTGGTGTTCATGGGCGCGCTGTTCGCGATGAATGGCATCGTGGCGAACGACCGGAAGCAGGGCTTCTACCGCTTCCTGTTCGCGAAGCCGCTCTCGGCGTCGTACTACTACGGCCAGGCGTTCCTGGTCCACTCGGCCGGTTTCGCGGCGATCATCGCGGCCATGGCGGGCATCTACGGCGTGTTCGTCGCGCCGCTGCCGATGGTGCCGCTGCTCACCGCCGTGATCCCGATGTTCGTGCTGTATGCCGGCATCACGTTCGCGCTGTCGGCCGCGGCGCGGTGGGACTGGCTGTCGCTCGTGACCGTCACCGTGCTCGCGAGCTACCTGTGGGGCAAGTACGCGGAATCCACATCCGTGCTCGCGAAGCTGCTGTACCTGTTGCCGCCGCTGCATCGCACGGCGGAGATCTACGAGGCCGTCGCCGCGCATACGCCGATCAACATGAACCTGCTCTACTGGTTCGCCGGCTACGGCGTGGCGTGCTACGTGATCGGGCTCGTGGTGCTGCGCTACCGTCGCCTCGCGATCGCCTGACCTTCCGACTTCCAGCTTTCCTGACCTGATATGTCCTCCGACCTCGAACGCGCGCTCGACCCATCGTCCGTCGTGCGCACCACGCTGCCCAACGGACTCACCGTCCTGGTGCGTCGCGACACCTCGGCGCCCGTCGTCGCGATCGTCACCTACGTGAAGGCCGGATACTTCGACGAGACGGACGACGTCGTCGGCATCGCGCACGTGCTCGAGCACATGTTCTTCAAGGGCACGCCGACGCGCGCCGTGGGCGACATCGCGCGCGAGACGAAGGCCGTGGGCGGCTACCTCAACGCGGCGACAATCTACGACCACACGGTCTACTACACGGTGCTGCCGTCGTCGGGGTTCGAGACTGGTCTCGACGTGCAGTTCGATGCGTACGCGAATTCGGTGATCGACGCCGACGAGCTCGCGCGCGAGCTCGAGGTCATCATCCAGGAGGCGAAGCGCAAGGCGGACAGCCCGCCGGCCGTTGCATCAGAGACGTTGTTCGAGGTGCTGCACGACAGGCATCGCATTCGTCGCTGGCGCATCGGGCGCGAGCCGGGCCTTCGCGCGCTGCGGCGCGACAACATGCTCGGCTTCTACCGGAACTTCTATCATCCGGGGAACACGGTGCTCACGATCGTCGGCGATGTCGATCCCTCGGACGTCATGCGCGAGGTGACGGCGCGGTACGGCGCGCTCCCCGCGGGAACGCCGCAGCTCTCGCCGGGCCCCACCGAGGAGGGTTCGGCGGGCTTCCGGTATCGCGAGCTGAGCGGCGACATCGGGCAGACGCAGATCGCCATGGGCTGGCGGACGCCACCCACCCTGGACGCGGACACGCCCGCGCTCGACCTGCTCGGCATGGTGCTCGGCGGCGGGCGCGGCTCGCGACTCTATCGCGCGGTGCGCGAAGCCAAGCTCGCCACCTCGGTCTCAGCGTACGACTACACGCCGACGTCGCTCGGCGTGTTCGTCGTGCATGCCGAGACGCCGCCGGAGCGCGCAGGGGATGCGGCGCGCGCGATCTGGGCGCAGCTGCGGGACATTCGCGACAACGGCGTGAGCGACGGCGAGGTCGCGCGCGCAAAGCGACTCTACGAGTCGCGCTGGGTGCGCCGCCTCGAGGACATGGAAGGCCAGGCGAACTATCTCGCCGAGTGGGAGTCGCTGGGCGACTGGCGCGAAGGCGAGAAGTACCTCGCGCGTGCGCTCGCGACCACGGCCGACGACATTCGCGCACTCGCGCGGAAGTATCTCGATCCCGACCAGGCGGGCATGGTCGTGTATCGCCCGGGGGACACGCCGGCGATCGCCGGCGATGCGGATGCGATGCGCGCACTGCTCGATTCTGCGCCGGCCGCAGCGCCGATGCCGCCCTCGCTTCCGACGCCCGCGCCTGCACCAGGCGGCGCGCGCCTGCGCATCGAGAGCGAAGTGGGGCCGGTGCGCGTGTACCGGACGTCGTCGGGCACGCCGATCCTCGTGCGCCGGAAGCCGGGCGCGCTCGTGCACGTGGGCGTGTACGCGCTCGGCGGCGCGCGCGACGAGCCGGCGTCGGAGGCCGGCATGACGAACATGCTCGTGCGCACGGCGCTCAAGGGCACCACGCGCCGCACCGCGGTGCAGATCGCCGAGGAAGGCGAGTTGCTCGGCGGCAGCGTGGGCGGCGGTGCGACGAGCGAGAGCTTCGGCTGGTCCATCAGCGTGCCGGCGCGCTTCGCGGCCGAGGCGGTGGCGCTGCTCGCGGACGTCGCGCAGGACCCGATCATTCCCGAGGAGGCACTGGAGACGGAGCGCACGATCGCGCTCTCCGACCTCTCTGCACTTCGCGACGACATGTACCGGTATCCGGTGCGCCTCGCCACGATGGCGGCCTATGCGGGCCATCCATACGGGACGCCGGTGAGCGGCGACGAGACGACGCTCCCGCGCATCACCGCGGAGCGCGTGCGTGCGTGGCATCGCGCGCGCTTTCTCGAGGGGCCGACGGTGATCGCCATCGTGGGCGATGCTGACCTCGACGAGCTCGCCGCCATGGTCGCGTCGCAGTTTGGCGCGATGCAGCACGGCGTGGTGCTGCCGGTGGAACGGCCGACGTGGCCAGCCGCGGTCATCCAGCGCGTGGAGCAGCGCGAGAAGGCGCAGAGTGCGCTCGCGCTGCTGTACCCTGCGCCGGCGCGGGACGACGTGCGCCGATTCGCCGCCGACATGATCGCCGGTGTGGCGAGCGGCCTCGGCGGACGCTTCTTCGACGAGCTGCGAGAGAAGCAGTCGCTGGGCTACACGGTGCAGGCCTTCTCGAGCCCGCGCGCACTCGGCGGCGCCTTCGTGTCGTACATCGCGACGTCGCCGGAGAAGGAGGAGCAGGCGCGGCGCGCCCTGCTCGGCGAGTTTGCGAAGCTGCGCGAGACGCCTGTGACGGCAGCGGAGCTCACGCAGGCGCAGACGTACGCGATCGGCACGCACGCCATCAGGCAGCAGAGCGGCGGGGCGGTGCTGGGCGACATGGTCGACGCGTGGCTCTTCGGCGACCTAACGGAGCTCGGCGAGTACGATGCGCGCGTGCGCGCCGTGACGGCGGAGGAGATGATGGCCGTTGCGCGCGAGTTCTTCGACGACGATCGCCGCGTGGAGGGCATCGTGCGCGGCGTGGGCAAGGCCGTGTAAGACCGCAGCGATTGCCGTTTGGCGGGCGCGCGCGCATCCTACGACATGCGCCGGACGGCAGTCGCGCTCCTCATCGGGTTCACCATCTCGCACGGTGCGGGCGCGCAGCGTGTACACGGGCGCGTGCTCGACGCCTACACGTCCGCGCCCGTGCCCGGCGCCGTGGTGTGGTTCGCGGACTCGGCGGGCACGCCACTCGCGCGCGCGATCGGTGACCAGGCGGGCCGCTTCAGCCTGATGCGCACGACGCGCGCGACGTCCGTGCACGTCGTGCGCATCGGTTACCGGCCGACGGACAAGCAGCTGGGAGGAACGACGGCCGACACGACCCTCGACCTCACCATGGCGCGCCTGCCCGAGATGCTCACGCCACTCGCCGCCTCGACGGAGCGTGTGTGCCCGCGCGACAGCCGCGGCAGCTCGGGGCTGGCGCTCTGGGAGCAGGCGCGGGCTGCGCTGCTCGCGGGGCTCGTCGCGCGTGAGTCGCAACCGCCGCACATCCGGCTCATCGCCTTCGAGCGCACGAGGGATCCGGTGCTCAAGCGCATGGTGAACCAGCACAGCGCGATGAAGGACATCGCGGTGGACAGGAGCTACGTCGCGGCGTTGCCGGCGTGGGAGTTCGCGTCCCGGGGCTACATGCGGGAGGACCGCGGCGAGGAGCGCGTGTACTACGCGCCCGACAACGAGACGCTGCTCGACGCGACCTTCGCGACGACGCACTGCCTGTCCGTCGCGAAGGGAGACCGCGATCACGCCGGGCAGGTGGGCATCGCCTTCGAGCCCTCCGAATCCGCGGAGCGCGACACGATCGTCGACATCCGCGGCGTGCTGTGGCTCGATCGCGACGTGCCCGCCCTTCGCTCCATCGAGTTCACCTATACGAACATCGAGCCACTCGCCAGCGAGAGCGGTGGCGAGATCGTCTTCGTGTCGATGCCCAACGGGGCGCCGATGGTGAATCGCTGGGTCATCCGCACGACGCTCCTCGCCGCCGACGCCGAGCGCAGCGACGGCCCGCCCCGCACGCCGCCGCCGCGGAGCCGGCGCTTCAACATGCGCAACGTCGGCAATCGCGAGGTGGGAGGAGAGGTCGCCTCCATCGTGTGGCCCGATGGCACGGGGTGGCACGCGCAGCTGCCCCGCATCACGGGTGTGGTGCAGGACGACAACGGAGCGCCGGTCGCCGGCGCGCGCGTGTGGATGCTGAACACGAGCGATACGACCGTCTCGGGTGCGGATGGACATTTCGCGCTGCCATACGTGGTGCCGGGCGCGTACGTAGTGCTCGCGAGTGACAGCGTCCTCGCGCCTGCGGGCATCCCGCGCACGCAGAACATCTGGGTGATGCTCGACCGCGCGCGCGACGCGGAGATGATCGTCCCGCTTCACCCGCGCGCGGAAGTGCTCCAGATGCTGTGCGAGGGCCAGCGGTTCCAGCCCGACGGCGGTGTGGTGCTGGGGCAGGTGCTCGACTCGGCAGGCACGCCGCGCGCGTTCGCGCAGATCGACCTCTTCCGCCACATCCAGATGGGAAAGGCGGAGCTGTTCCGCCAGGATCCCGGTGGCCGGGCCGGCGGTGACGGACGCTTCGTCATCTGCGGCACCTCGCCCAGCGAACAGCTGCGCATCCGCGCGACGAGCGTGAGCGAGATGGGCGAGGTGACGGTCGCGCGCAACGCGGACAACGTCGTCCGCGCGAGCATCGTGATCAGGCCGAGGCGCTAGCCGCCGACTCGCTGCGGCGTCTTCAGCGCCGCGGGGGTCGAGTCGGGCGCCGCTGTCTCCTTGAGGCCCTTCATCGCGCGCATGATCGCGAAGGCCACGCGCCGCAGCCGGCCATCGGCCGCGCGAATGCCGCGAATGGTGCCGTAGTCGCCCGCCTCGGCGGCGATGAGCCCCTTGATGGCCGGGCGACTCGTGGCCCACGCAAGCGCATCCCACACCGCGCGCTCCTGGCTCGACTCACCATGCGCCTCGGGGAAGCCGCTCACGCCGAACACCCAGTGCTCCTTGGTGGACTGCGACTCGCGCATCCAACGGTCCGCGGCGCCGCGCGCGGCGTCGAGCGTCCGCACGCCTGTGTTCGACGGCGCGAGCGTGAAGCCCGGCAGGTCGATGGGCGAATTGGGAGCGGCGGCCCACGCGTACAGCGTGCTGTCGCGACGATCGTAAAGCGACGCCGCGACGCCGATGCGCGTGCGGGGACGCGTGCGCTTCGCGATCTCGGCAGCGCGCGTGAGGTAGCCCTCCCAGAACTCCGGCGCGCGGAGGCCCGCGGCGCGCGTGCCGGCGACGTAGGGATCGAGCGCCGGAATGAGCACGTCCGGACGAAGGATGCGCACGATGGGCTCGATGGACGCGATGCGCATCGTCTCGCTGAAGTTGCGGCCCGGCATGGAGACGATGTCCTTGTCGTACCCCATCGTGACGATGAGCTGCGTGCTGTCGCCGCGCAGGTTGTCGAGCACGTGCGCGATGGAGTCGAGCGCCGCCTTGTCCATCCGCTCGGGAATGACCGTCACGCTCACGACGGTGACGCCGAGCGTGTCGGCGAGCGCGAGGTCGTTCTTGATGGCGGTGGGTGGCGGTCCGCTGCCGAGGTCGGGAAAGAGCTTGAGGCCGATGTCGAAGTCGCTCGCGGGACGCTCCTGCAACCGCTCGACGCGCGGGTCGTGCGCCTCGTACGACTTCACCGACTCCACGCCGGGTCCGAGCTGCGTGAAGATCACGACGATCCACGCGAACGCGACGGACGCGAGGAACACGCGGAAGGTCGCCGCGGGGGGGCGCAGGGCGGGGAACGCCGGCGCCGTCATGGGCGCGAAGAAGAAGAAGGGCGATGCGATGATGGTGGACGACTGCGTGAGCGTCGCGAAGGCGCCGCTCGTCGCCGCGAGGAAGATCAACGCGACGTTCGGCAGTGGCGTGCCGCGCGCTGCGACGAAGCGCAGCACGGCGTCCGCCGCGATCAGCACGTCGTACGCCGACATGAAGAAGCCGAGGAACGGATTGACGAGCCGTCGCGTCGCCGCGTAGAGCGCCTGGCAGGCGAACAGCACGAGGGTCATCGGCCACAGCCAGTCCACCGCGATCACGGAACGCCCGGTGATGGCGTTGGTGGTGGCGAGGTGGATGATCAGCGACGGCAGCAGCAGGAAGCCCGCGAGCCCGGTGAGGAACACGAAGGGCTTCGGCAGCCTGCGCACCTGGGCGATGCGCCCGGTGAGCACGATGTCCCAGATCACGATGATCGTGACGAGGACGAACTGGATGAGCGGGAAGAAGGCGCGCATCAGCCGCGGCTCCGTGTCTCACTGGCGACGCCGGCGGGTGCGAGCCGCCGCACGAAGACGTCGAGCGCCTTCGTCGCCCCGGTATCGTTGTGCGCCATCACGTCCACCAGCGCGAGGCCGCGCGCCGGGAACGAGTGGATGCTCGCATGGCCGGGGTCGAGCTGCAGCATGGCGGAGATGGCGCCATCGGGGGCGATGCGGACGACGGGCGTGCCCGACGCGCTGAGACCAGCGGCGCCGGCGGCCGCGATGAGCAGGCCGCTCAGCAGCGGCGCATCGCGCAGCGCGCCGGAGCCAATACCCGTCAACTCGGCACTCACGTGGCAGACGACGTTCTTGTCGGTCACTGGATCACTGGCGAGGCGCCGGCCCGGCAACGCGCGCGATGGAGCGGTGGCCGTTGGCGCCGACGGCGCGCACCGCGGCCCATCCGTCATCGAGCTGGAAGTCCAGTCGCTGCTCGAAGCCGCCGGCAACCGGGATCACGCGATCCCAGCTCGGCGACGTGCTCCGGCGCACGAGCACCTCGTAGCGAACGGCGCCCGCGACGGGCGTCCAGCGGAGCGACCACGACTGCCCGCCCGACGACGCGTTCTCGCGACGCGCGAACACGGAGTCGGGTGCCGGAGGAGCGGATGCAAGAGCGATCACGGTGGCGGCGTTGAGCCGCGCCACCTGGGCGGTATAGCCAAAGTTCACGTGTGCCAGTTCGTCCGTCGGGAGGTGCTGACGCCGGTAGTTCTCGAGCCGTTCCGTAAAGCGAAGTCCGGGCCAGCCCGCCAGAACATACGGGCTGTGGTCGCCGCCGCGGCCGATGCGGTCGAGCCGGAATACAGGCACCACCTCGAACGACGGCATGTACAGCGCACCGAGTCCCCATACGTAGCGGCCGAGCTCGCGACTCTGCGAGCTGTCCGGGTCCGCCGCGAAGATGCGCACACTCGTGGAGTCCACCGCGCCATTCTCGGCGACGACGTTCCCGACGATGTCGTCCGTCATGCCGGCGACGACCTTCTTCCCTTCGGCCTTGAGTCGCTGCGCGAGGTGTGTGGCGCCCAGTAGCCCCTGTTCCTCCGCGGCGTGGAGGACGAAGTAGATCGTCGCCTCGAGGCCGCTCGGGTAGCGAGCGGACACGACGCGAGCGAGCTCGACCACCGCGGACGTGCCCGACCCGTCGTCGTCCGCACCGGGGGCCGTGCTCGTGGAGTCCACGCCGCCAGCCGGCCCGGCGTTGCAGACGCAGGAGTCGTAGTGGCCGCCGATGACGACGACGCGATTCGTGTCGCGCCCCGGCAGGATGCCGATCACGTTGACGATGTTCGCCGAGGCGTGCTGCGGATGCCGCGCGACGGCGATGACGGCCGCGTCGTACTCGACGCGGAGGCAGCCGCCGCAGTCGCGGCTCGCCTGCGAGAGCTGGGCATGCAGGTAACGGCGCGCCGCGCCGATGCCATGCGTGGCCGAGAGCGTATCGGAGAACGTGTTGCGCGTGCCGAATGAGACGAGCGCCGAGTCGGTGGCGCGGATGCGCGCGGGCGAGACGTCGGCGAGTGCGGCGACGATGGACGCATCGCGCGCGAGGCCGATGCGCGGAT
>JBDSTA010000209.1:0-4730 GCA_039928475.1 Gemmatimonadaceae bacterium | reverse complement strand
GTTGCCAAGCACGCGGGACTCGAAGCTGTAGCCGGCCCACAGTCCGTAGTCGGAGCCCTCGATACGGTTGTTGATGAAAGTGTTGCGACTGAACGTCGCTTCCATCCCATTCGTCGGCGCGAAGCTGAAGTCGTTGCCGACGTAGAGATTGTCGTTGGCGCCGCCCTCGCCGGTGTCCATCGTGCTCTGTCCGGCCCAGAGGAACAGTCCGTCGCCGCCGTGCGTCACAGAGTTCCACGCGACGACGTTGTGCGAGCTCTGCTCGTACATGAGCAGGCCGGCGGAATCCTGACCGCGACGAAAGACGCCGTGGCTGTAGCCGCGGACGTCGTAGTCGACCTGGTTGTGATGGATGCGATTCCAGCTCGAGCGATACATGCCGATGCCGAGGCCGGAGTTGAACGAGAGCACGTTGTCGTGGATGTCGAGCGAATCGGAGCGCGTCATCATCACGCCGCTGTGTCCCTGTTCCACGTGATTGCCGCGCAGCTCACCGCCCTTCACGTCCTCGAGGTAGATGCCGGCGCCGAAGCGCAGCCACTCGCGCTGCTCGTTCTTGTGGAAGGACATCCAGTCCACGAGGCTCTCGTGCTCGAGGAGACTATAGAGCCTCGGCTTCCAGTTGCGGCTCATGTCGTTGTCGGCGAGGACGAGCCCGCGCGTGCCGACGGCCATGAGCCCGACGCGATAGCCGCGCACGCGTGCGTTCACGATGCGCACGTTGCGTCCTCCGTCCACGCGAATGGCGACGCCCGCGCCCTCGTCGGGATCGCTCGTCGTCGGCGTGCCGCGCAACTCGGCGCCGTTGAAGTCGACGGTGATGTCACTGCCGCGAATGGCGATGACGGCGGAATCCACCGACGGGTTGGCGGGCAACTGGTAGATGCGCCGCGCAATGCGGGCCGAGGAGGTGATGACGAGTCCGGGTCGCAGGGCGAGGTCGCGGCGCGGCGGCTGCGCGTGGGCGACGGGGAGCGCAGCGAGGGCGAGGAGGGTCGCGGTGCGGAGCAGTGGCGTCATACAATATTGTATACAGTGGTGGCTGATGGTCGGCAATCCGGGTTTGCCTCTTGTGCGCGAGTGGAGAACGGATACTGTATCCAATGTTCACCGCCTCATCGGGAGCACCCCGGAGAAAGATGCGCCGCTCGCTCTTCCTCGCAGCCTGCGAGGGACGGTGCACGTGGCCGCACATCTACTCGCTGCTCACGCGCTACCTGCTCACCAACCTTCCGGCCGGCGGTCGGTAGTCCAGCGACCCGGAGCTCACCCATGACAGTTCGACGCCGACCAACGCTCGCCGACACGTACTCGCTGGAGGGTGGGGTGATGCCGCTGCGCCGGCAGACGCTCGCCGGCCAGACACTCGACGCGCTGCGCGACCGTATCCTGCGCGGCCACTTCCCCGAAGGGGAGCCGTTGCGGCAGGATGCGATCGCCGAAGAACTTGGAGTGAGCCGCATTCCGGTGCGCGAGGCGCTGCGGCAGCTCGAGGCCGAGGGCCTGGTGACGTTCAATCCGCACCGCGGCGCCGTGGTGTCCACCCTTTCACTCGCGGCCATCAGCGAGCTGTTCGAGATTCGCGCCGACATGGAGGGCGACCTCGTACGCCGCGCGGTGCCGATGATGACGGAGGAGGACGACGACCGCGCGCAGGAGATCCTCGACGAGTACGAGGTGGTGCTCCGCAACGGCGAGGTGGCGCAGTGGGGCGAGTTGAACTGGCAGTTCCACTCGACCTTGTACGCACCCTCCGACCGGCAGTTCACGCTTGCCATGGTGAAGAAGCTGCACCAGCACAGCGATCGCTACCTTCGCATGCAGCTCGCGCTCACGCATGGCGAGTCGCGCGCGCGCAACGAGCATCGCGCGATCGCGACCGCGGCGAAGAAGCGGGATGCGACGAAGGCGTCGCAGCTGATGCGCGAGCACATCCTGGGCGCCGGCACCGCGCTCGTGACGTTCCTCGAGGAGCAGCGTGCCAGTGGCACCACACTGAAGAAGAGGGCGATACGATGACGGACACCATTCGGGTCATCGACTCGCACACGGAAGGCGAGCCCACCCGCGTCGTCATCGACGGCTGGCCGCAGCCGTCTGGCACGACGATGGCCGAGCGTCGCGATGACCTGCGTGCGCGGTACGATCACCTGCGTCGCGCGGTGGTGTGCGAGCCGCGCGGGCATGATGCGATCGTCGGCGCGCTGCTCACGCCGCCGGTGAACGAGGGCTCGGTGGCCGGCATCGTGTTCTTCAACAACGGAACGTACCTCGGCATGTGCGGCCATGGGCTCATCGGCGTCGTCCGCACGCTCGAGTTTCTCGGGCGACTGAAGCCCGGTCGCGCGCAGTTCGACACGCCCGTGGGCATCGTGAGCGCCGAGCTCGCGGAGGACGGCACGGTGACGATCGACAACGTGGAGGCGCACCTGCACGAGCGCGACCTCGTGGTGGATGTGCCGGGCTTCGGCAGGGTGACGGGCGACGTCGCGTGGGGCGGCAACTGGTTCTTCATCACGCACGCGGACCAGGTGCCGGTGGACATGGCACATGTGGGCGAGCTCACGCGCTTCACGCAGGCGATCCAGGACGCGATCCGCGCGCAGGGCATCACCGGCGCTGTGGGCGGGGACATCGACCACATCGAGATCTCGGCATCGCCGAAGCGTGCGGATGCGGACTGCCGCAACTTCGTGCTCTGCTCCGGTGGGGAGTACGATCGCTCGCCCTGCGGCACCGGCACCGCGGCGAAGATGGCGTCGCTGCATGGCCGCGGCGAGCTCGCGTTCGGGGATCGCTGGAACCAGGAGGGCATCGCCGGCGGGATGTTCACCGGCTGGCTCACCGCGGGTGACGGCGGCGCACTGATACCGCACGTGCGTGGTTCGGCGTTCGTCACCGGTGAGGCGACGCTGCACTTCGACGCGCGCGATCCGTTCCGCTTCGGGATCACGACAGCCGCGCTCGTCGGCGCGTGAGGGCTGGCCTGAAGCCGGACGTGATCGTCATCGGCGCCGGCATCGTCGGCGCTGCGTGTGCGCGCGCGCTGGCGAGCGACGGGCTCGCAGTGCTCGTGCTCGACGCATCCTTTCCCGGCGGCGGAACCACAGCCGCGGGGATGGGGCACATCGTCGTCATGGACGACTCGCCAGAGCAGCTCGCCCTCACGGCACTCTCGGCGGAGCTGTGGCGCGGCCTCGTGCCGAAGCTCTCGCGCAACGTGGAGTTCGATGCGTGCGGCACGATCTGGGTCGCGGAAGATGCGGCGCAGATGGATGCCGTGCGCGAGAAGCAGCGTGTGTACGGCGCGCATGACATCGCGTCGGAAATGCTGGATGCCTCCCACCTTGCGACGCTCGAGCCGAACCTGCGCGCCGGACTCGCGGGCGGGCTGCTCGTACCGGGCGACGCGGTGGTATACCCGCCCTGCGCTGCGCTGTGGCTCCTCGAGGAGGCGCGTGCGCTCGGCGCCTCGATCCGGGAGAGCTGCCGCGTCACCGAAATCATGGACGGCGCAGTGCGCTGCGGCCAGGAGGTGATCGAGGCCGACCTGATCGTGAATGCCGCTGGTGCGCAGGCAGGGATGCTGAGTCCTTTGCTGCCCGTGGTGCCGCGCAAGGGACATCTCGCGATCACCGATCGTTATCCGGGATTCGTGCGGCACCAGCTCGTGGAGCTCGGCTACCTCACGAGCGCGCATGTGATGACGAACGAATCCGTCGCGTTCAACGTGCAGCCACGCTCGACGTCGCAGGTGCTGATCGGGTCGTCGCGCGAGCTGGTGGGGTGGGACGGTTCGACGAACGTGAAGGTGCTGCGCCAGATGCTCGCGCGCGCGTCGGAGTTCATGCCGGGCCTCGCGGGCTTGTCCGTGGTGCGCACGTGGACGGGGTTCCGGCCGGCGATGGCGGACAAGCTGCCTGCGATTGGTGAGCTGCGGCCTGGGGTGTGGGTGGCGGCGGGGCATGAAGGGTTGGGGATCACGACGTCGCTTGGCACGGCGCGCATACTCGCGGACCTCATTGCCGGGCGGACGCCGCCGATGGACGTCGCGGCGTTTTCACCGGGCAGGTTTGCTACGGCAGGTTCAGAGTCCTCGACTCGCTTCGCTCGCTCCGAATGACGATCATCGTCAATGGCCGACCCGTCACCTGCGCGAGCGACCTCACTGTCGCGGCGGCGCTCGTCGACGCCGGCGTAAATGCATTTCGCAAATCGGTCACCGGTGAGGCGCGCGGGCCGGTGTGCGGCATGGGCATCTGCTACGAGTGCCGAGTGACGATCGACGACGTGCCGCACCGTCGCGCATGTCTCGTGACGGTTGAAGAAGGCATGCGCGTGTCCACAGGCGGGTTGCGGTGATCGTCGTCATCGGCGGAGGGCCCGCGGGCATTGCCGCAGCGGCGCGCGCAGCGGAGTCGGGGCAGGAGGTGACGCTCGTGGACGAAAGCCCGCGTGCCGGTGGGCAGATCTGGCGTCATCGCGAGCGCACCTCGCTGCCCGCCGTCGCACGGCGCTGGCTCGCGCGGCTGGATCGCTCGGGCGCTGTCGTCCGCGCTGGCACCTCGGTGATCGGCGTGCAGCGGGAGGACGACGCATTCGTCGTCACCGCGGAGCATGACGGCAAGCACGCAGCACTGCGCGCGACGCAGGTCATTCTCGCAACCGGTGCGCGTGAGCGCTTCCTGCCGTTTCCCGGCTGGACGCTGCCCGGCGTGATCGGCGTCGGC
>JBDSTA010000208.1:0-7217 GCA_039928475.1 Gemmatimonadaceae bacterium | reverse complement strand
GCGTGCGGCCGCGCTGCGCCTCGCGCTCGATCCACGCGAGCAGCGCGCTCGCACGCTCGGCGCGCGTGAACGGCGTGGCGCTCCAGTCGTCGGACGTCCAGCCGCGCACGTGCACCACGCCGTTGCTCCCCGGCATGCCGATGAGCATGAGCGTTTCCGGCGCGTCCTTGGCACCGCCGATGAGCACCGGCAGCTCCTGCGCGGACGACGACTCGCTCATGCCATCGCCCGGTCGACGACCATCGCCGCGAAGAGCAGGGCGAGGTAGAGCAGCGAATACTTGTACACCGACCATGCGGGCTTCACGAAGCTTTCGGCGCGCATCACGCGGACCACGCCGAGCAGCAGGTAGCCGCCGAGCGCGAGCGCCGCGATGAGGTACGGGATGCCGAGCGCGCCGAAGGCGACGGGCAGCACCGTGAGGGGCAGGAGGATGAGCGTGTACCAGAGCATGTTGCGCATCGTCTCGCGCTCACCCCACACGAGCGGCGCCATGGGCACCCCCGCGCGGCCGTAGTCCACCTGCTTGTTGAGCGCGAGCGCCCAGAAGTGCGGCGGTGTCCAGTAGAAGATGATGAGGAACAGGTACACGGCCATCAGGTCCACGCTGCCGGTGACCGAGGCCCACCCGACGAGCGGTGGAAACGCACCGGCCGCGCCACCGATGACGATGTTCTGCGGCGAGCTGCGCTTGAGCCAGCGCGTGTAGATGAAGACGTAGGTGTAGAACCCTGCGAGCGCGAGCGCCGCGGTGAGCACGTTGGCGACGTGCGCGAGGAGGAACGTCGCGGTGGTCGCGCAGAGGATGCCGAAGGCGAGCACCGCCTCGGGCGTCATGCGTCCGCTCGGGATGGGCCGCAGTCGCGTGCGCGCCATGCGGTCGTCGATATCGCGGTCGATGTACATGTTCACCGCGTTCGCGCCGCCGGCCATGAGGTACCCGCCGACGAACACCGCGAGCACGAGCGTCCACGGCGGCGACCCCGCGACATACATGGGCGCGATGGTCGTGACGAGCAGCAGCGAGATGATGCGCGGCTTCGTGAGCGCCACGAGGTCGCGTGCAAAGCTGTGCTTCTTCACCGGCACGACGACGTCACTCACAGGTCGGCGCCCCGCGCGATGATGACGGCGATGCTGTGCGGGATGTGCCGTTCCACCACTGGCTCCTCACGGGCAACTTCGATAACCGCGGAGGACGCAGAGGACGCGGAGAAGAGCTCGATGGCAGCGTCTTCCTCGGCGCTCTCCGCGACCTCTGCGGTGAATTGCTGTGGCTCGCCGAGAGTGAACGAACGCCCAGCATCGAGCGACAAAGGAGCTGGTACGCTTTCCTCTGTGTCCTCTGTGCCGCCCTCTGTGTCCTCTGTGGTTAAATCCCGCAGAACCTCCGAACGAACTGCCAGTTCATTCTCCGCCACAAGGAGCTCTGCCTGCCACGGCTCCTTCTTCTCCACAAGACGCGGCTCGGCCACCGCCGTGGAGAACGCCGTCGCCGGCGTGCTTGCACGCACGGCGCCTGCGTCCACCAGGTCGCGCGGCTGGGGCACCACGCGCGGCTCGCGCACGCCATGCCCATCGCCCGAGATGCGCGCGAGGTATGCAAGCGCGAACGTCGCGATCCAGATGCTCACGCCCGTCGCCTCGTGCAGCGACCGCAGCACAGGCGGCAGGTGCATGCCGATCATCGCGCCCGCGATCAACAGCTGGAGCACGCCGAGCCCGAACGCGGCCTGCGCGGCGCGCCAGATCGCGGGCGACTCGCCGCGCTTGCGCACGCCGATCATCACGCCGAGCAGGTGGAACACCAGCACCACCGCGAGCACGCGATGCACGCCCTGCACCCACACGGCCGCCGCCTGCACGTCGGGATTCGCGCCGCACAGCGGGAACTTGAGGCACGCCACCGAGGCGCCCGGATACTTCGCCGTCAGGCCGCCCATCACCACGGTGGCGAGCGCCATCACCGCCGCGGCGAACGCCGCACGACGCGTGCGTCCCGCGACCGCCACGGCGCGCACCGACGCGCCGCCGAAGCCGCCGGCACGGATCACCGTCGCCACGACCGTCGCCACGAGGCTCATCGCCACGGTCCAGTGCGCGAGCGTCGCGAAGGGCGCGTTGGTGAGCTTCACGGTCACCGCGCCGAGGATCGCCGCCGTCACGCCGAGGGCAACGGCGAGCGACGCGGAGCGAAGCACGCCGCGCGGTCCGCCCACTCCGGCCTCGCTGCGGCGCGTCCACGCCGTGAGCGCGAGGCCGATCAGGGTCGTCAGCAGGATGACGGCGAGGTACCGGTGCGACACCTCGACGATCAGGTCCGGGCGGTTCAGCGGTGGAAAGAAGCTCCCGTAGCACCGAGGCCAGTGATCGCCGCAGCCCATCCCGGAACCCGAGATGCGCACGATGGCCCCGAACACGAGGTGCGTGCAGGCGACGCCGAAGGCGACGTACGAGAGACGACGCAGTGAGTTCACGCGGCTCCGTGCATCGCGCGCCATGTGAACACGAGCAGCACGCCGAGCACCACGGCCGGAACCACCGCCCACATGACTTCAACGGCGTCGCGCGACTTCGGCACGTTCGCGACCGGCTCGGGCGCATGGCGGCTGCCAAGCACCGAACGGACGATGAGCAATTGTGCGATCGTGCAGCACGCCACGGACGTCCAGAAGAGTCCGTCGGCGAAGGAAAGGCGCATCAAGGCGGCAACTATTGAGGGAAGACCCGAAAGCTCACCTTCCGGAAGGTCAGAATCAACCGGGAAAACCTTTACGTCAGTGGCAGTTCCGCTGGCGGGAACGTACCATACCCGAATGGCGACCTCGACCAACACGTTGACACTTCAGCGGCAGCTCGGGCTCTGGAGTGCCGTGGCCGTCCTCATCGGCTCCACGATCGGCTCAGGCATCTTCCGTTCGCCCGCCGGGGTGACGGACAAGCTGCCGGGGCCACTCCCGCTCATGGCGGTCTGGATCGCCGGCGGCCTCTTCGCACTCTGCGGCGCGCTCACGCTGGCGGAGCTCTCGGGCGCCTTTCCCGAAACGGGCGGCGCCTACGTCTTCATCCGCGAAGGCTGGGGACGACTGCCCGCCTTCCTCTTCGGCTGGTCCGAGCTCACGCTCATCCGCGCCGCGTCACTCGGCGCCATCAGCACCACGTTCGCCGAGTACCTGCTGCGCGTGCTGGGACACGATCCGTCGCTGCCCGCCAACGCCGACTACGTGCACTACATCGCCGCGCTCGCGATCGGCATCACGGCGACCTTCAACTACGTCGGGCTCAAGTGGGGTTCGCTCGTCCAGAACCTGACGACCGTGGCGAAGTACGGTGGGCTGCTGTTCATCATCGTGCTCGCGTTCTCGCTGGGCCTGCCGCAGTCCGGCGGTGGCCACTACACGCCGGCGGTGCCCGAGGGCTCCTTCCACATCGCGAAGTTCGGCCTCGCGCTCGTATCGGTGCTGTGGGCGTTCGACGGCTGGGCCGACCTGAGCTTCGTCTCGGGCGAGGTGAAGGATCCGCGGAAGAATTTGCCGAGGGCGATCATCATCGGCACGGTGGAGGTGATCGTGATCTACCTGCTCGCGAACATGGCGTACATGGCCGTGATGCCGGTGGAGGAGATCCGCCACTCGAAGCTCGTCGCGGCGGACGTGGCGCAACGCCTCATGGGTGCGCCGGGTGTGGTGCTCGTGGCGACGACCGTGATGCTGTCCACCTTCGGCACGCTGAACGGGACGCTGCTCACGTCACCGCGCGTGTTCTTCGCGATGGCCGACGACGGCCTGTTCTTCCGGAAGGTGGCAGCGGTCCACCCACGGTTCGGCACACCGTACGTCTCGATCCTGCTGGTGACCGCGCTCGGCATCGTGTTCGTCCTGCTCCGCACCTTCGAGCAGCTCGCGGACACGTTCGTCACGGCGATCGTGCCGTTCTATGCGCTGGCCGTCGCGGCGATCTTCGTGTTCCGCAAGCGCGCCGACTACGACCCGCCGTTCCGCACGCCGCTGTATCCGGTGGTCCCGGCGATGTTCATCCTCGCGACGTGCTTCCTGCTTGGGAACGCGATCATCGACCCGTCGTCACGCTGGCCGACGCTGGCGGTGATGGGGATCATCCTGGTGGGGATTCCTGTGTACTACGTGTCGGTTGGGCGCGCAGCGCGAGCGCCCAGCGCCCTTAAAAAATAGACAGATTGATATACTTGCGCGGATTCGCCTTCAGGTCCGCGAGCACCGAATCCGCCTGCGACACCAGGCCGCGCAGGTCGCGGTAGAGCAGCGTGTCCTTCATGAACTTGCCCACCGTGCCCTCGCCGCGCTCGATGCCGCCGAGCAGGCTGTTCGCGCGCTTCGACGTCGAGTCGAGGTTCGCCGCGATGCGCGTGAGGCTCGCGCTCGACGTGCGGAAGTTCTTCAGCGTCGAGTCGATCGACGCCGAGTCCACCGCGCTCGCCGCACGGCGGAAGGAGGCCATCGTCAGCGTGAGGTTCCGGTTCTGCTCCGCCGCGATCGCGTTCAGCTGAATCGACAGCCGCGCCGCGTTCGCGGAAATCTCCGCCGCGTTCGCCATCGACTTCCGCATGTCCTTCAGGCCGCCGCTCGCCACCAGCTCCGCGTTCAGCGCCTTCGTCATCGTGAACACCGTGGCGCCGATCGAGTCGACGCGGTTCATGATCGCCTGGATGTCCGTGTCCGCCGGGCCAACCGGCACGGTGTCGCCCGCGGCGAAGGCGATCGAGCTCGGCCCCTTCGGCGTCAGCGCGATCGCCGCGTCGCCGAAGATGCCCACGGGCTTCACGCTCGCGAGGGAGTTCTTCGGCACCTTCACGTCGTCGTCCACGCGCAGCACGACGTCCAGGAACCCGTCGTTGCGCAGCTTCACGTCCGCCACGGCGCCGACCTTCACGCCGGCCAGCAGCACCGGCTGACCGGGCTTGAGGTTCTGTCCCCAGGCGAACTTGCTGTAGAGCGAGTAGCCCGACGACAGTCCGCCGCGCACGAGCCACAGCGTGCCCAGGAGCGCGATGGCCAGCGCTGCGGTGAGGAATACTCCGACCAGGACTTCGTCGCGGCGTTTCATGTCTGTAGGTAAGGGGCCAGGAGAGTCGCCGTCAACGTATCGAGGATCAGGATCGTCACCGACGTGATGACCACCGCCTTCGCCGTGGAGCGGCCCACGCCCTCGGCGCCGGCTTCCGTGACGAATCCCTCGTACGAGCAGATGAACGAGATGGCGGCTCCGAACAGCGTCGCCTTGAGCAGGGAATAGACCACCTGGAAGGTACCGAAGCCGAGGCGCACGCCGTCGATGAAGTCGGACTTCGTGACGTCCGTGGCATAGACCGCCACCGCGTAGCCACTCAGGAGGCCCGTGGCGTCGGCGAGGATGACGAGCGCCGGGAACATCACGAGGCAGGCGAGGATGCGCGGCACGATGAGGAACGCCAGCGGGTCGTACGAGAGCGTTTCCAGCGCGTCGATCTGCTCCGTGACGCGCATCGTCCCGATCTCCGCCGTCATGCGCGCGCCCACGCGCCCCGTGAGCACGAGACCCGTGAGCAGCGGTCCGAGCTCGAGCACCTGCATCAGGCGCACGGAAAGTCCGATGATCGAGAGCTGCACGCCGGGGAACAGCTGGTAGCGCGTCTGGAGCGCGATGACGCCGCCGATGAACGCCGCCACGATGACCGTGAGCGGGATCGAGTCGACGCCGATGCCGCGCATCTGCCGAATGGTTTCGGGGACGAATGTTGCCGGGTCACCGAATGCGCGGCCGATGTCTCGCAGGAAGTACCCGCGCTGCCCCACCTGCCGGAAGAACGCGATGAAGCCGCGCGTGATCCGGCGCGTGAACTGGATGCCCTTCCGCTGGACGATGGGGAACTGCTCGGTGGGCTTCAGGCGCCCACTGAACGGCCGGTCGAGCTCACTCACGTGCGCACGCGTACGAGGAGCACCATGCCCAGCAGCGCAAAGATGGCGTTCGGCAGCCACGCCGCGATGTCCGGCGCGATGAGGTTCTTCCCACCGATGGCCTTCGTGAGCTGGATGAGCATGAGGAACGTGACGGTCGTGGCGAGGCTCACGCCGATACCATATGCGGTACCGCCGCGCTGCGTGCTCGTGGCAAGGGGCGCGCCGAAGAGCGCGATGACCAGGCACGTGATGGGAATCGCGATCTTGAGTGCTCGCTCCACGCGCAGCAGGTTCGCGTCGCCGCCCGACCGCTCCAGCGCCTTGATGAACCGCGTCAGCTCCGCGTAGCGCATCTCCGCCGGGTCGCGCGGCTTCGCCATGAGGTCCACGGGACGGATGTCGTTCAGGTGACGGTCGCGAAGCTCGCCGAAGCTGATGTTGAACGCCGGCAGCGAATCGCGAACCACGTGGAGCTCACCCTGCTGGACGACCCATGCACCCGTGGAGGTCGCAGTGGCCGGACTGTATTTCGCCTTTGCCGCGGAGATCAGCACGGTGGGGTAATCCGCACCATTGCCCTTTCGTTCGACCTGGAGCCGGTCCATGCTCCCCTGCGCCACGTCGAGCGACAGCGCCTTGTACACGCGTCCGTACTCGCCCGCGTACGCGAAGTTCGACCGCTGCGTGCCCGTCCCGATCCGGCTCTCCTGGAGCAGGAAATTGCGCCGGGCGTCGGTGATGGGCACCAGCTCGCCGATCACGAGGTCGAGCCCCGCGGCGAGCAGCGCGCCGAAGAGGATGGGCGCGATCATCCGGTAGAAGCTGATGCCGCTCGCCTTCGCCGCCGTCACCTCCGAATGGCGCGTGAACGCGCCGATGGAGAACACGGTGGCGAACAGCACCGCGGCCGGCATCGCCATGAACATCGACTGCGGCATCCAGTAGACGTACGACATCGCGATGTCGCCGCGCGGGATGTTGCGGTCGAGATAGCTCTGGAGGTGATCGGTGAGGTCGATGATCACCAGCAGGAGCGGGAGGCCGAGCGCCGTGGAGACGAAGATTTTCGTCCACTCGACGAAGACGTATCGGTCGAGCGGTCCGCCGATGCGCATCAGGCTGCCCTCGCCAGTTCGGCGGCTCGCTTCTCTTCCCGCAGCAGGCGCCGTTCGTCCAGCCATTCGCGAATGCCGCCGCCGCGTCCGGAGCCCGAGTCGTTCCCCATGCGCAGCAGCATCACGAGCCCGATGAGCGTCAAGATCACGTTGGTTCCCCACATGGCCCAGAACGGCGGCACGA
>JBDSTA010000207.1:0-6669 GCA_039928475.1 Gemmatimonadaceae bacterium | reverse complement strand
AGTTGGGACGATGATGTTGTCACCCCGAACGAAGTGAGGGCCCCGCACTTGTTCAGCCTGCACGGCAAACGCGCACTCGTCACCGGCGCGAGCCGCGGCCTCGGCCAGGCCATGGCCCTCGCGCTCGCCGACGCCGGTGCCGACGTCGTGTGCGGCACGTCGAAGTCCGGCGGCGCCAAGGAGACAATCGCCTCCATCGAGGCGCTCGGCCGCAACGCATGGGAGGCAGTCGCCGACGTCGGCGACCCCAGCGCCCTGCAAGCCATGGCGAATGAAGTCGACACCCTCGGCGCCCCGATCGACATCCTCGTCAACAATGCGGGCACCATTCGTCGCACGCCCGCGGTGGATCACTCGCTCGAGGACTGGCAGCTCGTCATCCGCACCAACCTCGACTCCGCGTTCCTGCTCGGCCAGCACTTCGGCCGCGGGATGATCGAGCGCGGCGAAGGGAAGATCATCAACATCGCGTCATTGCTCTCATTCAGTGGCGGCATCACGGTCCCGGGCTACACGGCGAGCAAGCACGCCGTGGCGGGCCTCACGAAGGCGCTCGCGAACGAGTGGGGCAGGTTCAACGTGCAGGTGAACGCGATCGCGCCGGGCTATTTCCGCACAGACAACACCGCTGCGCTCCAGGCTGACGAGTCGCGCTCCGAGCAGATCTCCGCGCGCATCCCCGCCGCGCGCTGGGGCGAGCCCGCCGACCTCGGTGGAGCCGCCGTGTTCCTGGCCTCACGCGCGAGCGACTACGTGAACGGACATGTCCTCGTGGTGGATGGTGGCTGGATGGCGCGATGATCTATCAAATAACAAAAAGACCAAAGTCTTCAACGCAGGGGTCGCAGAGGTTTCGCAGAGACGCGGAGAACTGCGAAGCCACTTTTCCTCTGCGCCTCCGCGAAACCTCCGCGCTCTCTGCGTTCCACGCAGTTCACGCAGTTCACGCCGTTACCAAGAACTGAAATGATGCATTTCCTGCCCGACTCCACGCGCGCGCAACGAATGACCTCCGCCGAGCTGCGTGAGGCGTTCCTCGTCCAGGGACTGTTCCAGCCCGGAAAGCTCAACCTCCGCTACATCGATCTCGATCGCGTCGTCCTCGGCGGCGCCGTCCCGACCACCAGGCCGCTCACCCTCGAGGCGCCCGAGTACCTCAAGGCCGAGTACTTCTGCGAGCGCCGTGAGATCGGCGTGCTGAACATCGGCGGCGCCGGCACCGTCACCGTGGACGACCACGAGTACCTCCTCGGCAAGCGCGACCTCGTTTACGTGAGCCGCGGCAGCCGGAGCATCACGTTCGTCAGCGACGACGACAGCAATCCCGCGCGCTTCTACATCGTGAGCTATCCCGCGCACGCCGCGCACCCGACCTCGCGCGTGCTCGCGGCCGACGCGCAGGGCGGCGAGCTCGGCACCATGGAGCAGGCGAACCGCCGGCGCATCGTGCGCTACATCCACACCGCCGGCGTCCAGAGCGCGCAGCTCGTCATGGGCATGACGTCGCTCGAGCCGGGCAGCGTGTGGAACACGATGCCGGCGCACTCGCACTTTCGTCGCACGGAGATCTACCTGTACTTCGACGTGCCCGAGAACGCCGTGGTCTTCCACCAGCTCGGCGAACCTGACGAGACCCGCCACCTCATCGTGCGCGACGGCGAGGTCGCCCTCTCCCCCGGCTGGTCCATCCACGCCGGCTGCGGGACGTCGAACTACTCGTTCTGTTGGGCCATGGGCGGCGAAAACCAGGACTACGCCGACATGCAGCCGGTGGACATCAACACACTTCGGTGAGCTCATGACCTTTGTCACCCCGAGCGTAGCGCCCTTTGTCGCCCCGAGCGCAGCGAGGGGCATGTACCTGCTCTTCGCCCTGCCCACCCTCGCACTCGCCCAGACACCGCGCACGGCAGTCCGCGCCGAGAACACGCTCAACATCACGCGCCACGACGAAACCGTCGCCGTCGCGTGGTCCGACATCCAGCGCCGCCTCGCCACCGCGAAGCCCGACGCCATTCGCGTCACCGACGCCGAGGGCCGCGAGATTGCGTCGCAGGTCGTGGACGATTCCCTGATCTTCCAGGGCGACTTCAACGCGAAGGAGACGCGACGCTTCACCATCGAGGCCGCCGCGCCGAGCGTGAAGTACGCGCCGAAAGTCGCCATCCGGCACGACGACCCCCGCGACGACATGGCGTGGGAGAGCGATCGCGTCGCCTTCCGCATCTACGGCGAGGGGCTCAAGAAGACCTCCTCCGCCATGTCGAGCAACGGCATCGACGTCTGGAACAAGAAGACGCGCAACCTCATCGTCGAAAAGTGGTACTCCGCCGGCCACGACTCGTATCACGTCGACACCGGTGAAGGCGCCGACTTCTACGACGTCGGCGAGACGCTCGGCAACGGCGGCGTCGCGGGCTGGGCGCGCGACACCATCTGGCGCGGCGACAACTTCAAGGCGTGGAAGGTCATCGCGAACGGCCCCGTCCGCGCGATCTTCGAGCTGCGCTACGATCCATGGAAGGTCGGCAACGGCACGATGTCCGAGGTGAAGCGCATCGCCATCGACGCCGGCTCGAACCTCTACAAGGCGACGAGCACCTTCACGTCGCCCGCGGGCGGCGAGCTGCCGTACGTCGTCGGCACCGTGAAGCGTCCGGGCATGATCGGCATCATGAGCCGGAATTATCCGTGGGCGTGGGTCACCGGGTGGGGACCCGTCGCGCCGAAGAGCGGCGGACACGGCGAGATGGGAACCGCGGTGCTCATTCCGCGCGCGTCGCTGTCCGACTGGAAGGAACTCTTCGGGCACTACCTCGCCGTGAGCAAGGCGACCTCCGGCAAGCCGGTCGTGCACTACGTCGGCGCGGGGTGGACCGACAGCGGCGACTTCCCCACACCGCAGTCATGGTGGAAGTACCTCGACGAGATGGCGCAGCGCATCGACGCGCCACTCAAGGTGACGCTGGCGCCGTAGCGGAGCGTTCAGCAGGGCGCGGACTGAAGGAGCAGGCGCCGCGCGGCCGATGCCGCCGCCGGCCGCCCGTAGTGATTGCCCTGCGCGTAGCGCACCATCGCCGCGATCGCCTCCGCCTGCTCCTTCGTCTCCACGCCCTCGGCGACGACGTCGAGCCCGAGCGCGCGCGCGAACGCGTTGATCGTGCCGACCATCGCGCGCGACTCCTCGTCGTGCGCCACGCCCGCGATGTACGTGCGGTCGATCTTGATCGACGTGAGCGGCATGCGGCGCAGCACATCGAGCGACGTGTAGCCGCGCCCGAAGCCGTCCATCTGGATCTGCACGCCGAGCTCGCGCAGGCGGCGCAGCGCGGGGATCGCGTGCTCCGCGTTGGCCGTCATCGCCGCCTCGCTCATCTCGACGACGAGTGAGCTCGGCGGCAGGTCGTGCGTGATCAGCGCCGTCTCCACGATCTGCGTGAAGTCCGGGTCCACGATTTCGCGGTCGCAGCAGTTGAGCGAGACGAATACCGGCTCGAGGTTGGGCACTTCGCGTCGCCACGCGGCGAGCTGCGAGCACACCTCGTTGAGCATCCACCGCCCGATGAGGACGATGAGTCCCGAGTCCGTCGCCTCGTCCACGAAGTCGGCCGCGCTCAGCGGGCCGCGCGTGGGGTGCTGCCAGCGCACGAGCGCCTCGAAGCCGCGCAGGCGCTTCTCGCACGTGTCCACGATCGGCTGGTAGGCGACGCGCAGCTCCGCGCGCCGCAGCGCGTAGGCGAGCTCCGTCTGCACCTTGAGGCGCTCCACCATCTTGCGGTGCATGCGCTGGTCGTAGAGCATCGTGCGCCCGCCGCCCTGGCGCTTCGCGTGGTACATCGCGGTGTCCGCGTCGCGGACCATGTCGCCCGCCTTGAACGTGGACTCGTCGCTCATGCGGATGCCGACGCTGAGCGACGTGAAGATGTCGCGCCCCACGAGCGGCACCAGCTCGCGCATCACCGCGTGCATCGCCTCGCACGTCTGGTGCGCGTGGTCTTCGGATTCCACCTCGTTCAGGAGGACGACGAACTCGTCGCCGCCTACGCGCGCGAGCAGGTCGCGCGGCCCGAGCACGCGCGTGAGGCGCTGCGCGGATTCGCGGAGCAGGGCGTCGCCCGTTGCATGCCCCAGCGAATCATTGATCAGCTTGAAGCGATCGAGGTCGAGGTACAGCACCGCGAACCGCGGCCGGCGCGAACGCTCCGCGCGCCCGATGCGCGCGCTCAGCCGCTCGTAGAGGGCCACGCGATTCGGCAGCGCCGTGAGCGCGTCGCGTCGCGCGTCGTCGCGCAGCTTGAGCTCCGCCTTCTTCTGGTGGTCGATGCACGCAATGGTGCCCGCGAGCAACGAGAGCGAGCCGTCGAAGCCGCGCACCGCGCGCAGTCGCACGAGCGTCCAGAGGACGTTGCCCTCCACCGTGACGCGACGCAGCTCGACGTTGCAGCGATCCTCGCCGCGCACCATCTGGTGCACCGTGCGCTGCAGCTCGATCATGTCGTCCGTGTGGACGTGGCGCGCGATCGAGACGTCAGGGGTGAAATCGTCCGGCGAGTAGCCGAGCAGCTCGAGGGCCCGCGGGGAGAGGCAGAGCTTGTCGGTGGGTACGTCGAAGTACCAGAGGGCGTCGTTCGCGACCGACGCGGCCACCGTCCATGCATCGAGGCCGTGGGCATCGCGGACCATCTGCCGAAGATCGGATTTTTCCGCGCTCATGTCCATACCGAGGGTGTCCCGGAAGTGGGGTGTCTCACCCGCACGTTCCTGTCCCGACCCCGCCGGAAACTCCCTGGAGGCGCCGATGCCGATCTTGCTGACCGATGTGATTCGCCGGCGCTGCATCCTGCCCGTGGCCCCGCTCCTGATGGCACTCGCCGCTGCTGCCTGCGGCGCCGATCAGGCGCAAACCACGGGCCTCGCCGGTGTCGTCGCGCCGCCCGTCGTCCTGAGTGCAAACACGGTCGTCGCAGTGACCGTCGGCAGCAGCGTGTTCTACGATGCAAGCAAGGGTGGGACCGCGTTCAGCGACCCCGCGAAGAAGGGCCTCACCTACCGGGTCGACATGGCCGGATCCACCGGGCTCGTGGCCGTCGGGTGCGAACTGACCGGAATTCCCCTCGTCCCGGGTACGATAGCGGCCATAGTGACCGCTACGGACGCCAACGGACGCACCGCCAGCGACCAGTTCACCATCGTCGTCTTCGCGGCGGGGCTCCCGACGCCCGCCCTTCCGCTCGTGGCCGACCAGTACGCCGTAGCACTGCCGCAACAATACCTGTTGCAGGGCATCGGCGGTTCCGTCGCTGGCACGGACAACACGCCGTCGACGAATCCGGTGACGAACGCCGGCGCCGCCCTGGGTCGCGTCCTCTTCCACGACCCGCGCCTCTCCGGCAATGACCGCCTCGCCTGCGCCTCCTGCCACATCCAGTCGCTCGGCTTCAGCGACACCGCGCGGTTGAGCACGGGCTTCAAGGATGGCCTGACGAAGCGTCATGCGATGGGCCTCGCGAACGCGCGCTTCTACCAGCGCGGCCGCTTCTTCTGGGACGAGCGCGCCGCCACGCTCGAGGACCAGGTCCTCGGCCCCATCCAGGACACGGTGGAGATGGGCATGACGCTCGAGGCGCTCGCGCTCAAGCTCGCGGCGACGACCTACTACAAGCCTCTCTTCACCGCGGCGTTCGGCACTACCGACATCACGACCGATCGCATCTCGAAAGCGCTTGCGCAGTACGTGCGCTCGTTCGTCTCCGCGAGCTCGAAGTTCGACCGTGCCTTCACCGGCGGTGGCCAGCCGAACTTCGCCGCGGCCGGCTTCACGGCGCAGGAGCAGCAGGGCGAGGCGATCTTCCGCAATTCCGGCTGCGTGCGCTGTCATGCGACGAACGGCCAGGTGAGCGACGACATTCACAACACGGGGCTCGACGCGACGATCACCGACGTCGGCGCGGGCGGTGGCCGCTTCAAGGCGCCGTCCCTGCGCAGCGTGGCCGTGCGCGCGCCCTACATGCACGACGGGCGCTTCAAGACGCTGGACGAGGTCGTCGCGTTCTACAACACCGGTGTGCAGAACAATCCCAATCTCGACAATCGTCTCCGCGGCCCGGGCGGTGTTCAGCGCCTGGGGCTGTCCGGTACGGAGCAGGCCGCGCTCGTGGCGTTCATGCGCACGCTGACGGATTCCACGTTGCTCACCGCGTCGCGTTTCTCGAGCCCCTTCAAGTAGTCATTCCGGGCGGAGAGAGGATCCCCTCATCCGCCGCGACACAGGAATCGCAGCCAGCAGCAGGGAAGTCCCCGCAAGCAGCAGCCCAGCCGGCGCTCCCTTCTGCTCGTCGACAGGAATCGTGTACGCCAACGCGCGCTGCACTGCCGCGCTACGTGCCGCCTCGAGCTTCGCAGCCTTCTCCGCATCAATACGCGCCGCGTACTTGAGAAACGGCTCCGCGAACACGGCGATGTGATAGTACGCCGGCGTGTGCTCGCGCGTCACGTCGATCAGCCCGTCATGCTCGAGCGCCAGTAGCTCCTTCTCGAGCCACGCGCGGTTCGTCGCGTCCGCCGGCACGCGCAGGTCCACCGCCATGCCCGCAGGATGCACCGAAAGCTTGTGTGCGTTGCGCGGCTGGAGTGTCGTCGGCCGAGTGAGGCTCGTGATGGTGAGCTTGG
>JBDSTA010000206.1:0-11570 GCA_039928475.1 Gemmatimonadaceae bacterium | reverse complement strand
GCGCTGGCCGCACTCGCCGTGGCCTGCTCCGCCATCTTCCCCTTGAACATGATGGGCGCGAGGTAGACGAGCATGCCCACCGTGAGCGCCACCCACGAGACGACCTGCGTGATCGCCACGAGCCCGACGCCGAGCACCTTTCCGGCGAGCAGCGTATCGGTCGAGACGCTGGACACCACGACCTCGGCAACGCGCGTCGTCTTCTCCTCCATCACGCCGCGCAGGATGTTCTGCCCGTACAGCGCGATCATCATGTAGAGCAGGAACGCGACGACGTAGCCGAAGATCACGTTGCCCATGCCGCCGCCCGTCTCGCGGCCCTTGTTGCCGATCTTCTCCGTCTTCGTTTCCAGCTTCTCGGATGTCAGCGCCGTCACGCGGGCGACGTCGAGGCCCTCGCGCTCGAGCCGCTGCGCGAGCGTCTGCTGCCGCACGCTCGACATGAGCGCCTGCACATCGCTCAAGGAGCTCGCGTTGCGCCCGGCGTACGTGACGGACCTGTTGGCGATGGTGTTCGAGTCGAGGACGATGAAGCCGATGATCTCCTTCCGCACCACGCGATTCACGGACGAGTCGGAGGTGACGGTGATTCGCTCGGGCTGCACGACCTTCACCGACGGCGTCGCGGCGCCCGGGTAGCTCTTGTGGAGCGCCGCAGCAACGCGCGCGCCGAGACCGGTGCCCGTCGCATCGAGGATCTCGATGTTCGTGAGCTCGCTCGTCGGCCCGGACTTCATGGACATGTACGTCGGCAGGATGGTGATAGCCCCGAAGAACACGGGGCCGAGCAACGTGCCGATGAGGAACCACTTGGACCGGACACGCTCTAGGTATTCGCGCTTGAACACGACACCGAGCTTCCGGATATCAACCCTGGCCACTCATGCCCTCCTCGACGCCCTTGGCGCCGACCTTCTCGAGGAAGATCTGGTGCAGCGACGGCTGCACCATCTCGAAGCGTTGGATCTCGGCGCCTGTGTCGACGACGCGTCGCAGCAGCTGCTGCGCATCGGCGCCTGGCGCGAGCTCGATCTCGTAGTAGCGATTCTGGTCGTCCGCACGCGCCACGAGCGCGCGATCGGCGAGGATCGGCGCGATGGCCGCGCGCGACTCGGTGGCCACCGACAGCGCGACGACACGCGTGCCATGCTCCGCCTTCACCTGTGCCACGGGACCATCCAGCACCTTGTCGCCGTGCGCGATGATGCACACGGAGTCGCACATCCGCTCGGCGTTGTCCATGAGGTGCGTGCTGAAGATGACCGTCTTGCCGCGCTCCTTCAGCTCCACGATGGTGTCCTTGAGCGCCTGCGCATTCACCGGGTCGAGGCCCGAGAAGGGCTCGTCGAGGATGATGAGGTCGGGATCGTGGATGAGCGTGCCGATGAACTGCACCTTCTGCTGCATGCCGCGTGAGAGCTCGTCGATCTTCGAGAGCCCCCAGTCCTTCTCGGCGGTCTTGAGCTCGAAGCGCTCCATCCAGCGGTCGATGCGCTTCTCGGCTTCCTGACCGTTCACGCCCTTGAGCTCCGCAAGGAACTTGAGGACGCGGCGGACCTGCATCTTCTTGTAAAGGCCGCGTTCCTCGGGGAGATACCCGATGCGATCCGTGGCGCCGGCGGTGAGGTGCGGGTTGCCGAACAGTGCGATGGAGCCGCTGTCCGGAGCGATGATATTGAGGATCATGCGAATCGTCGTCGTCTTGCCGGCGCCGTTGGGGCCGAGGAGGCCGTACACGGCACCGCGCGGTACCGCGAGCGACAGGTCGCGCACCGCGACGTGCTCCGCATACCGCTTGACGATGTTCCGGATATCTATGGCGAGGTCTGACATGACAGGGGGTAAGGGACTGACCAATATACGAGTCCGCGAGCCCTGTGTTTCGCCTCTACCCGTTGGGTGCGACGGCGGAGAAGTTTGGGAGTGCGAACCATCCTTCCTGCCGTCGTGCTGCTGTTGTCCGCGTGCACGGAGGCTGCTCCGTCACGCCGCGCGCCGGCGGACACCCTGATCGTGTACGCGGCGGCGAGCCTGAGCGCGCCACTGCGTACCGCACTCGACAGCTTCGCGCGTCGCACTGGAGCCGTCGTGCTCGAGGAGCATGGCGCGAGCCTCGAGCTGGCGCGTCGCATCACGGAGCTCCATCGCGTTCCCGATGTGATTGCCCTGGCGGACCAGGAGGTCTTTCCCGAGCTCCTGATGCCGAGCGTCACGAGCTGGTACTCGGCCTTCGCGCGCAACCGGATGGTCATCGCGTACACGGACCGGTCGCGGCACGCGGCGGACATACGAGCGGACAACTGGTGGAAGGTGGTGCTGCGCGACGACGTGCTGCTGGGGCGCACGGACCCGCTGCTCGCGCCGGCGGGATATCGCACCCTTCTATTGTATGCGCTCGCCGAGGCGACGTATCACGAGAGGGGGCTTTCCGGGAGGCTGACGGCGAAGTCTCCGCCGAGGCTCATGCGGGGCAACGCCGCCGAGCTGGCGGCGCTGCTGAGTGCCGGCGAGCTCGATTACATCGTGGAGTACGAATCGCTCGCGCGCGCCCAGCACTTTCGATTCATCGAGCTGCCGCCCCAGCTTCACCTGGGCGATCCAGCCTTCGCGGCGGAGTATGCCAAGGTGCGCGTCCAGATCGGCGCGGGCGGCGACACCGTGACGCGACGCGGCGCGCCCATTCTCTACGGATTGTCGGTGCCGCGGTCGGCTCCGCACGCGGATGTCGGCGCCAGGTTCGTGCAATTCCTCCTCGGCGCGGAAGGCCGTGCGAGCCTGCGCGCGCAGAACGTGGACGCACTCGACGAGCCCATCTTCGTGGGCGATTCCATTCCCGCGCTCGTTCGCGCGACCACGCCGTGAGGGCGCGCGGGGCGCACCGTGTCGCGACGGCAGGTGTGGTGACGGGTGCGCTCGTGCTGCTCCTGCTGCTCGCACTTCCCGTTGCCGTGCTCGTGATGCGCGGAGGCGTCGAGGGCCTGCGACAACTCGGCGGCGATGCCGAGCTGCGTCAGTCGTTGATGCTGACGGCGGCGGCCGCCACCGCGGCGACGCTCGTGACAGCCCTGCTCGGTACGCCGCTCGCGTACCTCCTTGCACGGGACGAGATGCCAGGGAGCTCGATCGTCTCCGCGGTGATCGAGCTGCCGCTGCTGATCCCGCACCCGGTCGCCGGCATTGCGCTGCTCCTCGCATTCGGACGCGCGAGTCCGATTGGTGACTCGCTCGCGCGCGTCGGGCTCGGCATCGTGGGCTCTCCCCTCGGCATCACGATCGCGATGCTGTTCGTCGCGGCGCCGCTGTATGTGAGCGCGGCTCGGGAAGCGATTGCGCGCGTGGACCGGCGCTACGAGGACGTCGCGCGCACGCTTGGCGACACACGCTGGCATGCGGTGCGTCGCGTGACGCTGCCGCTGGCCAGGAGGGGCCTCATCGCATCCGCAGTGGTGATGTGGGCGCGCGCGGTGAGTGAGTTCGGGGCGATCGTGATCCTCACGTACAATCCGAAGGTGGCGAGCGTCCTGAGCTACGATCGCTTCACGGCGCGTGGCCTCGATGCCGCGCTGCCGGTTGCGGCGGTGCTGGTGATTCTCGCCGTGGTTCCGCTGCTCGTGCTGCGGTCGCTGCGCGCGGGTGTGGGACCAGCCGAGCGGCTCTCGTGATCGAGGCGGCAGGGCTGTCGTCGCGGGCAGGCCGTTTCGTGCTCAGCGACGCGACGTTCACCATTCCCGCCAACGCATGGGGGATCGTGCTCGGCCCGGCAGGCTCCGGGAAGACGACGCTGCTCGAGACGATCGCTGGCGTGCGGCGCGCAACGTCGGGGAGCGTCGTGCTGCGCGGAGTCGACGTGACGCAGGTGCCGCCCGAGGGGCGCCGCGTGGGGATCGTGCACCAGCACGGGTATCTCTTTCCGCATCTTTCCGTGTCGGAGAACATCGCATACGGAACACGCGACGCTGCCGCTGCGAGCGACATCGCGCGCAGGCTCGGTGCAGACGCATTGGCGGATCGCGCCGTGCAATCGTTGAGCGGCGGCGAGCGGCAGGTCGTCGCCCTCGCTCGCGCGCTCGCGCCGGGACCCGACATCCTCCTGCTCGATGAACCATTTGCCGCACTCGACCAGCGACGCCGCGTGCGCGTGCGCGCGGAGTTGCGACGCCTCCAGCGCGAACGGTCGATGACGGTGCTGCACGTGACGCATGATTTCGTGGAGGCCGGCACGCTCGGTGACATCGCGATGGTGATGGACGGCGGGCGCATCGCGCAGGTGGCGGATCCGGAGACGCTCTTTCGCAAGCCGGCCTCCGGCGCCGTGGCCGATTTTCTTGGCGCGGAGAACGTGTTCGGCGGCGAGGTGACGCGTGAGTCGTCATCGGCGAATGATGACGTGGCGGCGCTCGAGTTTCGCGGGCATGGATTGACGCTGTCAGGCGTCGGCGATCATCCGGGCGGGCCCGGGCACGCCGTGATCCGCGGCGACGAGGTCGTGCTCTCCACGGCGGTGCAGCACGGGACGTCCGCACGCAACGCCATCGCCGGCACCGTGCTTGAAGTGGCCCGCGACGGTGTGCTGTCTCGCGTGACGATCTCCGCCGGTGATGCATCGCTCGTTGCGGTGATCACGAGCGCGTCGGCGGGCGAGTTGTCGCTGCAACCTGGTGTCGACGTAATCGCCACCATCAAGGCGACTGCCGTGCACCTCTGCTGATGCTGACGCTCACCTTTCTCGCCATCGCCGTGCTTGCGCTCCTGGCGCATCGGAGCGGTGGACGTTCCGGGCCGGACAGGGAACGCCTGGCGACACTGCTCGACTCGGGCGCCATCGTGGCGCTCGTGTTTGCGGTGACATTCGTGGTGCTGTGGTATTCGTGGGCGGCCGTGAATCCCGTGCCGGTGGTGCACGACGAGATGGCATACGTGCTCCAATCACAGATCTTCGCACGCGGTGCGTGGTCGCTTCCGTCGCCGCCGCTGCCGCTCTTCTGGGAACAGCCGCACGTGCTCGTCGAGCCGTCGCTCACGTCGAAATACTTTCCCGGGCATTCACTGGTGATGACGCCGGGGGCGCTGCTGGGATGGCCGGCGCTGATGCCGCTGTTGCTCCAGTCCAGCATCGCGACATTCCTGTATGTGCTCGCGCGCCGCATTGCGAACGGCGGCGTCGCGCTGCTGGCGTGGGTCGCCTGGCTGTTCTCGCCGATGGTGTTGTACTTCGGGGCGGCATTCTACTCCGAGGGCACGACCACTGCCTGCTGGCTCGCGGGCTGGTACGCGCTGCTCGAATGGCGGCGCACGCGCTCAGCCGGCTGGTTGCTCGCCGTCGCCGCGTTCACGGGCTGGGATGCCATCACGCGCCCGCTCACTGGGCTCGCATACGCAATACCCGTTGCGGTGATCGTATTGCGTGACGTCGTCACGCTCCGCGCCTGGCGCCAGCTCGCCATGGCCTTCGCGGTGGGAACGGCCGTCGTCGGCATCCTGCCGCTCTGGAGCGCGAAGACGACGGGCAACTGGCGCCTGACACCGCAAACGCTCTATACGCGCGAGTACATGCCGTACGACGTGCCTGGCTTCGGCATCGACTCGACGGCTCCGACGCACAGCATCACGCCGGAACTCGTGCAGCTCAACAACGTCTACAGCGCCTATCATCGCACGCACACTCCGGCACACCTTCCGCGTGAATTGTACGATCGCCTGCGCGACCTGGGCATCAGCGCGTGGGATAGCTGGAGCGGGATCCTCGGCATCTTCGCCCTCCTCGGCCTGCTCGCGCTCGGCGCCGAGTCGGCGTTTGCGCTGGCGAGCTGCGTCGTGCTCATCCTGGCGTACCTGCTCTACGCCACGCCGCCGCAATGGACGCTCTACTACTACGAGACCGTGCCGACGCTCGCTTTCCTGAGCGCGACGGGAATGGCCTGGGCGGCGTCGCAGCTCGGACGGCCCCGCGGAGCACCGAATGCGGCCGCATTGGGTTGGCACTCACCGCGATGGACGCGTGCGCTCGCCGCAACGGCCGGCGTGCTCGTGCTTCCTGGCCTGCTCGCGATGCAGACGCTTCACCGCCAGCACATCAGCGACCGTCGCGCGGTGGCGCAGTTCGCCGGGCTCATGTCGTCCATTCACGATCCGAAGGCGATCCTCTTCGTCCGCTACTCGGGCATGCACAATCCGCACGTCGCATTCGTCCGCAATTCGGCGAACCTGGAGCGGGAGCGCGTCTGGGTCGTCTACGATCGCGGCGAGGTGGAGAACGCGCGATTGCTGTCGCTCGCGCCAGGACGAAAGGCGTACCTGTTCGACGAGCAGCACGGCCAGACGTTCGTCTACGACCCGCCGTGAAGGGCGTCGAGCGCCTCGCGGCCGGTGTTCACCACCCACGGAATGAGCTCGTACTGCGCCACGCCGAAGGTGACGTAGGGGTCGTCATCGCGGATCGCGTCGAGCGCGCCGTGGACGTCGTCGTCGGGAACACGGAGGAGGAGCATGCCGCCGGTGCGCGGCTCCAAGGGCCCCGACGCGATCAGGGTTCCGGCATCCTTGAGGCCTCGCAGGTAGGCGCGGTGCTGCTCCTGGACTGCGACAACCTCTTCGAGCGGCCGGCGATATCGGATCAGCGCAATGGCGTACATGGCATCGCGAACGATATTGGTGGGGTGAGACTGCACTGGAGCTGATGACGGAGCCTCGCCGCTCGTCCCGCAAAACGCAAGCGCCCCCGATCCATCGCGGCGGGAAGGCGCGTCGCTACTCGGAGGCCGTGGCCGCGGCCGCCCTGGCGACGCTGTTGTCGTGGCTGCTTCGCGACATGCTCAGCACCACGCGCCTGCTCCTGCTCTGGGTCGCCAGCGTGTTCATCGCGTGGCGCGGCGGGGCGGGGCCAGTGCTCGTGACGGCACTGCTCGGCGTGCTGGGCTTCGACCTGCTGCTTACGCGGCCGGATGGCCAGCGGACGGCGCTCACCCTCACGGAAATCCTGACCGCCGCCGTGTACATCGGCGTCTCGTACTCGCTCGGCCGCACGGCGGATGCGCTTCGCCGCGCGCGTGCGCGCGTGGCGCAGGCGACCGATGGCATGACGAACGCGATGTTCGTCATGGACGCCACCTGGCGTGTTCGCTTCATGAACTCCACGGGGCGATCGCTGCTTCGCCGCCTTGGCATCGAATCGGACGCGATTCGCGGACGCATCGTGTGGGAGGCGGTGCCATCGTTGCTCGGCACGGTGTTCGAGGGCGAGGCGCGCAGGGCACTCGACGAGCAGCGCGTGATCGAGTTCGAGGAGCGCTTGCCGGAGGCCGACCTGTGGCTGCGCGTCCGCCTTGCACCCACGTCGGAAGGCGGGATAGCTGTCTTCGTCGACGACATCACGCTCACGCAGCGCGCCGAGCTCGAGCGTCGTCGCACGGAGGATCGCTACCATGCGCTCGTGGAGGCGAGCACGGTGATGGTGTGGAGCGCCGACCCGAACGGCATGATCAGCGACATGCCGGTGTGGCGCGAGCTCACGGGGCAGACCACCGACGAGCTGCGAGGGAGTGGATGGGCGGACGTCATCCACCCGCACGACCGCATCGCGGTCTCGACGCGGTGGGCGGACTCCGTCCGCGACGAAACGCCCTATGACGCAGAATACCGGCTCCGTCATCGCGATGGCCGGTACCGATGGTATCGCGCCCGCGCCGTGCCCGTTCGCGAAGAGGGCCGCATCGTCGAATGGGTCGGCGTGTTCGATGACGTGCACGAAGAGCACGTTCGTCACGAGCGGCACTCGGCTGTGGACAACGCGCTTGGCGTGCTCGGGACCTCGTTGGACTACGAGTGGAATCTCGCGGCGGTCACGCGCCTGCTCGTACCGACTCTGGCGGACTACTGCAGTGTGGACGTGCTCGACGAGGCGGGCGCGCTGCATCGGGTATCCACCACGCACACGGATCCGCAGCAGGAAGTGCTCCTCCGCGAGCTGTGGAAGAAGTATCCCTACCGCGCCGAGGATCCGGGGTCGCCCGAGGTGATTCGCTCTGGGCGTCCACAGCTCATGCCGCACCTGGACCGCAACGAGATCCTCCGTTTTGCGCGCTCGTCGGAACATCGCGAGATGCTCACCGCGCTCGCGCCCTCGTCGTACCTGTGCGTTCCCATGAGCTCGCGCGGGCAGGTGTTCGGATCGCTGTCGCTGGTGTATGCGAACAGCGGGCGTGTGTATGGGGCGGCCGAGCTGGCCGCCGTGGAGCAGATTGCGACGCGTGCCGGTACGGCGATCGAGAACGCGCGCCTCTACGCCGACGCGCAGGCGGGCAACCGTGCGAAGAGCGACTTCCTGGCGACGATGAGTCACGAGCTGCGGACGCCCCTGAATGCCATAGCGGGCTACACGGAGCTGCTCGCCATGGAAGTACGTGGCCCGGTCAACGATGACCAGCGTCGCGACCTCGCGCGCATCCGCCAGAACCAGCAGCACCTGCTCGAGATCATCAACGACATCCTGAACTTCAGCCGCCTCGAGGCGGGCCGCACGCGCTTCGCGCTCACCGCACTCTGTGTCGCGGACGTGCTCGAGCGCATGGAAGCGGCGATCGAACCGCAGCTGCGCGCGCGCGGAATCACCTACGAGTGTGTCCAGCCGTCGCGCGATGTCGTCGTCACGGCCGACCGAGAGAAGCTCGAGCAGGTGCTCATCAACCTGCTCGGTAACGCCGTGAAGTTCACGCAGGCGGGAGGGCGCGTCTGGCTCGGCGCCGACGTCGAGGGCGATGTGGTGCGCATCCACGTGCGCGACACGGGCGTCGGCATCGCACGCGCGGACCTCGGGACCATCTTCGAGCCGTTCGTGCAACTGCAGCCCGCATTCACCCGGACCACGGAAGGGACGGGGCTCGGGCTGGCCATCGCGCGGGACCTCGCGCGCCACATGGGCGGCGATCTCACCGCGGAGAGCGAGCCAGGGCGCGGCTCGGTGTTCACCGTCGTGTTGCCACGGGCGGTCAGCGCCTGACGTTCGTCGCAACGACACCACGCGCGACGACGTGACACGATGATGTGACGCACGATACAAGAGTGCTCAATGCAGGAGTGAAATTCAGGGTTCATCCCAGCATGTGTGAGCACGGCGCGTACGTTACGGTTCGCGATGAGAACTCATCGCCTTGCCCTGTGCGCCATTTTCCTCGCGGTCGGATGTAACGTCGATCACATCGACGCTCCCGCCGTGACGAGCATCACTAGATCGGAGAGCTCTTCACCGACATCCACTCCCCTGGATGCCGACGTCGGTGGAGCCCTGATACCAAACCAATACATTGTTGCCTTCCGCCCCGCTGTCGCTGGGGTGGATGCCGAAGCGGCCAGGCTCGAGCGGCGCCACCGCGGCGTCCTGCGGCATACGTATCACAGTGCCCTGCGCGGCATGGCGCTGACCATGTCGGATGCCGACGCCGCCGTCATGCGCAGCGAGCCAACGGTCGCATTTGTCGAGCAGGACCGCATCCTCACTGCGATGGGCGTGCAGACGAACGCGCCGGCGAATCTCGACCGCCTCGATCAGCGCTCCCTGCCATTGAGTGGCGCGTACTCTTACGCGGGAGATGGCTCTGGCGTCACCATCTACATAATCGATTCGGGGATCAACTTCACGCACACCGACTTCGGTGGCCGCGCAGTGACTGGGGTGGATGTCGCGACGACGAGCACCAGCGGGGATGACTGTTACGGCCACGGTACGCACGTGTCGGGCATCGCAGGGGGCACCACTTACGGTGTCGCCAAGAAGGCGAGGCTCGTGGCAGTGAGAGTCCTGGACTGCACTGGCTACACGACCTCATCGCAACTCATCGCAGGTATCGATTGGGTCACGCAGCACCACGTGACGCCGTCGGTCGCGAACATGAGTCTCGGCGGCTACGCGGTGTCCAGCGCCATCAATCAGGCCGTGGACAATTCGGTGGCGAGCGGAGTCACGTATGTCGTTGCCGCCGGGAATACGGCGGATGACGCGTGCAACTACTCGCCGTCCAGCGCCTCGCGGGCGATCACGGTAGCCTCGACGAACAGCAGCGATGCGTTCGTGTCGTCGTCGAGCTTTGGACCGTGCGTCGAGTTGCTCGCTCCAGGCAATGCCATTACATCTGACTTCATCGGGAGCAATACCGCCATCGCAACGCGAGGCGGAACGTCCATGGCGTCGCCGCACGTGGCCGGCCTCGCCGCCATCTATCTGCAGTCGCATCCGAGCGCGTCGCCATCGCAGGTCCAGAGCGCCTTGGTAGCCGCTGCGACGTCTGGTGCCATCACTGGCGTTCCGGCGAACACGCCCAACAAGCTCGCGTACGGCGCGCCGGCGACGTCCTCGAACCAGGCGCCCGTCGCGCAGTTCTCGGTGACGTGCCCAACGCGCCAGTGCAGCTTCGACGCGCGCTCCTCCACGGACGACGTCGGCATCGTGTCGTACGCATGGAACTGGGGTGATGGCCGCTCGGAGACGAGGACGTCCGCGACCGCGCTCAACACATTCGCCGTGAACGGCACCTATACGGTGACTCTCACGGTCACCGATGGCGGCGGCCTGAAGAGCAGCGTCTCCCGCGCCGTCCAGGTGCCGACGTCCGCGCAGAACCAGTCGCCCACCGCGACGATCGCGTCGCCGGCCGCGAGCAGCAGCGTGGTGCAGGGGCAGAGCGTGACCTTCACCGGCAGCGCGACCGATCCCGAGTCGGGCTCGCTCACGGGCACGAGCCTGCAATGGACGAGCAGCAGGGATGGCGTCATCGGATCAGGCGCGACATTCTCGCGCAACAACCTGTCGGTGGGAACGCACACGATCACGCTGACCGCCAGGGATCCACAGGGAGCGTCCAGCGTGCGAACCGTCACGCTGGTCGTCACGGCAACGCCGCCAGCCAACCAGTCGCCGACCGCAACCATCTCGTCGCCTACGTCTGGTAGCGGCGTCCTGCAGGGACAGGGCGTCACGTTCACCGGCAGCGCAAGCGATCCTGAGTCAGGGACGCTGTCGGGGACGAGCCTTCAGTGGCGCAGCAGCATCGATGGCGCAATCGGCTCCGGAACCACGTTCAGCAAGTCGAACCTCTCGATCGGCACGCACACCATCACGCTCACGGCGACTGATCCGCAGGGCGCCGCATCATCCAGGAGCATCACGCTGACGGTGACCGGTCCCGCTGCGAACCAGGCGCCCGTGGCGAAGTTCACGGTCAATTGCGTGGGGCAGGCGTACCCGCACCAGTGCGCGCTCGATGCGAGCACGTCCACGGACGACGTCAAGATCTCGTCGTACATCTGGACGTGGGGTACGGGGCAGACGGAGACGAAGCTGTCGCCACTGGCGAAGAACACGTGGCCGGCAGCGGGCACGTACACGATCACGCTCACCGTCACCGATGGTAGCGGGCTCACGAATTCGCGTGCGATCAGCGTGAACGTGCCATGATGCTGCCCGGACCGGTTGCATAGTCGCAGCCGGTCCGGACCACACGCGAATCGTCGTCAAGGTGGGAACATGGGCCGTGCAATTCGCGTTTAAGAAACGACGACTTGCACGGCCCGACTCACAC
>JBDSTA010000205.1:0-6350 GCA_039928475.1 Gemmatimonadaceae bacterium | reverse complement strand
TAGGCTGCTGATGTTGATACAGGCTCTGTTTGTTCCTCAGGAAGGCGAGGGAGCAGCGCTGCACTGGGCCAAGGAGATTCTGGCCGCTCTGCTGATCCTGGCGTTTTTCTGGATGCTGGCGCATCTGGTGACCGCCATCCTCAACAAGTGGGGCAAACGGCTGGCGCACTTTACCACGAGCACCTCGGCAGCTGCGCCGAGTGCAATCGCATGACGACGGTCGTCGTGGAGCGCGAGCGGAACATGGTCACGGCGCTCGACGGCGTGCGGTCGTACGTGCAGCCCTCGGAGACGGCGCAGCTCGCGACGCGTGCCGCGCGGCGGCGATGGGTGACACGACTATCGGCGATCGGCGTCGTTGCTCTCACAGGTGCGTTCGGAATACTGGCCCTGTCGCGCCGCAGCGTTCCGGTCACGCACCCGCCGCTCTACACGGGCGTGTGGACGCTGAGTTGTCTCTCGAATGACGCCGCCGCCGACCTGCTCCGGGCTCAGGGGCTTCAGTCGAGGTGGAGCACGGTCGAGTCGAGGGTGGGATCGCGGATGTTGACGGTGCGAGCGAGCGCCGAGGAGCTGGAACTGGTACGCACGGCGCTGGCGACGTATGACAATCCAGGGAAGTCGACGTGCCTCGTGATTCCCGTGACGCTGCGCGCGCCCTGATCCGCTCAGGCCAGCACCCCCTTCGCGCGGTACATCGCCTGGTCCGCCGCCTTGAGCGCGACGCCGGCATCGCCGCCCGGCTTCAACTCGGCGATGCCGGCGGAAAACGCGATGTCCACCACGCGCCGCAGCTGCTCCACACGTCCGTTCGCCATCTCGGGCGTCATGCCGATGGCGACGACGACGAACTCGTCGCCCGCATAGCGCACGATCGCATCGCTCGGACGGAAGCATGCACGCAACGCTTCCGCGTAGCGCACGAGCGACGCGTCACCCTCCGCGTGCCCGAAGGCGTCATTGATCGCCTTGAAGCCATCCAGATCGAAGAACAGCACCATCGCGCCCTCGTCGTGCACGGCGCGGAACGCCTGCGGCAGCGCGCGGCGATTCGCGAGCCCGGTGAGCGGATCGCGATCGGCGAGACGACGCAGCTCGTCCTGCGCGGAGAGCAGGTCGCCATTCGTGCGCTGGAGCTCCTGCTGGCCGCGACTCGTCACCGTCATCACGCCGCCGAGCGCGAGCAGCCACTCCGCCGCGAGGTCCAGCGATGAATGCGCGCCGAGGAAGATGCCGATCTGGTTGGCGAGCGACGGGCTGAAGGTGCCTGGCGGCAGCGCGTGCGCGCCGTACGCGACCGACTCGACGAGGCTGAAGCCGCCGCGCACGAGGAAGCCCATGCCGAGCCACGTGGGGAAGCTCGCGCGCTCGCGCAGCAGCATCACGCCACACCAGGTGAAGAGCAGGCCCATGACGCCCTGCGTGACGATCCCCACGTAGTCGAGCGAGCGAAGCAGCGTGGCCGCGACGACGACCGTTGCGGCGATCGCGATGATCATGTTCCGGCGCGAGAGCCAGACGGCGCCCGCGCGTCGCAGCGCCCACACGCCCTGCACGAGCAGCAGGGCGTAGGCGATCTTCGCACCGACGTACAGCGAACGCAGGGCGACCGCGCCCGCGCCCTCCGGCGCACCCACCCAGTACACGAGCGTGAGCGCGAGCGCGCCGAAGTTGAACCACCAGGCGCGCGCCCACCACCGCACCTCCGCGCGCATGACGCTGCGCGCGAGGGTGGCATAGAAGAGCGCGATCATGAAGACCGAGACCAGCTGCGCCGCGGTGCTCCACTTGTACAGGAGCTCGCCCATCAGGGAGAGCGCCCGCTACTGCAGGTGGCCATCCTGGTCGTCGTCGAGGTCATTGCTGATCGTTCCGGGCGGCGCCGGCACATCCGCTGGTCGAGGGACGATCTCGGGAAGCTTCGCGTTACGCAACGTGGTGTTGATGGCGGGGAGCTTCGAGTCGATCGCCTTCTTCATCTTCACGAGCTCGGTCTCGAGCTGCCGCGAGAGCTGCGTGTAGACGACCGTCGTCTGGCGCGTGGGGGCCGCCTCGGCGCTGCCTGCCACGCCGGCGAGTGCGGCAATTTTATTGTTCAGGCGAATGGGATAATTGAGCGGATCCTGTCCGCTGCGGTTCTTCGTCTGGTACACGGAGCCTTCCACGACCGCGAGCTCCGCGCGCAGTGCCGCCGCCATGGGCGTGAACTCCGCGAGCGCAGCGCCCGTGAGCTTCTTCTCGCGGTCGTCGAGCTGCGAGTGGATCCAGCGGATGGTCTTCACCGCGTCGTTCGCCGCCGTCGTTCGGTCGCGCACCTGCTTGAGGAAGTCGAACTGCGCGAGGAGGTCTGCCTGCGTCGCGTCGGTGCGCGGATCCTTCTTGAGCGTGAACGTCTCGGTGCTCACGACGGAGCCGTCCACGAGCATGCGGACCTTGTAGGTGCCCGGCGGTGCGACGGGACCCTGCGTGCCGGCCGCCCACATGATGAGCCCCTCGAAGGTGGATGCGTCGGGGTAGCGCATGTTCCAGTTGAATGCGTTGATGCCGACCTTGTTCGGCACGCGCGGCGCGGGCGGCGTGCGAATTGGACCGTCGTCCTCGCCCGCGGGCTGGCCAGCTGCTGGGGCGGGGCGTCCACCGCGTGCGATGGAGTCCGCGCGCGTCACGGAGTCCTGCTTGCTCGTGAACGACTTGATGAGCTGCCCGCGCGCATCCATGAACTCCAGGACGACCTCGCGGCCGGCGCGCTTGAGCCAGTAGTTCACGACGGGCCCGCCGCTCGGGCTCGCGGCAACAGGATGCACGGCGGGGCCGGCCGCGGCGGCACCACCACCGCCTCCACCTCCACCGCCGCCGCCACGACCACCCGCGAAGCTCACGCGGTACGCATCACGCGGCTTGAAGAGATGCGACTCCTCCGCCGTGAGCGTGGGCGTGAGCTGGCGCAGTGGGGAGATGTCGTCGATGACGTAGAAGCTGCGGCCGTGCGTCGCGGCGATGAGGTCGCCCTCCTTGATCGCGAGATCGTGCACGGGCACCGGCGGCAGGTTGAGCTGGAGCCGCTGCCAGGTGGACCCGTCGTCGTGCGAGAACCACACGCCGCGCTCCGTGCCCACGTAGAGCTGCCCCTTCTTCTCGTCGTCCTCGCGGATGGCGCGCGTGAACTCCGTGGGGTCGATGCCGGCGTCGATGCGCTGCCACGTGGTGCCGAAGTCGCTCGTCTTCCACAGGTACGGCTTGTCGTCGTTCAGCTGGAAACGATTCGCGGCGATATATGCGGTGCCCGCGGCGAAGTGCGACGCCTCGATGAGCGACACGCGCGTGTAGATGGCCATGTCCTTCGGCGTCACGTTCTTCCACGTCTTCCCGTTGTCGCGCGAGACGTGAACGAGCCCGTCGTCCGAGCCGGTCCACAGCACGCCCTTCTGCCTCGGCGACTCGGCGAACGAGAAGATGACGCCGTAGTACTCCACCGACGTCTGGTCCTTCGTGAGCGGGCCGCCGGATGGGCCGAGCGTCTTCGGGTCGTTGCGCGTGAGGTCGGGGCTGATGACTTCCCAACTCTGGCCGTCGTTCGTGGTGCGGTGCACGTAGTTCGACGTCGCGTACAGCACGTTCGGATCGTGCGGCGACAGCACGATGGGGTACGTCCACTGGAAGCGATACTTGAGGTCGATCGCGCTGTGGCCCATCGGGTTGTCCGGCCACGGATTGATGTTGCGCGTGAGTCCCGTGCGCAGGTCCTTCCGCGTGAGCAGCGCGCCGTAGCTGCCGGCGTACACTATGTCCGGCTTGTCCTGTCGCGACGCGATGTAGCCGGACTCGCCGCCACCCGCCTCGACCCAGTCGCGCACGTCGATGCCGCCTGCCTTCCGGCTCGGGCCGCACAGCGTGCTGTTGTCCTGCTGCGCGCCGCAGATCTGGTAGGGAAAGTGGTTCGTCGTGATGACGTGATAGAACTGCGCCGTGGCGAAGTCCTGCTCGCTCCACGTGCGCCCGCCGTCGGCGGACACGCTGGCGCCGCCGTCGTCGCCCTCGATCATGCGCTGGTTGTTGCCGGGCGCGATCCAGAAGTCATGCGAGTCGCCGTGCGGAATGCCGCGCACGGGGCGGAAGGTCTTGCCGCCGTCGGTGCTCTTCTGGAACGACACGTTGTTCACGTAGACGATGTTCGTGTCCTTCGTGTCGGCGTGGATCTTCGAGTAGTACCAGGCGCGCTGGCGCAGCGAGCGGTCGGCGTTGGTGCGCAGCCACGTCGCACCGGCGTCGTCCGACCGATAGACGCCGCCGGAGTCGGCCTCGATGATCGCGAACACGCGGCGCGGGTTCGCCGCGGATACCGTGATGCCGATGTTGCCGAAGATGCCCGCCGGCATGCCGGGGTTGTGGCTGATGTCGGTCCAGTGGTCGCCGCCGTCGGTACTCTTGAATACGCCACTGCCCTTCCCGCCGGAGTTGAGCATCCACGGCGTGCGGCCCGCCTGCCAGAACGCCGCATACAGCACGCTCGGATTCGACGGGTCCATCGCGAGGTCGGACGCGCCGGTGGAGTCGTCGCGGAAGAGCACCTTGTCCCAGTCCTTCCCGCCATTCCTCGAGCGGTAGATGCCGCGCTCGGGAGTCGGCGCCCACACGTTGCCCTGCGCCGCGACGTAGACGACGTCGGGATTCGTGGGATGGACGACGACCCGCGAGACCTGCCGAGTGGCCTTGAGCCCGAGCGACGTCCACGTCTTGCCGGCGTCGGTCGTCTTCCAGACGCCTTCGCCATGCGAGACGTTGCCGCGCAGCGCGTACTCGCCGCCGCCCACGTACACGACGTCCGGATTCGATGGCGCGATGCTCACGGCGCCGACCGTCCCGCCGAAATACTTGTCGGTGACGGGCGCCCATGACTGCCCGCCGTCGAGCGACTTGAACACGCCGCCGCCGGTGGTGCCGAAGTAGTACTCGTTCGGGCGCGCCTCGGAGCCGGCCACGGCCACCGAGCGGCCGCCGCGATACGGCCCGATCTCGCGCCACTTCAGTGTGTTCAGCGCCGCGGTGTCCAGCTGCGCTGCGCGCACCTGGCCGGGGTTCAGCGGGATGCTCGGCCGCGTGTCGTTGGCGGGGGCCGGCGAAATACGTTGCGCGCCCGACGCTCCAATGGGAGCGAGGAGGGCGAGGACGACGATTGGTCTGATCACGTGCGCAATACTCCGTGAGAGTGGCTGGCTTCGGACGAAGTAGCCCACCTCTCGCGGCACGCGCAAGACTGGAAAGCACGAAGGGCCGGCTCCGTGAAGGAGCCGGCCCTCGAACACACCACGGCGACGACTAGAGCGTGTCGGCCGGAGTCGCGGCCATGCCGTTGATGCCATCAGGCTCGCACGACTGGGTTCCGTCGTCGCGCGTGGCGACGTGGTACCCGGAGCGGCACGTGATCTCGTCGGCAGTGCGTCCGGTTGGCCGCATCTGATGCGGGGCCGTGCTGCTCTCGCCGCATGCGGCGAGCGTGAGTGCGGCGGCGGCGGCGAACAGGATCCGGATGCGCATGGGCTACACCTTCGTGATGGACATCAACGCTCCGTCACACACACAGCCAGTCGTCGCCATGGTGCTTAGCGTTTCAGCTTCAGCTTACGCCAAAGCTGTGCCAGAGGATAACCCCATTTCAGTGCCGTGCGTCACGTCACAGCGGAACAGCTCGCCGCTCTTCTTCATCGGGAAGCGACGTCAACTGTTCCCCGATCAACTGTATCTCCAGGGGCAAGTCCGCCGAGGTCGCCACGTCCATCGCATGTCTAAGGCAGATGCGCGCGCCGGGTGTTTCGTCGCGCCGCGCCGCGAGCGTCGCAAGCTGCATGAGACACCGCACGCGCGCTGCCGGAATGTCCGCGATCGTGAACTGCCCATACGCGGTCGTGATCCGCTCCTCGGCCTCGCTGTCGAGACCCAGTGCGCCGAGCGCGATGCCGAGGTTGAGGAGCGCTGCGGCGTGCATCTCGAGATCGCCCGTGACGCGCGCCGCTGTGACCGCGGCCTCGAGCGTGCCGCGCGCCACCTCCGCGAAGCCGCGCTCCTGCTGGAGGCGCCCGATGTTCAGGAGGGACACCGCCTCGCCGCGCGGGTCGCCCGCGGCGCGGTAGGCCTCGCGAGACTTGGCGAACAGCCGCTCGCCCTCGTCGAAATTGCGCTCCTGCGCCGCGAGCCCGCCCAGGTTCTGGAGGGCCTTCCCGCGAATCGCCGGACTGCGCGCGAGAGCCAGGCTCCGCGCATACAGGTCCCGCGCCGCCTGGTAGTCGCCGCGCATCATCGAGATGGCGCCCTCGATGTTGAGGGTGTCCGCCTCGACGTCCGGCAGCGAATGC
>JBDSTA010000204.1:0-12164 GCA_039928475.1 Gemmatimonadaceae bacterium | reverse complement strand
GTGAGTGCTTACGAGATGTGACTGCGCGGTGCGATGCAGAGTAGGCTTCGAAAGCCTGTTACGAAGCGCCGGGGCAAAGCGCATATTCAGAGCGGCCAATTGGCGTTATATGGCCACGGCTTTCGATGACTGGCGAGAGTAACCGTGCGCCGTTATAATACATACCGTGATACGAAGCTTCGCGAATGCGGCCAGCGAGGATCTCTTCAACGGTGTCAGTAGCCGGGCGGCGCGGGCCGCGTGTCCGGCAGAGTTGTGGCCGGTGCTCCGTCGGAAGATGACGCAACTCAACCGCGTGAGCGATCTCCGCGAGCTCGCGATTCCCCCTGGGAACCGGTTGGAGCGCCTCGTCGGCTCGCGCCGTGGACAGCACAGTATCCGCATTAATCAGCAGTATCGTATCTGTTTCCGCTGGGAGGCCGGCTATGCCGACGAAGTCGAAGTCACGGACTACCATTAAGCGCCGCGCCGCGCGCCCGGCTCGCCCCGCCGGACTGGTGGAGCGCCTCCTTCCGCGCATGGTGCCTCCGACCCATCCTGGCGAGATGCTGCTGGAGGAGTTTCTCAAGCCACTCGAGATCTCACAGTCCGCGTTTGCCATTCGGCTTGGTGTTTCCTTTCCGCGGCTGAATGAGATCGTCCGTGGCAAGCGGTCGGTCTCGTCCGATACCGCGCTCCGGCTCGCGCGCGTTACCGGGATGAGCGCCGAGTTCTGGCTCGGCCTCCAGCTCGATTGGGATCTGTGGCATGCGCTCCGGACAAGCGAGGCCCGCGCCATCGCAAAGCTGTCGCCGCTCCCGCGCGCGGGCTGAAGGTACGGATCACGTAGCGGCCATATAACGTTCGTTGGAGCAGACAGGGCGGCTATTGATGGAGCGCGCTCCGCGCGCTCTCTTATGGATCGCCCTGCAGCTCAACGTGGGCGTTATGCGCACTTGACCCTCTCGAAAGACGAGGCGTTGTGACACGGCCGCTGTTGCATCATTACTTTCGCGTTCTGCTCCCCGTCGCGCTGTCAGCGACTCCGCTAATCGCGCAATCACCCACCGGTATCGATCCAGCGGCCTTGAAACGGCTGCTTACCGCCGCCGAGGCGACGCACTCGGACGCGGTTGTCATCTGGAAGGACGGCCGTTTGGTCGGCTCCTGGCACTTTGGGAAGCCCGAAGTTCCTATCGAAGCGATGTCGGCCACAAAGTCGATCGCAAGTCTCGCGGTCGGTCGGGCCGTGACGCTCGGCGCCATCCCGTCGATCAACGACCCGGTCGCCCGATACTACCCGCAATGGCGGCAGGGACAGAAGGCCCGGATCACCATTCGGCAATTGCTCGATCATACATCGGGCATGCAGGTCGGCGAAAGCAACGAGGTGGAGACCAGCCCAGACGTCGTACAACTCGCCCTCGCGGCTGAGCTTTCCGACGCGCCGGGTGCCCGCTTCAACTACAACAACAAGGCCGTCAATCTGCTCGCAGGAATCGTCCACAAAGCCACCGGAAGACGGATGGATGAACTCTTGATCTCCGACGTCTTTGCGCGCATGGACTTTGGAGAGTTCGAGTGGGTTCGAGATTCGGCGAACAATGCCTATGCGTACGCGCGGTTGAAGATTCGGCCGGAAGACCTTGCCAAGCTGGGCCAGTTGGTGCTCGACGGCGGCCGGTGGAATGGACAACAGCTCATCTCATCCGCCTGGCTCGAAGCGAGCATGCAGGGTTCGAAGCAGAACCCTCGCTGCGGTCTCTTGTGGTGGCTCATTCCCGACCGCACGACGTTCATCGTGGATGCCGAACGGCTGCGGGAGCTCCGCCAAGCCGGCGCTGATTCCGCATTCGTCGCCCGAATGACGACAATTCAAGGGCGTTACAAGACGCCGGACGCGTACACCGCCGCGCTCCAGAAGGCACTCGGTGCGAAGTACTGGGAGGCGTACGGCGAGGCTAGAATGGTGACGCGTATGGCTCCGGAGCGCGCTGAGTACGGTCGCTTTATCGGGTACGAGGCAAACGGATCGTACGGCCAGTACCTCGTCATCTATCCGGACCAACGACTGGTCGCCGTTCGCATGATGGCAGTGACGGAGACCACGAAGGTGACAGACAGCTTCGAGGCGTTCAGCGTCCTGGTTCGTGCGCTCGTGCCGGGCGCATAACGAACGCTGACGCCATGGCGTTACGCATCAACAACGCACCGGAGCATTCCAGCATGCTTGGCCTGAGCACCCGCGTGATGCGCACACTCCCCATAGCCGCGTTGCTGGCTTTCGTATCTCCCGCGTTCCTTCTTGCGCATCGACTCCCGCTTCCCAGCCAGTTGCCCGTCAACCCCGGCATCGGTGTAGACACCATGGCGGCGAACGTCTGGGGACGCCCCTGGCAGCGTCAGACAGCTTCGATCTACAGACGTTGGTCTGAGTTCCTTGCGTCCGACCGTCCGCGATTTACCGCACCTGGAACGGTGCCATCGCCGTACTGGGACATCGAGGAACAGCGTCGATGGATCACGTTCCCCCTCGCACTCAATCTGAGCGGCGGTGGTGGGGCGCCGACCATCCTCGATATCCGCCCCGCTATGCCAGGTGCCGACAGCGTGTACGTCGTGAAGACGTTGTTCACCAGTCCCGAGACCTCGCGTCTGCCGCTTGCACTCGTCCGCGTGTACGCAGTGCGGCGGGACGGCCAGTGGGTGTTCAGCAACGCGCTGCCGCGACTCACCCGGTCTTGGCGTCGCGTCACGGTAGGGCCGTTCACGTACGTCGTGGCTCCCGGGTACCAATTCCGTCCAGAGCAAGCGCGCTTGGCTGTTGCATTCACGGACTCTGTGGCGCGTGCATTCGGGGTGAGCATGCCACGCGACGTCGAGTATTTCCTGACGGAGTCTCCAGATGAGATGAATCGCATCCTCGGGATAGACTGGATGCCGACGGCGACGGATGGTGGCGCCCTGTCCTCAGGACCCAATCGGCTGATTGTGTCCGGTGATTCGCGGCGAGGAGAGAACTACCGTCACGAGCTCGCTCACATCGCATTGAGCGAATGGAGCACGCGTGGAGTTCACCCGATGGTGTGGGAAGGTGTAGCGACATGGCTCGGCGGCACTCTCGGTATGTCGAGCGCCGAAACGCGCCGTGCGTACGCGAAGTACCTGGGTGAACACACCGATGTAACGCTCGATGCCGTTTTGCACGCGCGCGTTGATCAAGGCTTTCGTCCTGCTGGCGCAGCAATAATTCAGATGGTATATGCAGAGAAGGGACTAGCTGGCGTGAAAGCCCTGCTCAGCGCAGGCCCGAGTGAAGATGCGCTGAAGGCCACGCTCCAACGAGTGCTGGGCGGAAGCTGGGCAGACATCCAATCGCGTTGGCGGCAGCTTGCTAGCCATTAGCACGAAGAAAGGCGGACGGTTCTACCGCCTGCTGCGTAAGGTGCGCTGCAGCAGACGGAGACTTTCTCATGGATGAACACGAATCTCGCATCCTGCTGACATCGACGTGCGCTTCTCCGTGAACGGCTGACGCCGAATACTGCACATATGGATCCCGGGATCGCCGACGTCTCCGACACCGCGCTGTGGATTGCCGCCTACCGCGCGAGAGAGACCGAGCGCGCCGACGCGCTCTTCCAGGACCCGCTCGCCGGCCGGCTCGCCGGCGCCCGCGGGCGCGAGCTCGCGCGGAAGATGACGGGCGCCGAGCAGTTCGAGTGGATGACGGTGGTGCGCACCGTCGTGATCGACCGCTACCTGCAGGAGGCGATCGCGCGCGGGGTGGACACCGTCGTGAACCTCGGCGCGGGCCTCGACACGCGCCCGTACCGGATGACGTTGCCGGCGTCGCTCTCGTGGGTCGAGGTCGACATGCCGAAGATCGTCGCGCTGAAGGAGGACCGCCTCGCGGGCGAGACGCCGCGCTGCCGCCTCGCGCGCATCGCCGCCGACCTGTCCGTCGACGACGCGCGGCGCGCGGCGCTCGCGGAGTGCGTCGCCGGGGCGCGGCGCGCGACGCCGGGGCGCGGCGCGCGATCGTCCTCACCGAGGGCGTGTTGACGTACCTGCCGCTCGAGGACGTCGCGAAGCTCGCCGCCGACGTTCACGCGCTTGCCGCGATCGAGTCGTGGATCGTCGACTTCAGCGCGCCGTTCCTGAACCGCGCCGTGCGCGCGCGCGGCGTGAAGTTCAAGAATGCGCCGTTCCGCGACGGCGAGCGGGACCCCGCTGCATTCTACGCGGCCCATGGCTGGCGATGGACGGAGCCCCGCCACCTCGTCGTCGAGGGTGAGAAGATCGGGCGCCCGGTCCCGTGGCCGATCTGGTTCCGCCCGATCCAGGCGCTGCTGCCGCGCGGCGCGCAGGAGGCCTTGCGCACGATGTTCGGCTACGCGCTGCTCGTTCGCGCCTGAACCCTCGGTGCTTGGGCATGGCCCTGGGCGCCTCGGTCGGCATCTCGATGCAGCAGCTCCGCAGAGTTCAGCCGCCTATCCATCGAAGAGCGGCGTCGGCGCAGTCCTCGGGCGTTCGGTTGAAGGCGATCGCAGCGCTGGGTGCGTGTTGCCGCACCAGGTTGACCACCTGTTCGAACAGATGAAGCAAGGGCTCGTGCGAGCGGATGCCGCCGCCGATCACCACGCATGCATAGGCGTGCTGCGCTAGGGCCCCCGCGATCGCAGCTTCGGGCTGGTCGTCGAGTGCCACCAAACACCAATCGGCCTCAATACCGAGATCGGAGAATCGGGTCTGACCTCGTTCAATCGCTGCCTGAACTGGCGTTGGATCCCATCCGTCGATGCGAGCGGGATTCAAGCCAATGACCAGTACACGCGGTCGTGTCACATCTCCTCCAGAGTGCCGGCAAGGCGCCCGTGTCCACCGTGCGGGCAGGTAGGCCGCGATCCGGCGGGCATAGTTCCGAACGAAACACCGGTGCAGGCTCGCGAGAGCGAGATAGTGCTCGCGCGCCTGTTCGGTATCTGATTGAGCCCCTGCTCCTCGCGAAACTGAAGCCTCCGATGCACTTGCGTCTGGTCACGACGTCGAGCTGGGGAGACGAGGACGCTACCCCTACTGCGTCATGCGCCGGATGGGCCAGTTTCCCGATGCCGGGCAGGCCCGCGCTCCCAGCGTTCGCATCACGCCCTCGAAGCGCTTGTCGCGCTTGAGCGGGTCGAAGAGTGGATCACACGCGATGCTCGGGATCCCGAAGAGCGGCTCCTTCGCCGCGACACCACGCTCCAGGGCAACCATCGCTGCGTCATTCTCACCGAATGCGAGCGCTGCGATGAGCCGATAGTAGTTCGGCGAGTTCACTCCACGTTCGCGCTCCATCAACAAACGCTGCCGCGACGCTTCGGCCCACTCACCGGCAAGCGCATGCGCGAACACCAGGTTGCTTCGGCGTCCGAACACGGTGGAATCGATGCGAAATGCGGTCCTGAGCTCACGCACTGCGCTGTCACTCCTGCCAGCGAACGCATAGGTGAACCCCAGTCCCTGGTGCGCCAGCACGTTGGTGGGATCCATCACGATCGACGTCTTTGTCATGGCGACTCCTTCCTCGTACTGGCGGCGCAGCACGAACGCGTAGGCGAGCAGGCCAGTGATCGTCGAGCCGAGGGGATCGAGCGCGTGGGCGTGCTCCAGTTGAGCAAGTCCCTCGTCCAGCCGTCCAGTCTGGAGCAGTGAAGCACCGTATGCCGCGAGGACGTCAGTATTGCTGGAATCCAGCGTGTAGGCTTTCCGGATAGCGCGCACTGCGCCGCCGATATCCATGTCATTCAGCAGGGTATTCCCCTCGGCGACGTACGCCTCGGCGATCGTCGGATCGAGCGCGATGGCCTGCTTCGCGCTCGCGAGTGCGAGAGGATTCATCGAGTCCGCGCCGACGATTCCAATAGTGGGCTCGTTTGAGTACGAGATCGCGAGCGCACCATGAGCGCGGGCAAAGCGCGAGTCGAGTGCGATCGCCTGGCGGTACAGGCTGCTCGCCTTGCCCCATTGCAATGCGTCTCCTGCGTGGCGCGCCTTGAGATAGACCTCGTAGGCGTCGATGTTGCTGGTCCCGCGCACGCGCGCACCCACCCGGGCATCCATGGTCGCGAGGCGGAGCTTGCCGACGATGGCGCGGACGATCGTGTCCTGCATGCCGGCCAGCTCCTTCGCCTCTCCGTCGAACGTACCGCTCCAGAGCGAGACGTCATCCGACGCGCGGACGAGCTCCGCCGCCACGTGCAGGTGCGAACGTGACCGGCTCACCGTTCCCTGGAGCACAGCGCCCACACCGAGCGTGGAGCCTACGGCTTTCGCGTCGCGCCCCTTGAGCTGCCGCGATGAGCCGCGCGCCTTGACCGTGAGCTCCGGCAGTGCATTCAGCGCATCGCGAACGTTGTCCGTGATGCCATCCTCGAGGTAATCGAAGGTCGTGTCGCCACTCTGGTTCTCGAATGGCAGCACGGCAATCGTGCGGATCTCGTTTGCCTGCGCCGACGCACTTCCCGACTGCCACCACATCCTGCGTGCACCGAGCGACGCCACCATGGCCATGACAACGACCACTCCGGCCAGGAGGATGAGACGATTTCCGTTTCCGTGCCGGACGCCATCCGTGACCGATGGAGTTACCGCGGGACTGCCACTGGTCGTGGCGACCGTATCCAGCACCTGCAGGATCTCGCTCACGTTCTGCGGCCGGTCTGCAGGGCGCTTCTCGAGACAGCGCATGACGAGTTCGGCGAGTCGTGGCGGCGCCGTTGGCCGAAGCGCAGTAATTGCCGGCGGCGCCTCTGTTGCATGGGCGGCGAGCATGCCCTGTGCGCTGCGACCCGCGAAAGGTGGATGGCCGGCGAGCATCTCGTACGCCATTGCGCCGAAGGCGTAGATGTCGGCACGGTGATCCGTGGCGGGATCGGCCGCCGCCTGCTCCGGCGCCATGTACGCCGGCGTCCCGAGCGCCACACCCACGGATGTAAGCGGCCCGCCCGAAGTAGCCTCGCTGAGCGCCTTGGCAATTCCAAAATCCGTGATCACCGCCGACGTGCCGGCGAGCAGCACGTTGTCCGGCTTGATGTCGCGGTGTGTCGTGGACTTTCCATGCGCGAACTCCAGTGCGCGTGCGACATCGCGGAGGACCGATATCGTCTGCGCGATGGGCATCTCGCCGTGCGCGAGCACTGAGCGGAGGGAATCGCCGCCGACGTAGGGCATGACGTAGTAAGGCAGCCCGTCCACCTCGCCCGCCGAGAGCAGCGGGACGATGTGCGGGTGCTGCAGCCGCGCCGCTAGCGCGATCTCACGCCGGAATCGGGCGATGGTGACGCTGCCGGACAGTTCCTGCGGGAGCACCTTCACCACCACGCGTCTGTCGAGTGCAATCTCCTCGGCCACGAAGACGCGAGCCATGCCTCCGCCGCCGAGCTCGCGCTCTACGTGGAACCCTTCACCCATCGCTGACTGGATCTGGTCGAGAAGCTCCAAGGACGCCTGGCTGGCATGGGAAGGCGGATGATCACCAGGAGCTAACGTACTGTTTCGTGCCGGAAGGCGAGAGTACTTGCTGCTGGTTGGGAGGCTGAGGTGCTCGTCCCAGGCGCTGAATGGGCGTTCCGAGCTCATTGGCGCTAGCCTCGCCCGTCTGGCGCTTTCGTCTCCAGCGTTTCACCTTCAGCCCATGGACCGAGCCACCACCGTCGCGCTCGCGGAGACACTCGCTCGCGGCATCGAACTCACTGGAATGGCCGTGATGGTGCTCGGGGGGTCAGCTGCGCTCCTGGCGTTTTTGGTGCGGCTCGCGAGGCGGCGTGGCCAACCCGACGCAGGCTTCGAACCGACCTACCGCGATCTCCGTGCGGACCTCGGCCGAGCAATCCTCCTTGGCCTCGAATTCCTCGTGGCGGCAGACATCATCGGGACGGTGGCAGTCGCACCAACCTTCGCGAACCTCGGGGTGCTCGCCTTGATCGTGGTGATCCGCACATTCCTCAGCTTCTCGCTGGAACTGGAGATCAGCGGGCGCTGGCCATGGCAGCACGTGCCAGCACCCGCACAAAGTGCCACGTCTGGGCCACCCACGACGGCCTGACCTACGCTGCCGCAGACGAGCCAGGGCGTCGATCGCCGCTCGCAGATGATCATCAAGCTGGCATGAAGCAACGGTGCATCCTTGTGGTGACCGGCGCGTCGGGTGCCGGGAAGACCGCGACCGTCCGCGCGTTGGCGCAGCAAGGTCTGGCGGACGTGGCGTGCTTCGAGTTCGATGCGATCGGTGTGCCGACGACTGACGCGATGGAGCGCGAATACGGCAGCGGTGAAGCGTGGCAGTCAGCGATGACACATGCATGGCTGGAACGCCTATGGCATGCTTCAGACGCGCCGCGCGTATCGGTGCTCGATGCCCAGACGCGTCCGAGCGTGGTGATTGCGAGCGCCGCCGCGCTGGGCGCACGCGTGCGACTGGTCCTGTTCGAATGCTCGCCGCCGGTGCGGGCGGCACGGTTGCGCGGAGCGCGGCAGCAGCCAGAACTCGATACGGACCGCATGACCGCGTGGGCCGCGTATCTCCGTGCGGAGGCCGTGCGACTCGAGCTCCCGATCGTCGATACGTCGGCGCTCACGATCCCTGACGCTGTCGAGCAATTGAAGGCCGAGGTCGCGGCCCTGCGGGATCGCGCGCCTGCACCCTGACCAGGCGCAGGCCATCGGGCGACCTGAGGATGGCACGAGCCCGCGCTCGCATTGTATGATGTTCGCCGTTAGCAGGGCTTCATTGTTACGTCGCCACGACCTTGATGAGGATGGATGCAATCTCCAATCGCGCCGGAAGCGGCGCTAACCTTCTGGCAGTGGTTTCAAGTGCACGACGAGGAACTCTTTCACCTCGAGCGCGACATGGAACGGGTATTCGATGAGCTCGCGGCGGCGCTCAAGCCGGTCCATCCCGATCTCGTGTTCGAATTCAGCGCCGTCCGTGACGGTGTGCGTGAGTTCGTAATCAGCGCCGGCGGGCTCAAGGACGCATTTCCCGCTGTCGCGGCGCTCGCTGCCTCAGCGCCAGACATGCCACGTTGGACGGTTGTGCCATTTCGTCAGCCGCGTGGACTCGGCACCGTGAAATTCGGGGGAGTCGAGATTCGGGGCGCGGACATCATCGTCCTGCCGGAGGTGAATGATTCTCTGGTGGACATACAGCTCTTCGTGCCGGGCTATAAGTCGACGTCGCAATCGATCTTCGAACAGATTGCGTTCCTGCTCCTTGATCAAGCGCTCGGCGAGTTCGCCGTAGAGACGTCGCTCGGCAGCATCGAGATTGGCGCACCGCCACCCGTGCTGCCCTCGGGTTGTATCAGCCTGACCGACCTCGAGGTGCTTACACGTCACGTGGCGGCGACCTGACTCCTGGATGACTAGCTTCCGTTGTCAGACGTGTGGGGAGATGCATTCGGGCGTGCCACTGGTGTGGGGCCCTGATGCGCCGGACCGCCTGCGTAGCGAGGTGCTTACTCCGACCCACCGTGCGCTGCTGACGTCCGACATCTGCGTCATTGCTCGCTCAACGTTCTTCGTGCGCGCCTGTCTTGACCTTCCGATCGTGGCAGAAGCTTCCTCGTTTTTTCGCTGGCTGGTCTGGGTCGAACTCGAGCGGGCAAGCTATCGCGAGCTCCGCAGCATGTGGCGCGTGCTTCGCCGACGCGCGTTTGCGCCGCTTGCGGGTAAGCTCGCAAACGCGCTCCCATATGAAGCGCCGACGCGCGACCTTGCCGTCGAGCTTCACGACAGGGGACCTGGAATCCGCCCTTCAGTGCTCGTCCTTGACCCGCTCCATGAACTCGGTCGAGAGCAAGCGGCCGGCATCTCGCTCGAGAAAGCCTACGAACTGGCGGGGCGCGCCATGCATAGACAGCCGCGCCCTGTTGCATAGACTACAACGGACGGCGCTTCACGGCCGTCCTCACACCACGATCAGCTCGCGCTGGATCTCCCGCGGCGTGATCACCGCGCGGCCCGGCTCGATGTACACGTTCACCTCGGTGCGCATGCCGATCTCGCCGGGGATGTAGATGCCCGGCTCGATGGAGAAGCCCACGCCCGGGATCAGCAGGCGCTCCTCGCGCGTCTCGAGGTTGTCGAGGTGCGGACCCGAGCCGTGCAGCGAGCGCGGGTCGATCGAGTGACCGGTGCGATGCGTGAAGTACTGGCCGAATCCCTTGCGCTCGATCACGGCGCGCGCCGCGTCGTCGATGTCGCCACCGCGCGGCGTCTTACCCGCGGCGATCTCGCGTGTCACCAGGTCAATCGCGGCATCGCGCGCGTCGCGGATGGTCGTCCAGATCTCCTGCGCGCGGCTCGACGGTGCACCCAGCGTGGCCATCCACGTCTGGTCGGCCCACACGCCGTCCTGCTCGTGGGCCCAGAGGTCGATGAGCACCACCTCGCCGTCGAGGATGGGGCGCGGGTTGTCCTCCGTCGGCTCGTAGTGCGGATTCGCCGCGTTCGCACCCGCGCTCACGTTCGGGCCGTGATCGGTGATGAGGCCCGAGCGCGTGAAACGCTCCTGCATCCACTTCATCAGCTCGAACTCGGTGATCGGCTTCTTCGTGCGCGAGCGCTCGCCGGCGATCATGAACGCGGCCTGCGCGATGGTCGCGATCACTTCCGCCGCGCGCACGTGCGACGCGATGTGCCCCGCGTTCCACGTCGCGTTGAACTCCGTGACCAGCTCACCGCTCGACACCACCTCCGTCGCGCCCGCGGCGCGCACCATCTCGAGCACGCCGGCCGGCACGCGGTCGAGGTACGGCACGGCGTCGCCCGGCGAATACTCCATCGCGATGCGCTTGCCCTTCACCATGCCGGCGACGGCGGACTCCAGGCTCTTCCACGAGCTGTACGACGCCTTGCTCCACTCGGCGGGCCAGGTCGTCCACGGACCGGGCTCGATGGCGTGGCCGAGTGCGTGGGGCATGCCCTCGCGCGGCACCCAGACGAAGATGCGCCGCGAGATGAAGCCCTTGAGGCCGAGCATCCCGCCGACGATCGGGTTGGTGCCCTGGAAATCGAAGAGGAGCCAGCCGTCGAGCCCTGCGTCAGCCAGCGCCTGCTGCAATGCGGGAAGCGTTTCCGTAGTGAGCATCACGTCCTCGACGAATGTGTCCCTGTTGCGACGGTCTTACGCCTGCGACCGGTCCGCGCCACGCCAGTCCGCGCGCCACTCGCACGCGCCCTCGCTCCTGCCCTCGCAACGTGTGTGCTCCACGGAGCCCGTCGCGCCGATGAGCAGCCGCAGCAGCTCGCGCAGCGTGGACTCGTAGAACGAGCAACCGGTGCTCCCGGGCGCGACGCCCAGCGTGACGGAGCGGGGCACCTCGAGCAGCACGAACTGGCCGACGCGCCGGACGTTGCCGTTCAGGTAGCGGTGCGCGATGCGGCGCGCCTTCCGGAACGCGATGGGCCGCGAGATCATCGACGGCATGAACTTGAGCGCGCCGCGCGTCACTGGCGACACGGTCATGTACGCCTCGCGTGCGAGGAAGCGCCCCGCGGCGCGCAGCACGGCTTCCGCATCGGGACGACGCCCGATGAGCCGCGCGAGCGCGATGGCCTCGTCCTGCGGCGTGCGCTGGTTCTTCCGCACCGCCTCGGTGTAGCGCTTGATCTGCACGTACACCGTCTCGCTCAGCCCGAAGCGCTTGTTGCGCAGCTCATCCACGAACTCGGCCTCGAGCACTCCCTCGGGAGTATCGACGTCACGGACGGCTTCGAGGAGGCTGAGCGGGAGGAGGGCGTCGACCGTGGCGAGCATTCAACTCTTGGACTACAGGGCGGCAGGAGGAGCTTTCGCAGCCGTTGAAGTTAACGGGGCGCGGAAGGGCGCTCAATGGCTCGCTTGCCGCGCGTGCGGCGGCGTCCTAGGTTCGCGCCGGTGACGACGACGCTCGCTCGCATCCTCGCCGGCGCCTGCATCGCCGCCATCGTCGCGCTCGTCGCGCGGCGCGCGGGGTCGCTGTCGGCCTCCGGGGCGATCGCCGCACTGTTCGTGGGCACGGCGGCGGTGGCCGCGGGCTGGAGCTGGGGCGCCCTGCTCCTCGTGTATTTCGTGTCGTCGTCCACGCTCTCGCGCTGGGGCCGCGCGCAGAAGGAGGAGCGGACGCGCGCGATCGTCGAGAAGGGCGGCAATCGCG
>JBDSTA010000203.1:0-7760 GCA_039928475.1 Gemmatimonadaceae bacterium | reverse complement strand
GTCCGCGGACGCGAGGCTGGCCGCGGAGACGCGGCGCGACTCCACCACCGAAGGTCGTCGCCGCGCGTTCGTGGCGGGTGCCGCGCATGCCGATGCCGCGACCAAGGAGGCCTACTGGCAGCGCTATTTCGGCGACAAGGACCTGAACGAGGACTGGGTGACCGCGAGCCTGCGCGCCTTCCACGATCCGGCGCAGGAGCAGCTCACGCGGCGCTACCTCATCCCGGCGCTCGACAGCCTTCCGTGGGTGCAGCAGAACCGCCGCATCTTCTTCCTGGGCAACTGGGTATCCGCCACGTTCGATGGCCAGCGTTCTGCAGAGGCCCTCGCCTCGGTGGACGAGATGCTGCGGCGCAAGCCCTTACCTCGCGACCTGCGCGAGAAGATCCTGCAGTCGCGTGACGAGCTCGAGCGAACGGTGGCCATTCGTCGTGCATTTCCATAGCACAGCGGAGCAATAGAGAATGCACGCAACGAACGTGGACGTCATTCGTCTGGAAAACGGACGGCCTGCAAAGGCCGCACTGGAACAAGAGGCGCACTCGTGCGTACATTCCAGTTCCTACCGCCTTCCGCGAGCCATGCTCCACGCCCTGCTCGTCAGTTTCCTCAGTGCCAACATGATCGCGACCGCACCCGCTCCGGTGCGCGCCGCGTCGCTCGAGACCGCCATCGTTGCGCCTGGCGGGCCCCTTCGCCTCGTCGACAGCATCGTCGTCGAGAAGAAGGCACGCACGCTCATCCTGTACGCCGACGGCAAGCCCATGCGCACGTATCTCGTGGCGCTCGGCGGCAATCCCGTGGGTGACAAGCTGCGCGTCGGCGACAACCGCACGCCCGAGGGCGTGTTCTACATCGACGCGCGCCAGCCGAACAGCAAGTATCACCTGGCGCTGCACATCTCCTATCCGGACGACGTGCATCGCGCGCGATCGGCGGCCATTGGCGCGGATCCGGGAGGCGACATCATGATCCACGGCCTGCCGAACGGCCTCGGCGCCGCGGGAGCCACGCACCGCCTGAACAACTGGACGAACGGCTGCGTCGCGCTCACGGACCAGGAGATCGAGCAGATCTGGAGCGTGGTGCCCATCGGAACGCCGGTCGAGATCAAGCCGTAGCGCGCCTCCCGTGACCCTGCACGAGCAGTTCATCGCGCTCTCGCGGCAATACCTCGCCTACGAGTACCCGCGAAAGATCGAGCTCTGCCTGCGCGAGCTTCCCGCCGACGCGCTCTGGAAGCGTCCGGCCGATGGCTCCAACAGCATCGGGAACCTGCTGCTCCACCTGTCGGGCAACATCCGGCAGTGGATCGTGTCGAGTGTGGGCGGAGCGCCGGATCACCGCGTGCGCTCCGCGGAATTCGCGGCGGCGGAGGGCGGCGACGCTGCGACGCTCTTCGCGGGCCTGCGCAAGACGCTCGACGAGGCCGATGCGGTGATCGCGCGCCTCTCGGCAGCGGACCTCGAGTCGCGCCGCACCGTGCAGGGACGCGAAGTCTCCGTGTTCGACGCGGTCTATCACGTCGTCGAGCACTTCTCGCTGCACACGGGGCAGATCATCCTGCTGACGAAGCTCCATGCGCCCGGAGCCATCAGGTTCTACGAGGACGCAGGGGGGCTGGCGACGCCGGTCTGGCGCGACGCCTAGCCCCATTCCCAGCTAGAAGATGTAGACCTTCGTGCCGACGGGGACGTTCTCGTAGAGCCACTCGATGTCCTCGTCGTGCATGCGCACGCAACCGTGCGTCACCGCCGCGCCGATCGACTTCGCGTAGGGCGTTCCATGCAGCAGGTAGCCATCGCCCATGTCGAGGCGGAAGTGTCCGAGCTCGCCCTGGATCACGCGGTGCTTGGTGCCCGCCGGCGGGATGAAGAGCGTGTTGTCGAACACGATGTGCTCGTCGAGCGCCATCGGCTCGAACTCCGTGCTGCCCGGGCGAATGATGCCCACCTCGTCGCCCTTTGTGAGCAGCTTCGTGCCGCTCTTGAGCTTCACGACGGTGCCACGCTCGAGCTTCCGCACCTTGAGGTCGTGCTCCAGCGCGATCTCGGCGAAGTGCCATTCGGGCGGCGTCCAGACCGGATCCTTGTCCTTGCCGCGCACGACGCGCACGCCGCGGGGCGTGATGAAGTTCCACACCTTCCCGCCGTACTCGAGCTTCTCGTTGCGCGCGGTGGCGACCGTTGCGGTGCGCAGCGTGTCGTCGCCATCGATGACGCGGAGCTGCTTGCTGAAGAGGTCCACGACGATGCGGTAGCCCGTGGAGCGCTCGGCGACCTCGCGTGCGTTGTCCCAGGAGATGCTGTCCTTCTTCGACTTGAAGGCCAGCGCCGTTGCGGGCGCCTCCGTGGCCACCACCTCGGTGGCGGCAGACGAGTCGTCAACCGTGGCTGCCGTGGTCAGGCTGTCGGCGGGCAGCTCGTCGCTCTTCCGCGAGATCTTGCGCAGCAGGGAGACGAACCAGTTGTGGCCCCCTGCGGCGGAATCGGCGGCGGTGCGGGAGCGCGCCGAGGAGCTGTCCAGCGCCCGGCCATTCTGGGCCCCGGCTGTGGAAGCGAGCGCCAGCACCAGAAGCGTGCTCGTGCAGAGTCGGGTTGTCATGATTCGCGGCATAGTAAACAAAATACACTGCGGAGGGTGTGAAAGTTCACACCCTCCGCAGTGCACATCCCAGTCCAGCTTTCCTGCCGTCTTACCAGCCGAACTTGAAGCCGGCGACGATCGGAATGAGGTGCGAGTTGCCGTTGGTCGTGTTGATGGTCTGGAACTTCGACTCCACGAAGATGTGGGCCGGGCCCGCATCGAAGTCGAGGCCGAGACCGCCCTCGTAGTGGTAGAAGAGGCTCTTGTCACCGGCCGTGGCCGACGTGAGCGTCAGGCCGGGGTACGACATGTACGTGTCCTTGCCAGCCGTCACGATCTTGAGATCCGTGTTCCGGTACGGCAGGAAATCCGTGAACTTGTCCAAACCGCCGCCGCCGAGGAAATACAGCACCGGGTTCAGCTTGCTCATGCGATCGAGCGGGAAGCGAAGCACGACGTCTGCATTGCCCTGGTAAACGCGCGGGTTGGGGCAGGTCTTGCAATCCGTGTCGCGGTGATGCAGGAACGCGGCGTTACCGTCGATGCGCAGTCCGAGCGCCCCGCCTGCGGGGAACCAGCCGAGCATTGCCGTCACGTCCGGACCATCCTTGGTGCTGTTCCGCCAGCTGCGGTAGGGAACGGCCATGCCGCCACCGATACCGAAGTACACGCCCGGCAGCGTCCGCAGCGGAAGCATCTGCATCTGCATCACCGTGTCAGGACGCGTCCGAATCGTCACCGTGTCCGTACGGCCACGAACCGTCAGCGTCTCGACGCGAACGATACGCACCGTGTCGATCTTCATGGGAGCGGCTTCTGCTGGCTGGTCCTTGCGGACCGGGATGCGCGTGTCAGAGCGAGCCTGCGCCGAAGCCGTTGCGGCACCGCCGAGGGTGATGGCGGCTGCGAGGCCGAGTGAGCACAACGCAAAGTTCCGAGTCTTCATCCTTCTTCCTCCGTCGCCTTCGCCCAATGTTCTCGTTCCCCGCGGGCGAGGTTGCGGGTGCGACGAGGGTCGTCGCAGTTCTGCCGGACTCGGGGAATGGCAGACGGCGTGCCGTCAGGGCTCAAATCGCCAAGAAAACGAAAAAAAAAGTTGGGGCCGCTCGCAGGCAGCGTCTCGGGAACAGTTGCCGAGTTCGCTTCTAACTCCGCACCACGCCGTAAGCTGCGCCACTTTACCGCCCGCCGCGCAACACAGGTTGCACCGCCCGGGCCGAAGCCGGACCTTTGCCAATGGTGACCTTCAGGCCGTCTTGTGTATGTTGCGTCACCACTCTCAACCTCTGCGCATCCGATGCCCAATCGCCTCCAGCTCCTCCACGACGCCGGACAGTCCATCTGGCTCGACTTCATCGACCGCGCGATCCTGCGCAACGGTGAGCTCGCGCGCCGGATCGGATCGGACGCCCTCACGGGGATGACGTCCAACCCGACGATCTTCGAGAAGGCGCTGGCCGAGGGCGAGTTGTACGACGACCAGATTCGCGGCGCTGCGAATTCGTCCTCCGCACTCGACCTCTTCGAGCTCGTCGAGACGAGTGACGTGCGCGAAGCGTGCGACATCTTCATGCCCGTGTACGAGGCGACGAACGGCGGCGACGGTTACGTCTCCATCGAAGTCTCGCCAGGCGCGGCGAACAGCGCACGCGAAACGATCGCCGAAGCCCAGCGCCTCTGGGCGATGGTCGCGCGGCCCAACGTGATGATCAAGGTGCCCGGCACCGCGGAGGGAGCGATCGCCGTCCGCACGCTCATCGGCGCTGGCATCAACGTCAACATCACGCTGCTCTTCGCCATCGACGCGCATCGTCGCGTGATCGATGCGTACATCAGTGGCCTCGAGGATCGCGTCACGGCGGGCAAGCCCATCGATCGCATCGCGAGCGTCGCGTCCTTCTTCGTGAGCCGCGTCGACACGGAAGTCGACAAGCGGCTCGACGCCATCGGCACGCCGGAGGCGAAGGCGCTCAAGGGCAAGGCGGCCGTCGCGAATGCGCAGCTCGCGTACAAGCTGTTCCTCGGCCAGTTCGACTCGGAGCGCTGGGCGCCCCTCGCCGCGCAGGGCGCACGCCTCCAGCGCCCGCTCTGGGCGAGCACGAGCTCGAAGAATCCCGCATACCGCGACGTCATCTACGTCGAGCAGCTCGTCGGCCCGAACACCGTGAACACGATGCCGCCCGCCACGATCGAGGCGTATCGCGATCACGGCGAGACGGCGCGTACGGTGGACGCAGATTTCGCCGGCGCCGAGCGCACGATGCGCGACCTCGCGGCGGCGGGCGTCGACATGACGGACGTCACCGACAAGCTGCTCTCCGACGGACTCGCGAGCTTCCAGAAGAGCTTCGACTCGCTCACCGCGGGACTCGAGAAGAAGCACGGCCAGCTGGTGGGATGATCGTCCTGCGCGCGAGGCAGTCGCCCGCGCGCCGTCCACGGAATTCTAAATAACAAAAGTGCCCTTCCCACGTACCAAGATCGTCTGCACGCTCGGACCCGCCTCGGATTCCCGCGAGACGCTGCGCAGCCTCATGGAGGCGGGACTCAGCGTCGCGCGGCTCAACTTCTCGCACGGCACCCACGAGCAGCACGCGGCAACGGTCGCACTCGTCCGCGAAGTCGCGGCGACCCTCGGGCGACCCGTGGCCATCCTCGGCGACCTGCAGGGCCCGCGCATTCGCATCGGCGACCTCGCTGCCCCGCGCCAGGTGCGCGATGGCGAGGACATCGTGCTCGTCGCCGGTGAGGACGTCGAGGGCGACCAGTTCCCCACGACGTACGATCACCTGTGCGACGACCTCAAGGTCGGCGACCGCATCCTCGTGGACGACGGCCTCATCGAGCTCGTCGCCCTCGACGTCGGCGCGAACACCGTGCACGCGCGCGTGCTCCACGGCGGCACGATCAAGAGCCACAAGGGCATGAACCTGCCCGGCGTCGCCGTGAGCGCGCCCTCCATCACCGACAAGGACTGGGCCGACGTCGCCTTCGCGGTCGAGCAGCAGCTCGACTACCTCGCGCTCAGCTTCGTGCGGCGCGCGCAGGACATCGCGGAGCTGCGCGAGAAGATCCCGAAGGAGATGCTCGTCGTCGCGAAGATCGAGAAGGATTCCGCCCTCGAGAACATCGAGAGCATCATCCGCGCATCCGACGCCGTCATGGTCGCGCGCGGCGATCTCGGCGTCGAGCTCCCGTTCGAGGAAGTGCCCATCGCGCAGAAGCGCATCATCACGCTGTGCAACCGGCTTGGTCGTCCAGTCATCACCGCGACGCAGATGCTCGAGTCGATGATCACGCACCCGCGCCCCACGCGCGCCGAGGCGAGTGACGTCGCCAACGCCATCTTCGACGGCACGGATGCGGTCATGCTCTCGGCGGAGACCGCCGCGGGGCAGTATCCGCGCCTCGCGGTCGAGGCCATGTCGCGCATCATCATGGAGATCGAGAAGCATCCGCGCGTCGTGCGCACCGACGAGCGCCGCTCGGCGGGCGACACCGCCGTCTCCACGGAGCAGGCCATCGCCGCCGCTGCGACGTCGGCGGTGCGGAGCCTCGCGGCACCGCTGCTCATCGTCTTCACCAAGAGCGGGTTCTCGGCGCGCATCGTTGCGTCGCATCGCCCGGGCGTGCCGATCCTCGTGCTCACCGACCAGGACCGCACCTACCGCCAGCTCGCACTCGTGTGGGGCGTCATCCCATGCCTCGTGCAGCATTGCGATACGTACTGGGACATGGTGAAGCTCGCGCTCGCCGCGGTGCGCGAGCGCGGACTCGCGCGCGAGGGTGACCGCGTGGTCGTCACGGCCGGCGTGCCCTTCGACGTGCCGGGCACGACGAACCTGATGAAGGTGGAAACGGTCTAGCGCGGTGAAGCTCACCTTCCTCGGCACCGGCACGAGTTTCGGCGTGCCCCAGCTGGGGTGCCCGTGCGAGGTATGTCACTCGCGGGATCCGCGCGACCGGCGCACGCGCGTTGGCGCGGCGGTCGAGATGGACGACGGCGCCGTGCTGCTCCTCGATACGCCGCCCGAGCTCAGGCTCCAGCTCATCCAGGCCGGCATCGATCGCGTGGACGCGGTGCTGTTCACGCACGATCACGCGGATCACACGCACGGCATCGACGACCTGCGCGCGATCACGGCGCGACGCAACGAGCACCTGCCGATGTACGGGTCCGAGCGCACGCTCGCCGGGCTCGCGCAGAAGTTCGTCTACATCTTCGACGATGACATCAAGCCGCTGCCCGGCACGAGCAAGCCGCAGGGTCGCGCCATTCCCGTCGGGCCAGGGGAGACCTTCGTCGCCGGTGGGCACGAGGTCACGGCCGTGCCGGTGCCGCACGGCCCGATCACGGTGTTCGGCTATCGTATCGGGCCACTCGCCTATGTCACCGACGCGAAGTCGGTCCCCGAGTCTGCACTCGCCATGCTGCGGGGCGCGCGCGTGCTCGTGATCAACGCGCTGTTTCGCCGTCCGCATCCGTCGCACCTCAGCCTCTCCGAGGCGCTCGACGTGGCGCGCGCGGTCGGCGCCGACCGCACGTACCTCACGCATCTCACGCACGACAACTTTCACGCCGATCTCGAGGCCGAGCTTCCGCCCGGTATCTCCCCGGCGTTCGATGGATTGACGGTCACCGTCTAGGGGCGCGCATGACGATCCAGCTCGACTACACGAACATGATGGCGCCGCCGATCGACGGCGGCATCAGCAGCGCCGAGTGGGAGGAGGCCGGGAAGGCCTTCACCTCCGCGCACCACGGCGTGGTGGACGAACACGCCGCCGGCACACTCGGCTTCCTCGACCTGCCGGATGACCGTGCGTTGCACGATCAGACGCGCCAGTTCGTGAAGTCGCTCCGCGACCGGGGACACTTTCCCACGGACGTCGTGGTGCTCGGCATCGGTGGCTCCGCGCTCGGGCCCATCGCGCTGCGCACCGCCCTGCGCCCGCCGCAGTGGAACCTGCTCGACGAGAAGGCTCGCGAAGGAAACCCGCGCCTGCACGTGCTCGACAACGTGGATCCCGCGAACATCACTGCGCTCCTCGCGCGGCTCGACCTCGCGCGCAGCCTGTTCGTCGTGACGTCCAAGTCCGGCGGTACGGCGGAGACGATGGCGCAGTACCTCGTGATTCGTGCGGCGCTCGCGAACGCGCTCGGGGACGACGAG
>JBDSTA010000202.1:0-6081 GCA_039928475.1 Gemmatimonadaceae bacterium | reverse complement strand
GCTCTGGCCGGCCGCGCCATTGGCTTCATCTTCGTCCGCCCCTTCTACGCCCAGGACTGGGTGCAGCAGATGGACGAGATCGGCGTCAAGTCGCTCGGCATCGTGCTGTTGACGGGCTTCTTCACCGGCATGGTGCTCGCGCTGCAGTCCAGCGTGCAACTGCAGGCCTTCGGCATCTCGGCGCTGGTTGGCCGTTTGGTGGCCGGCTCGATGATCCGCGAGCTCGGGCCCGTGCTCGCCGGCCTCATGGTGGCAGGGCGCGTGGGGTCCGGCATTGCGGCGCAGCTGGGATCCATGCGCGTGACGGAGCAGATCGATGCGCTCAACACGCTGGGCACCGACCCGATCAAGAAGCTCGTCACGCCACGCGTGCTCGCCGCGTTGATCATGCTGCCGGTGCTCACCGTGATCAACGACTTCGTGGGAATCGTCGGCGGTAACCTCATCGCGACGCTCATCATCGGCATTCCCACGGGGCAGTACTGGCGCACCGTGTGGGAGCAGATCGTCTCTGGCGGCTTTACGCTCCACTACATCCCCAATGACTTCATCCAGGGGCTGGTCAAGCCGTTCGTGTTCGGCGGCATCATCTCCATTTCGGGCTGCTACTTCGGCCTCAACACCACGGGCGGCACGGAGGGCGTGGGGCAGGCGACCACGCGCACGGTCGTATTGTCGAGCATCCTCATCCTCGTGGTGGACTATTTCCTGACGCAGATCCTCCTGTCGGTGTTCACGCCATGAGCGACGACGAGACGCCTGGCAGTACACCGCCCACGAAGGAGGAGCAGCGCGCCGCGGAACGCCGCCATGACGGGCGGCGCATGCGCGAGCGCAACTCCGACCAGATCCGCGCCGTCATTCGGGACGAGCTGGAGGGCGACGAGTCCGAGGCCATCGAACGTGCGTCGGCCAAGAAGGAAGCGGGGGAGTCCGAGTCGATCATCGCGCTCCAGGGCGTCTACCTCGCCTTCGACCGCCCCATCCTCGAGGACGTGTCCCTCGAGGCGCGGCATGGCGAGACCATCTGCATCGTCGGTGAGTCCGGCACCGGCAAGAGCACGACCCTCAAGTTGATCCTCCGCCTTCTGGTGCCCGACAAGGGGCGCGTGTGCATCTCGGGGCAGGACATCGTGGGGCTGACGTTCAAGGAGGCTCTCGAGGTGCGGCAGCGCATGGGCATGGTATTCCAGGGTGCTGCACTGTTCGACTCCATGAGCGTCTTCGAGAACATCGCCTATCCGCTCCGCGAGCACACAGAGCTCACGGACGACGAGATCGAGGCGCGGGTGCGTGAGAAGCTCGAGTTCGTCGACCTCGATCCCGACGAGGTGATGGAACAGCTGCCATCCTCGCTGTCCGGCGGCATGCGCAAGCGCGTGGGCATCGCGCGCGGCATGGCCAACAATCCCGAGATCATGCTCTACGATGAGCCGACGTCCGGCCTCGACCCGCTCACCACGGGAACCATCACGCGCCTCATCATGAAGCTTCAACGCGAACTGAACGTCACCAGCGTCGTCGTGTCGCACGACATCCGCTCCGTGTTCAGGATGGCCACGCGCGTGGCCGTCCTCAACGAGCGACGCATCATGTTCTTCGGCACGCCGGAAGAGATGGCAGCCTCCGACGACCCTTACCTTCGCGACTTCCTCGGCGGTTACTGACCCATGAAACGTTCTGCGACCCTTACCTGGGACCAGCTCCGCGTGGGGCTCGTGATTCTCGTGGCGCTCGCCGTCATCGGCGTCGCGGTCTACAAGCTCGGCCAGGCAGCAAACCTCTTCGCCAAGCGCTACGAGCTCATCGCCTACTTGCCCGACGCCAATGGACTACGTCCGGGTGGCGCGGTGCTTGTGGCCGGACAGCTCGCCGGCACGGTGAAGTCGATCGAGTTCCTCCCGGTGGACCTCGACACCACGCGCAACCTCAAGCTCACGCTCGCGATCGACGAGGGTATTCGCGAGCAGATCCGCCGGGATTCTCGCGGCAAGCTGCGCACGCTCGGCCTTCTGGGCGACAAGGCATTCGATATCACGCCGGGCACGCCACGGGCGCGTCCGCTCGTGGACGGCGACACCATCACCACGGTGCTGGCGCTCGACTACGAGGCCGTCATTGCACAGGCCAGCGCGGCGGTGGGCGACATGGTCGCGCTCACGAAGGACATGCGGACCATCACGGGAGGGATCGTGCGCGGCGAGGGATCGCTCGGGCAACTCGTCACGAATCGTGCGCTCTACGATCAGCTCAACAACACGCTCGGCCGCGCCAACACGATGCTCGCCAGCTTCCAGAATCCCAATGGAACGGTCGGCCGCATGCTCAACGACCCCACGCTCTACAACAAGCTCACGGGCGTGATAACGTCCACGGATTCGCTCGTCGTATCCATCAACTCGAGCAAGGGAACCGCCGGGCTCCTGCTCCGTGACAGCACGTTGTACCGAAATCTCGTCGGTATCACGGCCGGCGCGGACTCCATGCTGAAGAAGCTGTCGTCGGGGCAGGGCACCGCGGGCAAGCTCCTGTCGGACCAGATGCTCTATGACCAGCTCACCAAGCTGGTCACGGACCTGAGCGCGATTCTCGCGGATGTCCGCAAGGATCCGAGCAAGTACATGAAGGGAATGATCAAGGTGTTTTGAGTTGGCATTCTCTCACATTCAAACCTCAATGGGCACAGGACGGTTCAAACGGATGCAGACTGCCGCATTAGGCGATCGCATGAAGCGGAAGCTCACCCGGTGCATGATGGTCATGGCCTGCGTCCTCGCGGCGCGTACCGCGAACGCCCAGACACTGCCCGGCGGGGTGCGCCCGACGCCGGAACAGGCGCAGGCCCTCCTGCAAACGCGGCCCGACCTGGTGGCGCAGCTCCGGCAGCGCCTGATGACGAGCGGAATGACGCCGGAACAGGTGAGAAGCCGCTTGCGGGCCGAGGGGTATCCGGAGAACCTGCTGGATGCATACCTGACCGGCGCGACTGGTCAGGCGTCGGCTCCGAGCCCCACGGTACTGCGAGCCGTGCAGGAGTTGGGCATCGCCGACTCTCTCGAGCTGCTTTCCGGCGCCCTCGATACGGTACCGGTCAGCAGCCGGCAGCGCGCCGACACGTCCATCCTCCTCCGCAGCCAGTCGTACTTTCGTCCGGACACGATTCGCGACCGCTACGCGCGGGACTCCGTCGTGCGGTTGATTGCCAGGTCGGATTCCGGGTTCGCGATTTTCGGCCTCGACGTGTTCCGGGCCGCCACGTCCCAGTTCCAGCCCAACCTCGCTGGGCCCGTCGATCCGGGCTACCGCCTCGGTCCCGGTGACAGGATCGTGCTCATCCTGACGGGTGACGTGGAGGAGTCCTATTCGCTGGACGTGACGCGCGAGGGATTCATCATCATTCCTCAGGTCGGGCAGGTCTTCGTGAACAACCTCACGCTCAGCGACCTGGACGCGCTGCTGTACTCGCGTCTCGGACGCGTCTACTCGGGCGTGAGCCGAAGCGGGGGCAGCACACGTTTCTCGGTCAACGTTGCCCGCCTTCGCTCGAACCAGGTGTTCGTGGTCGGTGATGTGCAGCGGCCGGGCAGCTACACCATCTCGAGTGCGGGCACGGCGATGACGGCGCTCTACGCGGCGGGTGGGCCCAACATCAACGGCTCCCTGCGACGCGTCGAGGTGCGCCGCGGCGGGAGGACTGTCGAATCGCTCGACGTGTACGACTACCTCCTGCGCGGAGACGCGTCGCACGACGTGCGCCTGCAGTCTGGTGACATTGTCTTCGTGCCGGTGCACGGTGCGCGGGCGCGCGTCGTGGGTGAGGTCATTCGCCCCGCCACGTACGAGCTGAAGGAAGGAGAGGGCCTGCCGCAACTCCTCGAGGCCGCCGGAGGCTTTACCGCGCTCGCCGCGCGGCGCCGGGTGCTCATCGAGCGCATCGTGCCCGCCTCCGAGCGGACTGAAGAGGCCCGCGCGCGCACTACGGTGGATGTCTCCGGCCCCACGCTGGCGACGGGGCTCGGCCCGTCCGTCCCCGTGCAGAATGGTGACGTCGTGCGTGTGTTCCCCGTCGCCGAGCGCGTCCGCAATCGCATCGCGGTTCGTGGCAATGTCGTGACGCCGGGATCGCAGGGCCTCGCTCCGGGCATGCGTGTCGCCGATGCTCTTCGTGCCGCAGGAGGCATCAAGCCCGACACCTACCTTGGCGAGGTGCTGATCACGCGGCTCGAGGCTGACTCAACGCGCCGGCAGCTGCGCGTACAGTTGCGCGATTCCACGGGCGCGGTCGTCAACGACATTCCGCTCCGCGAGGATGACCAGATCCAGGTGTTCTCGCTCACGACGTTCCGTCCCACGCGGTATGTCGCCCTCACCGGATACGTCAACAACCCTGGTCGGTACGCATATCGCGAGGGCATGACCTTGCGTGACCTGATCCTCCTTGGCAATGGTATGAAGGAAGGCGCATCGCTGCGTGAGGCGGAGATCGCTCGTCTTCCCATCGACCGGTCCGGCGGACAGACCGCCATCACCGTTCGCGTGCCCCTCGACTCGTCCTACCTGTTCGAGCGGCAGGCGGGTGCTCGCTACTCGGGCCCTCCAGGGATCCCCTCCGATGCGTCGGGCGCGCCGGACGTTCCACTCGCGCCGTACGACAACGTCCTCATCCTCAGGCAGGAGAACTTCGAGTACCAGCGCGTCGTCATCGTCGGTGGCGAGGTGCGGTTCCCAGGTACGTATGCGCTGAAGAACAAGCGCGAACGACTCAGCGACATACTCGCCCGCGCCGGTGGACTCACTGACGAAGCGCAGCGCGACGCCATTCTGTTCGTGCGGCCCGGGCCGGCCGAGTCACGTATCCGGAGCGATGCGGGCAATGCTTCCACGCAGGACTCGCTATTGAGCCGCCGTGCGACGAATGGCAGGATCGGGCTCGATCTCGATGACGTCCTCAAGAACGAGAAGTCCCGGGAGAACATCATCCTCGAGGACGGGGATCAGATCACCATCCAGCGATACAACCCCGTCGTCAGGGTTCAGGGGGCCGTGAATGCTCCGGCGAATGTCGCATACGTCCCCGGTCGCGACATTTTCTACTACATCAATGCCGCCGGTGGCGGCTCGCGCCTGGCCGATGAGCATCGCGCGTACGTGACGCAGCCGAGTGGCAAGCTCGAAAGCGTTCGGGTCCGTCACCTGTTCGTCGACGCACTGCCCAGGCCGCAGGCAGGCGGCGTCGTGACCGTCCCGGAAAGGGATCCAAACGACAGGCTCGACTTCGCCTCGATTGCCACGGTAGCCGCGCAGATCCTCGCAAGCCTCGTGGCAATAGTTGCGGTATTGCGGAGATGACGGTGCGTTTCGTCACTTGCTTCGGCATCGGCTCCCGACTAAAATCAGGATTCGATGCCGGGCTCTGCCCGGTTCGCGCGGTCGCGTAGCTCAGCTGGTTAGAGCGCTGCTTTCACACAGCAGAGGTCCTCGGTTCGAGCCCGAGCGTGACCACATGTCACTCGAAAACGGCCGCCTTCACTGGCGGCCGTTTTCGTTTTGTCGCTGCGACGGTGGGACCCTTTTGCGATCGCAGCCGGTTATCTTTCCGCGGCACACCAATTCCCCGTGTAAATGGATCAACTGTCTCTCGATGTCGTCGTAACGCGTGGCGCGCTCGTGGAATCGCGCCACCGCGTGCACGCGGCCGTCGTGAACGGCGGTGGTGCGCTCATCGCATCCGCCAATGATCCGTCGCTCGTCTCGTACTGGCGCTCCTGCGCGAAGCCGTTCCAGATCATGCCGCTGCTGGAGCATCGCGGCTTCGACGCCATCGCCTGGGGCGACGACCAGCTCGCACTCGCCTGCGGCTCGCACGGTGGTGAGCCCGAGCACGTTGCCCTCGCCGGTGCGATGCTCGCGTCCATCGGGCTCGAGGAAGGGGACCTCGCCTGCGGACCGCACGAGCCCCTATCCAAGCGCGGCGCGAAGGCGCTGCGTGAGCAGGGGCTGTTGCCGAGCCGCCTGCATAACAACTGCTCGGGCAAGCACGCGTCGATGCTCGGTCGGGCGCACCTCTCGGGGTGGTCCACC
>JBDSTA010000201.1:0-10373 GCA_039928475.1 Gemmatimonadaceae bacterium | reverse complement strand
TCGAGATCTGCCTCACGAGCAACGTGCAGACGCGCGCGGTGGACTCGTACCAGGCGCATCCCTTCCGCGAGTACTACGATCGCGGGCTGAACGTCGTCCTCAACACCGACAACCGGCTCATGAGCGGTGTCACGCTCACGGACGAGTTCCTGCATGCGTCGAAGGACATCGGGTTCTCCTTCGCCGAGCTCTCGCGCGTTGCGCTCAACGGATTCGAGAGCTGCTTCCTGCCACATGAAGAGCGGGTACGCCTGATCGCGGACGTCGAGCGTGAGATCGCCGCACTTCGTGCGGAGGTGGCATGAGCACCGCGAGCTTCGGAGCCGCCGCGGCGCAGCAGGCAGCCGACGCGATTCGCGCACGGATCGGAGCCCAGACTCCCGTCGCCGGCATCATCCTTGGCTCCGGCCTTGGTGGCCTCGCCAGGCGCATCGGGAACGCGCAGGTGGTGCCATTCGCCGAGGTGCCGGGATTCCCGACGGCGACTGTCGTCGGCCACGCGGGACAGCTCATCGGCGGCACGCTCGGTGGAAGGCCGGTCGTCGCCCTCGCGGGCCGCTTTCATATGTATGAGGGCCATGATGCATCGCTCGCCGGCTTTCCGGTGCGCGTACTGCACGCGCTCGGGGTTCCGGTGCTCTTCGTGTCGAACGCGGCGGGCGGCATACGGCGCACGTTCCGCGCGGGCGACCTCATGCTGATCCGCGATCACCTCAACCTCATGTTCCGCAATCCGCTCATCGGAGCGGTCGAGGAGAGTGACATCCGCTTTCCCGACATGAGCACGCCCTACGACGAGGACCTGTGCGCGCAACTGCGGCGCCACGCCTCGGCCCTCGGGATCCAGCTCCAGGAAGGCGTGTACGGCGGCCTGCTCGGCCCCACGTACGAGACGCCCGCGGAAGTGCGCATGCTCGCCACGCTTGGAGCGGACGCCGTGGGGATGTCGACTGTTCCCGAGGTGATCGTCGCGCGCGCGATGGGGATGCGCGTCGCCGGCATCAGCTGCGTGACGAACCTGGCGGCGGGCATCTCGCCACACGCGCTGTCGCACGCGGAGGTCATCGAGACCACGACGCAGGTCGCCTCGCAGTTCGAGTCGCTCGTCGAGCGCTTCGTCGCGGAGCTCGGCGCCGCCTGACGCCGGTGGTCGTTACACGGCCGTTGCGAGAACGCGGGAATACGGAGACCGGACGGGAACAGCATTAGGTCGTGCGGCGCGGACGCAGTCAGGCCGCGGCACCATTCCCTCACGACCAGTCTCCGCCAATGCGACGCTATCTGGTATTGCGTTACACGCTCCTTCTCGCAGCACTCGCCTCCCTCTCACTCGAAGCGCAGGACGTGCCGACCGGCCGCATCGTCGGCCGCGTGGTGGACGCCGCCACCGGCGCCGGCATCGCGGAAGCCGGCGTGCAGGTCGTCGGCACGACGATGGGTACGCGCTCGGGCGTGGACGGGCGCTTCACGCTGAGCAACGTTCCGGCAGGCACCGTCACGCTGGCCGCGCGACGCATCGGCTATGCCTCGAAGTCCGTCACGGGGCTGTTGCTCGAGGCGGGGAAGACGCTCGACCAGAGCATCACCCTCACGAGCGCGAGCGTGCAGTTGAGCGCGCAGGTCGTCACCGCCGCGAAGGAACGCGGCACGGTGAACGAGGCCATCGATGCGCAGCGCAATGCCGTCGGCGTCGTGAACGCCGTCACCGCCGAGCAGATCTCGCGGAGCCCTGACGGCGACGCGGCGCAGGCGGTGAAGCGTGTCAGTGGCGTCACTGTACAGGATGGCAAGTACGTGTTCGTGCGCGGACTCGGTGAGCGCTACACCACGAGCTCGTTGAACGGCGCGCGCGTGCCCAGCCCGGAGCCGGAGAAGCGCGTCGTGCCGCTGGACATGTTCCCCGCTGGCCTCGTGCAGACCATCACCACGGCGAAGACGTTCACGCCTGATCTCCAGGGCGACTTCAGCGGCGCGCTGGTGGACATCAGGACGAAGGAGTTCCCAGCCACGCGCACGGGATCGCTCCAGCTGGGCAGCGGCTACGCCACAGGCGCCTCGGGCTCGCGCCTGCTCGCAGCGACGACCGTCGGTGGCGAGGCGTTCGCAAACGTGAACCATCGCCGTGACCTGCCATCGCTCGTGCGCAGCGTCGGCAACCTCCAGAACGTGAACCTCAACCAGGGTGACGTGAACCTGCTGGTCGGCTCATTCCGCAACGCATGGTCGCCGAAGTCCGTGACCGGCTCGCCGCTGCTGAACGGGTCCGCGTCGTTCGGCGGGAATGACCCGCTGCTCTTCGGGCATCGGGTCGGCTACCTGGTGTCGGGTTCCATCTCGTCGGGCATGGACGTGAAGGACGGTCAGGTGCGCGCGCTCGCCGATCGTGGAACGACGAAGGGCGAGACGATCGAGATGGACCGCTTCACCGGACAGACGACGAGCCAGAGCGTGCTCTGGGGCGGGCTCGCGAACCTGAGCACGATGCTCGGCGAGGGATCGCGCCTTTCCTTCAACGGCCTGTACAACCGGTCGGCAGACAATGACGCGCGTGTCGAGGTGGGCACGTTCACCGCGGATGCGCTGCCGGTGAAGATCACGCGCATGCAGTACACGCAGCGCGGCATCTACTCCGGGCAGCTCTCGGGTGAGCACCAGTTCGGCTCGGCGCAGCGCATCGACTGGGCGGTCACGACGAGCGGCGTGCGCCGGTATGAGCCCGATCGCACGGCGTTCGTGCAGGTGTACGAGCGCGACACCCCCACGAGCCCGGAGGTGCTGCGTTGGCTGAGCGGTGGCAGCGGCGGCGCCGTGCGAACGTTCTCGGACCTCACGGAGAACAGTCACGAGTATTCCGCGAAATACCAGAAGGAGATCGGGGCCGCCGGCTCACCGATCACGGTGAAGCTGGGTGGCCTGTATCGAACCACGTCGCGCGATGCGCAGAGCCTCTCCTATTCGTTCAGCGCGCGCAACATGACGAATGCGATGCGCGAGCTTCCGCTCGAGGACATCTTCGACGGACGCTTCTCCACCGCTTCGTCGAGCATCTTCACGTTCGGGCCGCTCTCGCAGGGCGGTTCGTATCTCGCCATGGACAGGCTGGCGGCCGGCTTCGTGATGACCGAGGTGCCGCTGGGGTCGCGACTCCGGCTCGTCGGGGGCGCGCGTTACGAGAGCGACCACCTCGAGATCAACGCGCTGTCGACGCTCGGGTCGCCGGTGGGAACGACGAAGCTCTGGAACGACGTGCTCCCGTCCCTCGCCCTGAACGCGAAGCTCACGGAGTCGCAGCAGCTGCGCTTCTCGGCATCCCGCACGCTCGCGCGGCCGGAGTACCGCGAGCTGTCGCCCATCATCAGCCGGGACGTGATCGGTGGCGAGAACGTGCGCGGCGACGAGGACCTGCAGCGCACCAACGTCACGAACCTCGACCTGCGCTGGGAGATGTATCCGAGTGCGGGCGAGATCCTGAGCGTGGCGGTGTTCGCGAAGAAGTTCAGCAATCCCATCGAGCGCGTCTACGGATCGGGCAGCGGCGGGACGAGCTTCGTCTTCTTCACGAATGCCGAAGGCGCCGACAACTACGGCGTCGAGCTCGAGCTTCGAAAGGGGCTCGGGATGCTGAATGCGGCACTCGAGCCGTTGACCTTCTCGAGCAACGTCACGGTGATGCAGAGCCGCATTCACCTCTACGAGAACACGCAGGCTGCGGCGACGAACCTCAGCCGCCGGATGGTGGGGCAGGCACCATACGTGATCAACACCGGCCTCACGTACACGTCCGGCTCGCGCCGCAGCATCGGCAGCCTGCTCTTCAACCGGGTGGGTGAGCGGATCTACGCCGCCGGCGGCAGTCCGCTTCCGGATGTCGTCGAGCAGCCGCGCAACGTGCTCGACTTCTCGCTCAGGCAGTACATCGCGCCGGTCGTCACGATGCGCTTCGACATGAAGAACCTGCTCGATGCACCGTACGAGATCCTGCAGGGCACGGTCACGCGCGAGTCGTACCGCACGGGACGCGCAGTGAACCTCGGCTTCCAGTGGACGCCCTGATACACGAAGCGCGACGTCGCGTGACGCGATCGTGACCGCGGCGTCGCGGGGCGCGAACAAGCGGCGGGTTGATTCCAGGACAGCGGAATCATCCGCCGCTGTTCGTTGGCCCAACCTCTCCTTCGTTCGAGGATACGCATGATGTTCACTCGCCGAGCGCTCGCCGCACTTGCGGTTGCACTCGTATCGTCCGCCTGCGGTAGCGACAGTGCCACCGGACCCGATGCGCCCAATCCCGTGCTGGGCGTCAGCGTCACGCCGAAGGGCGCGACGTCCGTCCAGGTGACCTTCAACGGCACCGCGGGCGATGCGAGCTACGACATCGAACGCGCAGAGGGCAGCGCGGGCACCTATGCCGCAGCCGGCAGCGTGGCCGCGCCCGCCACCGGCGGTGCCGTGAGCTTCGTGGACAATGGCCTCAAGGCCAGCACGCTCTATCGCTATCGCGTCTATGCGAATCGCGGCAGCCTGAAGAGCGTCGCTTCTGGCGAGGCAACGACGACCACGCTGCCCTTTGGCAATGTCACCGCCGTCATCAACACCGACATCACGGCGAGCCGCACGCTTTACGCCGACACGGCGTACACGCTGTCCGGCTTCGTGCACGTCGCGAACGGCGCGACGCTCACCATCCAGGCCGGCACGACCATCAAGGGCGACTTCAGCGTGCTCGGGTCCACCCTGATGATCATGCGCGGCGCGAAGATCCAGGCCGTCGGTACGGCGGACGCGCCCATCGTCTTCACCTCGTCGCGCGCCGTTGGCCAGCGCCAGCCCGGTGATTGGGGCGGTCTCGTCATCGTCGGAAACGCACCGAACAACCGCACGGGTGCGGTCGCCGTCGAGGGAACCGGTACGGACGGCACCGCGGTCGTGGGCGGCAAGAACTACACGGTCATCTACAACGGCGGCAATACGGCTACGGACAACTCGGGAACGCTGAGCTACGTCCGCGTCGAGTTTGCCGGCTTCGCTCCGCTCCAGGACCAGGAGTTCAATTCATTCACCTTCGCCGCGGTCGGCTCCGGTACGCGCGCCTCTTTCCTCGAGTCGCTCGCCGGTCTCGATGACTCCTTCGAGTTCTTCGGCGGCGGCTTCGATCTCGATCACCTCGTTGCGTTCGAGACGGCCGACGACGTGCTCGACATGTCCGAGGGTTTCTCCGGCCGCATCCAGTTCGTCGTCGCACAGGCGACGGTGCAGCTCGTGCCGCGCACAGGCGCCGGCTTCTACTCCGTGGACCTCGAGGGTATTGAGAACGACGGCTGCAACGGCACGGGGTGCGATCTCGGCTTCAACTCCGCACCGTTCACCGTGCCGCTCGTTGCGAACTTTACGTTGATCGGCTGCGGCCAGGCATCGTGCGTGGGCGCGAGTGGCGGCCATGGCATGATGCTTCGTCGCGGCACCGGCGGCTATTACGTGAACGGCGTGCTCGCCCGCTGGCCCACCGATGCCATTTCCCTCCGCGATGCCGCGACGTTCGATCGCGCCGGTGCGGTGACATCGCCATCGGCATCGGCAGACCTGCAGGTGCGCAACGTGGTCGCGGTGGAGACGAACAGCCTCATGTTCCAGAATCCCTCGGCAACGCAGTTCGCGCTCGATCTCACTTCGAACGCCCTCACGCTCAGCACGGCCACGGCCGCGTCGATGTTCGCCGCGATTCCCGCCGTGGGTGCCGCGCCCACTGGCATATCGGCCTTCGACTTCACGCCGACGGCGGGCAGCGCGATTGCCAGCGGAGGACTGGCCACGTTCACCGGGGCCATCCTCGCCAAGGCCGGCACGTTCGTGACGCCGACGTCGTACATCGGTGGCGTCGCGCCGAATGGCCCGAAGTGGTTCCAGGGCTGGACGAGCTACGCGCGCAATTGACCTGCGCCGAGCCGTGAGACTTTCAACCCACACCGTCGTACTTGCCCTCATCGCTGCCGCCGCTGGTTGCGGCAGCGACAGGGTGCCCGCCTCGGCGCGCGCCGCCGAGGCCGCAGTGCCCGATGACTCCGTGAGTCGCGCGCGAATGGATTCGATGAATCGCGCGCAGCCGGGTTACGTGATCGATTCCATCTTCCCCCCCGATGAGGAGATGCGGCGCTTCCGCGCGTCGCTGCCTGGGGACAGTGCCATTGCCTTCGTTGGCGGTGCGAGCTCGCGCGAGGCGCTCGTGAGGCGCTTCGTCAGCGCCTTGTCGCGCAATGACACGTTGGCGCTTCGCTCCATGGCCGTGCGCGGGCGCGAGTTTGCGGATCTCTATTATGCGGAGTCCCCGTACTCGAAGGCGCCCTATCGGCAACCACCGTCGTTCGCGTGGCGCATGATCCAGGACCCGAGCAGCGCCGGGTTCGCGAAGCTGCTACGGCGTCTCGGTGGGAAGCCGATGACGTACGTCGCGCATCGGTGTGATCCCAGCGTGCAGGTCGAGGGCGCCACGACGAGGTATGCGGGGTGCCTCGTCGAAGTGGTGAACGCAACAGGCGACACGGCGACGAAGCGATACTTCGGCTCGATCGTGCAGCGGGGCGGGCAGTACAAGTTCCTCAGCTACACGAACTACTTCTGATGACGGGCCGGCGAAGGTGCAGGGTGCTCTCGCTCAGCGCGTTGCTGCTTGGTTGTTCGGGTCGTGGCGATGTCCCCGCGCTCGCGCCCGTCGCCCTAACGGGCGCGGGCGCGACGTTTCCGTATCCACTCTACCGCGCGTGGTTCGCCGAATACGGAAGGCGCGCGAGTGTACGCATCAACTACTTCTCCGTAGGGTCGGGCGAAGGCATCCGCCTGCTCGAAAGCGGCGAGACCGACTTCGGCGCGTCGGATCGTCTCGTTCCACCGGCGCCGGACGCTCGGCCGGCATCGTGTGCGCGCATTGCGGTGCCCACCGTACGCGGGCCGATTGCCATCGCCTACTCCGTACCGCAGTCCGACACCGGCACGCCGTTGCGCTTCGACGCCGCCTTGCTGGCCAGCATCTTCGCGGGCCGTGTCACAAGGTGGGACGACCCTGCGGTCAGGGCGCTCAACCCGCATGCCGCACTGCCTTCGCTCGCCATCACGCCGGTGCATCGCGGACGCGGCAGTGGGACGAGCCGCATCTTCGGCGAGTTTCTCGCGACGAGCGCACGCTGGGCCTACACGCCGCGCGACACAGGCGAGGTGCGCTGGCCCACCGGAGTCACCGCCGAGGGCAACGAGGGAATGGCGATGGAGGTGAAGGTGAGGCAGGGGGCCATCGGCTACATGGAGCTCGCCTATGCTCGCCAGAACCGGTTGCCGGTGGCGGCAATCGCCGCACGCGATGGCTTCCATACGCCTGGGACGTCCGGCGACGCGTACCCCATCCGCGCGCGCACCTGGCTCGTGTTGGACCCGGTACGGACGTCGCCTGACCGTGGTGCTGCCCTCGTCGCGTTCATCCTGTGGGCAATGCACGAGGGCGCGGAACAAGCCCGCGCCCTCGAGTACATCCCCGTCCCGCCAGACACCGTCGCGCGCTACGACTCGATCCTGCGCGCGATCGACTTTCGTGCCTGCGCTACTACTGCCGCGGCGTCGGCGACGGCGGCAGCGAGCGCACGCGCGCCTTGAACGTCTGGTAGTTCTTTGAATCCGTCGCGAGCGAGCGGATGATCGCCGGGTCATACTGTGCGATCAGCGCCTTCGTCGCGGCGATGCGGTCCTCTTCCATTGGATGCGTCGCGAACCAGCTCTCCACGCTCGACGGATTCGACGACCGCTCGTTGATCAGGATCTGGAACATCTCCGGAATGCCCTGTGGGCTGATGCCGGCACGGACGACATTCTTCACGCCCTCATCGTCCGCCTCACTCTCGTCCTGACGGCTGAATCGCGCGAAGATCGCCGTGCCGCCCACCTGGATGGCGGCCTGGCCTGCCTGGCTGTTGCAGACACTCGTCAGCACGCACGCCAGCGTGACGCCGATGTTCGCGCCCTGCTGCTGCTGCATCTGCTTGATTGAGTGCCGGCGCACCACGTGGCCGATCTCGTGGCCGAGCACACCCGCGAGCTGGTCCATCCGCTGCGTGCGCTCGATGAGCCCGCGATTGACGTACACATACCCGCCCGGAACCGCGAACGCGTTCACTTCCTTGCTGTCCACCACGTAGAAGTGCCAGTCCGTGATGTCGGTGCGGCCCGTGAGCCTGGCGATCGAGTCGCCGAGCACGTTCACGTACTGGTTGATCGCCGCGTCGCCGATGATCGGCAGCTGTGCATTGATCTGGGCTGAGTACTCCGCCCCCATCTGCACTTCCTGTTGCGTGGAGACCCCGCAGGCCGTCAAGGTTACCGCCAGTGCGAAGCCCGTCAGTTGTCTTTTCATGGTTTCTCTCTAGAAGCGTTCGCTGGTGTGAAACGCAAGTCCCATTCCCTGCCGGGCGTACTCATAACATCTTGAAGCTGCTTACTTTAGCTCGCGACCTGCGACGCCGTCGCGCACGCGAGCGCAACGGGCTGTTCGTCGCCGAGGGCGTCCGCACGGTCGAGGAGCTGGTCGGTTCGCCGCTGCGCGTGCGCGGCGTCCTCGTTGCACCGCAGCTCGCCGACGCGCCGCGTGGCGCAGCCCTGCTTGGCAGACTTCGCGCCGCGGACTTCGAGACCACCCAGGTCACCGCGCTGGAGTTCTCCAGCGCCGCCGAAACCGAATCGCCGCAGGGTGTGCTGGCCATCGCGGAGATTCCCGTCCTGGCGCTCGACGCGCTGCCCATGGCCGACACGGCGCGCGTCGTCGTCCTCGACGGTGTCCAGGATCCCGGAAACGTGGGCACCATCCTGCGGACGGCCGCTGCCCTCGGCGCCAGCGCGGTCGTCGCCATGCCGGGAACCGTTGACCTCTGGAACGCCAAGGTCGTCCGTAGTGGGATGGGCGCGAACTTTCACCTGCCGGTGCTCTCGGGCACCTGGGAAGAGCTCGACCTGTTTCGCGAACGCGGCAACGTCTCCCTCTGGGGCGCCGACGCTGCAGGTGCACCACTCCACAGCCTTACCCCGCCGCCACGGCTCGCGCTGGTCGTCGGCAACGAGGGGGCCGGTCTCTCGGCAGCGGCGCGCGAACGCATCGAGACGCTCGCCGCCTTGCCGATCGGCCCCGCCGTGGAATCGCTCAACGTCGCCGTCGCCACTGGCATCTTTCTCTATCAGCTCCGATCGTGACCCTTTCTTCGCTCGCCACAGTCTACGCGTTTTTCGTCGGGCTGTGCGTTGGATCCTTCCTCAACGTCTGTGTCGCGCGCTGGCCGCGCGACCTGAGCGTCGTCCGCCCGCGCTCGCGCTGTCCGCACTGCGGGCACCAGCTCGCGTGGTTCGAGAACATTCCCGTGGCGAGCTGGCTCGTGCTCCGCGCAAGGTGCCGCTGCTGCGACGAACCCATCTCGGCGATCTACCCGCTGGGTGAGCTGACGGTCGCCGTACTGTGGGCGGTGTGCTTCTCGCACTACGGCCCGAGCTTCACCGCGCTGCGCCTCGCGATCTTCCTCACGATCCTCACGGGCGTCGCGCTCACCGACCTGCGCCACTACCTCATCCCGGACGGCTTCACGGTCTCGGGGCTGCTCATCACGCTGGCCGGTGCACTGCTGGCGCCATTCCTCGGCGGGGACGTGCTCTTCGCCGGCCCGTTCGACGCCCTCGTCGGCGCATGCGCGGGTGCGGGGCTCATCGCGATCATCGGCTGGCTCGGCGAGGCGGCGCTCAAGCGCGAGGCGATGGGCATGGGTGACATGACGCTGATGGCGTTCACGGGCGCCGCGCTCGGCCCCGGCCGCGCGATCGCGACGGTGTTCCTCGGCGCGACGATCGGCGCGGTCGCCTTCCTCGCGATCGTGTATCCCTTCGCGCTGCTTCGCCGCGGGCGAGTGTCGACGCAGACCGAGCTCGCACTGGGCGGACAGGCATCTGCGCCCGTGGAGCTTCCGCTGGTGCCGTTCGGCCTGTTCCTCGCTCCCGCCGCGGTGATCATGCTGGTCTGGGGCGACCAGATCCTGGGTCGGGTGTTTCCGGCGCTGGGCTGACCCGCTTTCGCGAGCCCGAATCCTGCGCCAGTAATCGGGAGTAGTTTCCATACACCCGATCACGCAGCCATGACTGACGCGCCCCACCCAATCGCCACTCCCGCCCTCGATCGCTTTACGCGTGATCTCACGGCCGACGCACGCGAGGGCAAGCTCGAGGTCGTCCGCTGCCGCGACGAGGAGATCGCGCGCACCATCGACATCCTCCTCCGCCAGGGCAAGAACAATCCTGCGCTCGTCGGCGCGGCCGGCGTCGGGAAGACCGCGATCGCCGAGGGCCTCGCGGTCCGCATC
>JBDSTA010000200.1:0-7303 GCA_039928475.1 Gemmatimonadaceae bacterium | reverse complement strand
GGGACTAGAAAAGAAGTAGAAGCCTGCGGTCGCATAACGCCCAAGTTGAGCTGCAAGCGCATCAATAAAATGCGGCGGCGTAGCCGCCGCTACCATAGCGCGCTTGACTGCTCCAACGCACGTTATGCGACCGGCTCAGCGCGGCCCTAACGGGCGACTCTGTTTTTGTGTACCCGCTCCCTTCACCTCAACACGACGGTCTACGCATGCCTGCCAAGAAAAAGTCAAAGAGTACGGGACCCAAGGGATATGAGTTTGTAGAATCACTCAAGCCCCGGAGCGTCATTCGCCGGGGAAGCTATTGGTACGCTGAGATCAAGCTGATGACTCTGCGTCAATTGGCAACCGCTGAGGAGGCTCTCGCCGAAGCTCGGCTCAAGGCAAGGAAACTTACAAGCCGCAATCGCGCCCTCTCAAAGGCAAAGCGCGAACTTGAGGACGAGCTTGAGGTCTATCGTACGGTCGCAAATTACAGCAATGTCGCGCATGACGAACTTCAGAGGCTGATTCGCAAGTATGGACCGCGTGAATATCCTCGAGGAGCCGTTGGGACTGCCCGGCAGCCGGAACACCCATATCACAGGCACTATAACTACTTCCAGGCTGCTGAGCGCCGTGATTTCGAGCCACGACATGCTGTGCAGGGGGGTACCGGGGGACTAGAAAAGAAGTAGAAGCCTGCGGTCGCATAACGCCCAAGTTGAGCTGCAAGCGCATCAATAGAAGGCGGCAGCGCAGCTGCCGCCAGTCCCCAGCGCGCTTGACTGCTCCAACGCTCGTTAGAGAACAGGCTCAACGATGCCTGCCGCCTGCTATGTCCATGTTGACATATGCCACGAGCGACATATATTGGTCACGATGGCACCGTCGGACAAACCGTTGGTCTGGTTGCGCGGCGAGGTGAAGACGCCGCCCTTTTCGGCCGCCGCGCGCCTCGAGGCCGGCTCCCTGCTCCGGCGGCTGCAGGGCGGCGAGAAACTCGGCATGCCGCACTCGCGGCCGATGCCGTCCATCGGACGGCGGTGCCACGAGCTCCGGATCGTGGATGCCGGCAAGACCTGGCGCGTGATCTACCGACTGGATGCAGACGCTATTGTCATCGCGGACGTGTTCCAGAAGACGACATCCGCGGCGCCCACTCGGGTGATCTCCGACTGCGGACGCCGCCTAGCCCTGTACGACCAGTTGACGACGGAGGACTGATGATGGACGCCAAGAAAAGGAAGCGCCTTGAGAAGGCGGGCTGGTCGGTCGGGGACGCCGCGGCGTTCTTGAAGTTGACACCGGAGGAGGCCGCGCTGGTCGAGATGCGCGTTGCGCTCAGCCGGAGCCTCAAGGAGCGGCGTCTGGCGGCGGGACTAACGCAGATGACCCTCGCCAAGCAGCTCGGCTCGAGCCAGTCGCGGGTTGCGAAGCTCGAGGCGGCGGATCCGAGCGTGTCTCTGGAACTGCTCATTCGCGCCCTGCTCGCGGTCGGGGCGAGTCGAAAGGACGTGGCGTCAGCCTTATCACAACGAGTGGCTTAGCTGTTCTCTAACGCCAATTCTGTTGCAGAGAAGTATATCGCTGCAATGTCCCTGCAATGGTTTACGACTGCCTAAAACTCCGCACTCGCTTGGTGCGTCACAAGATGTACACCGCGGATTCATTGCAGGGACGCCAATACTCTCGCAGAATCTTGCGCGCTTCCCACGCAGCGTGAAACCTCCTGGACTCGCCAAATAGCCCTTCGTCGCTCCGAACGATCGACGAAGAGGCCACTGCCGGCCAATCCGGATTCCCCCACCCACGCGACTCCTCCAGCCACACCTCGCCGCAACAACCCATCCCCGCCATTGGTTACCCCAATGTGCCAGTGGCACCTTCCCGTGCCTGCTTCCACCTCAATCCAAACCCGATATCATTGACTGGTTACCATCAGTAACCATCACCGCCGAAGCGAGAGAAGCCACATGGACCCCCACGTCAACCTCGAGACCATCTCCATAGGTCTCCTCATCATGAGGGTCGTCATCGGAATCCTCATGGCTGCCCACGGCGCCCAGAAACTCCTCGGCTGGTTCGGCGGTTACGGACTCCGCAACACCGGCGAATTCATGGTGCAGCTCGGCTTTCCATCCGGCCCCGCATTCGCCGCCGCCGCAGCGCTCGCCGAGATCACCAGCGGACTCCTCGTCACGTTCGGCTTCCTTGGACCCATTGGGCCCGCACTCATGATCTCGGTCATGATCGTCGCCATGATCACCGTGCACTGGGACAATGGGCTCTTCGCCATGAAGAACGGCATCGAGCTGCCCCTCGTCTTCGCGAGCGCCGCACTCGGCATCGCACTCATCGGTTTCGGGCGCTACTCCCTCGACGCCGCACTCGGCATCGACACCCGCTTCCGCCCAGCCATTACCGCAATTGTGCTCGCCGTCGGCATACTCGGCGGATTCGTGAACGCGGCAATCCGTCGCAAGCCGGCCGGCAAGGCAGGCGCATGACCGCTAGCAGGAACGTCGCCCGCGTCGACACAGTGCCGTTGCCCACGCCGGGCTTCATCGGCGAAGGCCACACGGCCGCCATGGTCGTCGACCCGAAGGACTTCGCGCGCAACGACCCGTTCATCGCGCTGATGGACGACCACATCGACCTCGCGGAAGGACGCACGGCGGGCGGCGCACACCCGCACGCAGGCTTCGAGACGGTGACGCTGGTGCTCGAGGGCGAGGTGCGCGATCGCGACGAAGGCACGTTGCACACGGGCGACGCGCTCTGGATGACGGCGGGCAGCGGCGTCATTCACAACGAGGAGGTCGTGCCGCACGGCTACACGCGCATCCTCCAGCTCTGGCTCACACTGCCGCACGAACATCGCTGGGCCGCACCGCGCTTCGAGCATGTCGTCGCCGCGAACTTGCCCGTGCGGCGCGAGCCCGGCGTCGAGGCGCGCGTCTACAGCGGAACATCGGGCAGCGCGACGGCGCCCACGCACAACTACGTGCCGGTCATCCTCCTCGACGTGAAGCTCGACGCGGGCGCGGCATTCACGCAGGAGCTGCCGGCGTCCTACAACGGCCTCGTCTACGTGCTTAGTGGCGAAGTCGAGCTTGGGCCCGAGCATACACGCGTGGCATCGGGACAGGTGGCGTGGCTGGCCAACGCAACCGAGCTCTCGCAACTGCGCATCGCGGCCGGCGACGCAGGCGCGCGCGTGCTGCTCTATGCGGGCGAGCGCACGAACGTGCCCATCGTCATGCACGGCCCGTTCGTCGGCGAGACGCGCGACGACCTGATGCGCGTGTCCCGCCAGTTCATGGAGGGAAAGCTTCCCAGGCTGAGCGAGCTACCGTAACCGCAGCGGGATCCAGAGCGACGGATTGCGCTCGACCTTGATCGTCATCGAGTCCACACTCGCCTTCGGCAGGCTGGTCCAACCCTTCGGCTTGTCGTTGTACGTGCGGAACGCGATGCGCGGCTGCGCCTTCTTCGAGAACAGGCTCTCCTTCACGCGCAGCTCCACACTCCACTCGCTCGGCGACGAGCTGCCCGCGACGTCCCAGTCGGCGGTGTGGCGCGTGGCGCGGAGGAGCGGCGGCATCTGGCCCGGCACGAGCCAGTGCCCGCGCGCGGGCGCGTCCACGACGAACACCACGCTGCTGTCGAGCGCGCGGCGCAGGTAGAACTGCCGGTCGCCCACATCGGGCGCGCTGCCGGCGTTGCCGTCGAGGTCCATGCTGATGACGAAGTCGTCACCCCAGTACATGCTCGTGTCGGGCAGCGTCGCGGCGATGTAGACGAATCCGCCATGGCGCCGCATCCACACGCTCGCCTCACCCTGGCGCGTGGTGAACTTGAGCGTCGCGGGGCCGTACTCCCCCTTCGCGACGTGCCCATCCATCACGGGCGCCTTCGCGAGTGCCGTCACGCTGACGGGGGCGGGCCCCTGGGCCACGAGCAGGACGACGACGCCTGCGACGAGTGTTCGTATCATTGGATTCCCTTTGGCTGCATGCGGGCGGGGCGCTTCGCACAGATTTCTGACCCCCCTCCCGGGCGAAGGTGCCCGGGGAAGCGTATCCTTCGGCCATGCAGACGCAAGCGCCCTGGAGCCGCCATCCCCTTCGGTGGACGTTCATCAACATCGGCGCGTGGACCATCCTCGGTCTCCTCTTCGCCGTACAGGGCGCCGCCGTGCGCCCCGGCGCGCTGCCCATGGCGACGCGCATCCTCCGCTCGCTCGTCTCCTTCGCGCCCTGCGCGATCCTCACGCCGTTCATCGCGATGATCGCGATGCGCTTCCGCCTCAACGGCGACGAGCGCGCGCGCCCCATCATCGCGCACATCGTCGGCGCGTCGGCGTTCGTCGTCATCGGCGGCGCGATGATGGGCGCCGCCGAGTGGCTCGCGGGCGGACGACCGGACCTCGACCTCTCGCACTCGGTGCGCGAGGCGGTCATCGGCTACTTCGCGTTCGACGTCCTCACCTACGTCTCCATCGTCGCCGTCGCCCAGGCGGTGATCTTCGCCGCCGAATCGCGCGACCGCGCGGTGAGCGAGGCGACGTTGCTCGGACAGCTCGCCGAGGCGCGCCTGCACGTCCTCAGCTCGCAGCTCCAGCCGCACTTCCTCTTCAACACGCTCAACGCCATCTCGGCGCTCGTCCGCGAGGAGCCGCAGCAGGCGGAGCGACTCCTGGCCAAGTTGAGCGACCTGCTGCGCCACGTGCTCCAGGACAGCTCGCACGTCGAGACGTCGCTCGCGAAGGAGCTCACGTTCCTCGAGAAGTACGTGGAGCTCCAGGAGGTGCGCTACGGCTCGCGCCTGAGCGTGCAGTTCGAGGTGGATCCCAATGTCGTGCAGACGCGCGTGCCGCACCTCCTCCTCCAGCCGCTCGTGGAGAACGCGATCCGCCACGGCACGTCGCGACGGCCGGGGCAGGGGGTCATCGAGATCAGCGCGCGCTCCGACGGCGCGAAGCTCCAGCTCATCGTGCGCGACAACGGCGCGGGCATTCCCGAGGATGGCATCGTGCTCGACGGCATCGGCCTGTCGTCCACCAAGGCGCGCCTGCGCCAGCTCTACGGCGACAACCACACGTTCGCCCTCGAGCGCGTGCTGAGCGGCGGCACGAAGTGCAGCGTCTCGGTGCCGCTCACCGCACACGTGCCCGCCGCATGAGCGGCGCGCCCATCCGCACGCTCATCGTCGACGACGAGCACCTCGCCCGCCGCCGACTGCGCACGCTGCTCGGCGACCATGCCGACTTTGCGCTGGTCGGTGAGGCGGAGGATGGACCGGAGGCGGTGTCGGCGATCGCGCGCGAACAGCCCGACCTCGTCTTCCTCGACGTGAAGATGGTCGAGATGGACGGGCTCGAGGTCGCCCGGGCAGTCACCGGACAGAACACTCCACTCATAGTCTTCGTGTCGGCGTACGACGAGTTCGCGCTCGACGCGTTCGGCGTCGCCGCGCTCGACTACCTGCTCAAGCCCTTCGACGAGGAGCGCTTCACGGCCACGCTCAACCGTGTGCGCGGGCAGGTCGCAAAGAATCGCGGACTCGCGCAGTCGCATCGCGCGTATCACTGCGGCGACCTCGAGATCGACGTCGACGCGCGCATCGCCAAGCGCAACGGCACCGCGCTCGTGCTACGCCCGAAGGAGTTCGACCTGCTGCTCGCATTCCTCAAGCGGCCCGGCGTCGTCGTGACGAAGCGCGAGCTGCTCGAGGAGGTGTGGGGCTATTCGAAGGACGTCATGAGCCGCACGATCGACACGCACCTCGCCGAGCTGCGACGCAAGCTCAGTCCTGCCGACGACGATCCCGAGTACATCGAGACCATCGCGCGCATCGGCTACCGGTTGAACGGCGGCGTCACGAAGTAGGCGGCCGCAGGAAGCCGTGCGCGCACGCCGCGGCGCGCTCGAGCAGGAACCGCTTCTCGCGCTCGTTGCGCGTCATCCCCGCCGCACGCTCGAACTCCTCGCGCGCCTCGTTGTACCGCCCCAGCTTCCCCAGCAGGTCGGCACGCACGCTCGGCAACAGGTGATACGACTTGAGCGCGGGCTCCGTCGTGAGCGCGTCCACGATCTCGAGCCCCGCCGCCGGGCCGAAGGCCATGCCGATCGCGACGGCGCGGTTCAGCTCCACCACGGGCGAGGGCGTGACCTGGACGAGCGCGGCATACAGCGCCGCGATGCGCGCCCAGTCGGTATCCTCGTTCGTGCGCGCGCGCGCGTGGCATGCGGCGATCGCCGCCTGGATCGCGGACGGTCCCGGCGCCTGGCCGATCTCGTCGATGCGCTCGAGCGCGGCGAGCCCGCGCCGAATGAGCAGCTGGTCCCACTTCGCGCGGTTCTGCTCGAAGAGGAGGATGGGCTCCCCGTCCGGCCCCACGCGCGCGTTCGCGCGCGACGCCTGGATCTCCATCAGCGCGACGAGGCCGTGCACCTCTGGCTCGTCGGGCACGAGCCCGGCGAGGATGCGGCCGAGTCGCAGCGCGTCCTCGCAGAGGGCGGGGCGCATCCAGTCGTCGCCGGCCGTTGCCGAGTAGCCCTCGTTGAATACGAGGTAGATGACCTCGAGCACGGACGACAGCCGCGCGATGAACTCCTCGCCGCGCGGCACCTCGAACGGCACGTGCGCGTCGCTCAGCGTCTTCTTCGCGCGCACGATGCGCTGCGCGAGCGTCGCCTCGGGAATGAGGAAGGCGCGCGCGATCTCGTCGGTGGTCAGGCCGCCGAGCAGGCGCAGCGTGAGCGCGACGCGCGCATCCGTCGTGAGCACGGGGTGGCACGAGATGAACACGAGGCGCAGCAGGTCGTCGCCCACATGGTCGTCGAGCGACGAGTGCAGTGCCGCGACCGTGTCCTCGCGCGAGTCGATCTCGTAGCCGAGCTCCTCGTGCTTGCGCTCGAGCATCTTGCCGCGGCGCAGCTGGTCGATGCCGCGCCGCTTGGCGGTGGCCATGAGCCACGCGCCGGGGTTGTCGGGAATGCCGGACTCCGGCCACTTCTCCAGCGCCGCGAGCAACGCGTCCTGCGCGAGGTCCTCCGCGAGGCCGACGTCGCGCACCATGCGCGTGAGACCGGCAATCAGCTTCGCGGACTCGATGCGCCAGACGGCATCGATCGCGCGATGCGCCTGGTCTATGGCATCCACGTCGTCAGCGATGCCGCGCTCGCACGCTCCTTCGCCGGCGGCACCACCGCGGGCTCGCCCACGTTCAGCACCGCGATGACGCGCTGGCCCTCGGGCACGCCCGCCGCCACGCGCGCCGCGGGATCGTTCATGATCGCGCCCGTCTTGATGTGCGTGC
>JBDSTA010000199.1:0-3644 GCA_039928475.1 Gemmatimonadaceae bacterium | reverse complement strand
TCAGTGTTCTCGCCAAGGAGGACGATCGCGTCGCCCGGCGTGGAGAAGGGCGCGCGCGTCGCATGCGACAGCGACTCGACGAGCCCCACCATGCCGATGACCGGCGTGGGATACACCGCGCCACTCGGATTCTCGTTGTAGAGCGACACGTTGCCGCCGGTGACCGGCGTGCCGAGTGCCGTGCACGCCTCGCCCATGCCGGCGACCGCTTCCTTGAGCTGGAAGTAGACGTCGGGCTTCTTCGGGTTACCGAAGTTGAGGTTGTTGGTGATGGCCATCGGGCGGCCACCGGTGCAGGCGACGTTGCGCGCGGCCTCGGCAACCGCGATGCGCGCGCCCTCGCGCGGATCGAGGTACGCGTAGCGGCCATTGCAGTCCGTCTTGAGGGCGATCGCGCGATCCGTGTGCCGGATGCGGACGACCGCGGCATCGCCGCCGGGACCGACCACGGTGCCCGTGCGCACGGTGTGGTCGTACTGCTGAAAGACCCACCGCTTGCTCGCGATGGTCGGGGAGCGCAACAGCTCCTCGAGCGTCCACATGGGGTCGGACTCTTCCGTCCGTTCCGCGATGGCATTCACGTCCTGCTCGCGACGGCGACGAATGTCGTCGCTCTCCTTCGCCTCGGGCTCGTACATCGGGCAGTCGGTGACGAGGCGGATGCCGGGGAACTCGGCGACCACGCGATCACCCTCGACGACGCGATAGACCGGCTCCGCGATGACCTCGCCGATGACGGCCGCGGTGAGGTCCCACTTCTCGAGGATGGCGCGAACCGCGTCCTCGTGACCCTTCTTCGCCACGACGAGCATGCGTTCCTGCGATTCGCTGAGCAGCAGCTCGTACGGCGTCATGCCCTCCTCGCGCGCCGGCACCTTCAGCGTGTCGATGACGACGCCGACGTCCCCGCGCGCGGCCATCTCGGCGGACGAGGACGTGAGGCCCGCCGCGCCCATGTCCTGGATGGCGACGATGTGGCCGCTGTGAATGAGCTCGAGGCTGGCCTCGAGCAGCAGCTTCTCCGTGAACGGATCACCCACCTGGACGCGCGGACGCTTTGCGTCACTCGCTTCGCTGAGGTCTTCCGACGCGAAGGAGGCGCCGTGAATGCCGTCGCGTCCCGTGCGCGCGCCGACGGCGATGATCGGGTTGCCCACGCCCTGCGCGACAGCGAGCATCAGCTCCTCCTCCTTGAGGAGTCCGACGCACATCGCGTTGACGAGCGGGTTGCCCTCGTAGGCGGGATCGAACACGACCTCGCCGGCAACGGTCGGGATGCCGACGCAGTTGCCGTAGTCACCGATGCCCTTCACGCAGCCCGCGAACAGGTACCGGACGCGCGCGGAATCGAGTGAGCCGAAGCGAAGGGAGTTGAGGAGCGCGATGGGTCGCGCGCCCATCGTGAAAACGTCGCGCAGGATCCCGCCGACACCCGTCGCCGCGCCCTGATAGGGCTCGACGGCGGACGGATGGTTGTGCGACTCGATCTTGAACGCGACCGCGAGGCCATCGCCGATCGCGATGACACCGGCGTTCTCCCCCGGACCCTGGAGGACGTAAGGCGCCTTCGTCGGCAGGGTCTTGAGGAGCGGTCGCGAGTGCTTGTACGAGCAGTGCTCGCTCCACAGGGCGCTGACGATGCCGAGCTCCGTGAACGTCGGAGTGCGGCCGAGCATGTCCACGAGGCGATCGTATTCGTCGGACGTGAGCCCGTGCTCGGCGACGAGCGCGGGGGTGATGGTCGGATCGCCGGGTCGAGCGGTAACGGTCACGGCTTCGGGGTCGCGGACTTGGGGCCGGAGGCCGGTTGAACCCTGGGCGGGCTCACCGGGATGGACGGTCGGGTGTCGTTCGCGGGCGCAGGCTTCATCTTCATCGGCTGGCCGGCCGCCGATGGTTTCTGCTTGCGGGCGACGGCGGGCGGAATCGCCGCCGGGGAGCTGCTCGTGCCCGAGTAGTGGCGATTCGGCGAGCGGAAGATCGCGTCGGACACGCTGTCGCCGTGCAGGATGACGAGATCATTCATGCCGCAGCGGCGCCCGCAGGAGTTCTGGTAGAACATGTACGTAAACTCGCTCACGGTGCGGAGCGTGGCGGGTTGTCCAAGGGCGGAGACGACCTGCGCCTTCGTCATGCCGGGAGCGATCGTGCGCGCTCCCTGCTGCGCAGACAGCGGTGCGGCGACCAGCATGAGGGTGACTACGAGCGAACCACGCATGCAATGCTCCTCGTCAGACAGCGACGCGATTGAGGATGGACTCGAAGAGTGGCAGCCCGTCGGCGGGCCCGAGGAGCGGATCGACGGCCCGCTCCGGGTGTGGCATCATGCCCAGCACATTGCCGCGCGCATTCACGATGCCGGCGATGTCCTTCATGGATCCGTTCGGGTTGTAGGCCTCTTCGGCCTGCAGTGGATCCGGTGCATAGCGGAACACGACCTGTCCTTCTCCCTCCAGACGAGCGAGCGTGTCGTCGTCTGCGCTGTAGCGGCCGTCACCGTGCGCGATGGGCACGACGATACGCTGGCCCGCTTCGTACCCCGAGGTGAACGATGTCTGGTTGTTCTCGACGCGCAGGCCGATGGGCGCGCACACGAACTTGAGCGACGCATTCCGCAGGAGCGCGCCCGGCAGGAGGCCCGCCTCGCAGGCGATCTGGAATCCGTTGCAGATGCCGATCACGGGAGCGCCCCGTTCCGCGTGCGCGACGACCTCGCGCATGATCGGGCTGAAGCGCGCGATGGCGCCGGCGCGCAGGTAGTCACCGTAGCTGAAGCCGCCGGGCAGGACGATGACGTCGGAGTCCTGCAGGTCGTGATCCTTGTGCCACAGGTACACGGCCTTCTCGCCCAGCGCCTCGACGACCGCCTGGTAGGCGTCGTAGTCGCAATTGGAGCCGGGAAAGGTGACGATGCCGAACTTCATGCGGTGGTCACCGAGGCGATCTCGAAGTCTTCCGTGACGGGATTGGCGAGCAGCTGCGCGCACATGCGCGACGTCTGCTCGCGTGCATCCGACTCGCTCGCGGAGTCCACGTCGAGGACGAGGTGCCGGCCCACGTGGACGCTTGCGACGCCGCTGAAGCCGAGTGTGTGCAGCGCGTCGGCAACGGCCTTGCCCTGCGGGTCGAGCAGGCCACGGCGGGGGACGACGTGCACGGCAACGCGATAGCGGCTCATTCCTGGGAATCCGAATAGGGTGACGGCGGTGGTGCGGGTGACGGCGCGGGCGGTGGCGGCGGAGAGGGCAGCGGCGTGAAGTCATTGGACGGCGCTGCGGGCGCCTCGAAGCCTGCGTCGTCGCTGCCCGGTGCACCCTCGTCACCGCCGCTCGCATCGGTGGCGTCGCGTGGACCGCGTTCGCTCCGGCGACGGCGGCGCTTCCGCTTGCGTGCCGGCGCGCCTTCGCGCGGCGGCCCGCCGGCGTCATCGGCTGCCGGAATTTCGCCGACGACCTCCTCCGCCTCGGTCTCGGTGGAATTCTCGGCGGCCGCTGTGCTCTCGGCGACGCGCTCCGGGCGCGGCGGACGCGGGCCGCGCTCCTCGCGTTTGTCACGCTTGTCGCGCTTCTCCCGCTTCTCGCGGCGAGCCGCACGCTCGGCCTCGGTACGCTGTGGCCGCTCGCCACGCTCAGGGCGCTCAGGTC
>JBDSTA010000198.1:0-2866 GCA_039928475.1 Gemmatimonadaceae bacterium | reverse complement strand
CCATCGGCCTGGAGCACGTCGCAGTCCACCTTGAGCGTGAACTCGCCCCACGCGAAGTCGTCGAGCATTGCGCGCACGCTGCGGCCGATGAGCCGCTGGATCTCCTGCGTGCGCCCGCCGATCTGGCCGCGCTCGCGCGAGGTGCGCGTCTTCGTGGCGCGCGGGAGCATTGCATACTCCGCCGTGAGCCAGCCTTCACCGCGTCCCCTGCGCCAGCTCGGCACCCCATCCTCGACGGATGCCGTGCACAGGACGCGTGTGGACCCGAACGACACCAGGCACGACCCCTCCGCGAATGCGGCGACGTTGCGCTCGAGCGTGACGGGACGAAGCTCGCTCGCGACGCGGCCGGAGCGGACGGGATCAGCTGGCGGAGTGTTTCCCACGGAGTGCCTGCACGATGTTGGTGGTGGATTGCCCGGGCGTGAGCGGAATCACGCGTACGTCCCCACCCCAGCTGCGCACTTCCGGCGCGCCGACGATGGTGGACTCGGAATAGTCGCCGCCCTTCACGAGCACGTCAGGGCGCAGCGCGGTGATCAGGTCGATTGGCGTGTCCTCCGCGAAGACCACCACGCAGTCCACCGCCTCGAGCGCCGCGAGCACGTACGCACGCTCCGCCTCGGTGCGAATGGGACGCTCGGGACCCTTGTTCAGTCGTCGCACGGACGCGTCGCTGTTCAGGCCGACCACGAGATGCTCACCCGCGCGGCGCGCGCCGAGCAGCACATCCACGTGCCCGGGATGCAGCAGGTCGAAGACGCCGTTCGTGAACACGAGCCGGCCGGTCAACTCACGCCGCCAGTGAACTGCGCTCGCGAGATCTCGCACAATTGCCGCAGGATCGCGCGGCGGCGAGTCGCTCAAAAGATGCCTTCGGCGTGTGGATTGAAGCGGACCTCACGCACCATGAGCGGAAGCTCGATGTGCACGTAGTACTCGGACTCGAGCTCGATGTGTCGCCCGTCGCGCTGGAGCGATACCTCGCCGGCGGCTTCGGGAAGGCCAAGTGAGTCGGCCTGTTCACGCAGGTGGCGAAGGATGAGCGCGTCACTGTTGTGCGCCGCGAACTTCACTTCCTGGCGCATCCCGTCCTGGTACTGGTAGAAGCGAAAATAGTGCTCGCCGATGTTGATCGCGAAGTAGACGACTGCCGCGGTCACGAGGAGCGAGACGAGGCACCCGAGCGAGCTGAGGCCACGGCGAGGACTCACCATTGGGACTGTGCTCCTTCGACGATGTCGTTCACGATGCGCTTGATGGCTTCACGCCGCCCATTGGCCTCGTCCCGCTCCGCATACTCGCCCTCGGCACGCAGCCCCTTCTTCTCCCAGAGCGTCTTGCCATTGGTCTGGTCGAGGATGGTGACATCGAGCGTGAGCTGGAGCTTGCGGCGCGACGTCACGGCCTGCTGCTGGTTGCCCGCGCTGTAGCCCACCGGGACGTCGGCGTCATAGGTGCGCACGACGCCGCGGATGAGCGCATCGGCGCGCTCCTCGGGTGCGTCGCGCACGCCAAGTCGCGACTGCAGCTCGCGACGCATGGCCTCGAGGATCTCCTTCTGGAGCTCTGGCGTCGCCGTCTCGTTGTCGAAGGGGAGGATGGCCATCGTCCGCACGTGAGACGGCAGCCCGCCGCCCGCGAACCCGTAGCGCGGGATGCAGGCGGGCGCCGCGGCAAGGAGCACCGCAAGCGCGGCGAGCCTAGAGACGCCAGATCGACGGATCGAAGAAAGCAACGACATCAGAGCGTAGAATGACGAGCGAAAGGGAGCGGCGGGCCGCCTCATTGCGGTATTGCACCTTCTGGTCGGGCGAGCGGTCCACCCATTCCTGGAGACGGCCGCCATCGACGCGCTCGAGCCGGCTCAGGGTGTCCCCGCGAAAGGTGGCCCGCCAATGCACCGGTGCTCCAATGTCGGCCCGGAGCACGCCCGCGTCAACGCGAACCACGGTGTCCGGCTCCGCGGGCACGTCAAATCGGCCGAGGGCCGCCCAGAGGAGCGCGCGCGGTGGCACGAGCTTTCGCGCGAAATCAGGTCCCGGCACCTGCAACGAATCGCCGATGAGGACGGCCACGCCGCTGCCGAAACCGCCGCCGAGGAAGAAGTCGAGCCGCACGCTGTCGGGCGACGCGATGCGCGCCACGCCGTCTCCGCGCGCCGAGATGTCCCCGTCGCGCAGCTCCCACTGGAAGGTGATCTGTCGACGTCCCTTGGGAAGCGTGCCGATGGGCAACTGCTGTACGGGCACGGCGGCCCCGGGGAGCGCCTGGACGCGCGGAGGCCGGCACGCCGCGGCGAATGGCAGTGCGAGCAGAGCGATGCTAGCGAACCGTGATGCGGACAATACGATCTCCCTGAACGATGCGGTCGAGGACGTCGGCGCCTTCGCGCAGCTCGCCGAATACCGTGTAACCGGCGTCGAGGTGCGGCTGCGGCGAATGCGTGACGAAGAACTGGCTACCGCCCGTGTTCGGCCCCGAAAGCGCCATGCCGAGGGTGCCGCGCAGGTACCGGCGACGGTTCAGCTCATCACGAATGGCATACCCCGGACCTCCACTCCCGTCGCCACGCGGGTCTCCCATCTGGATCACGAAATTCGGCACGACGCGATGAAAGTGCTGTCCATCGAAGTACCCGCGACTCGCGAGACTCACCACGTTGTACACCGTGAGCGGCGCTTCGGATGAAAACAGCGCGAGCACCATCGTGCCGCGTTCGGTCTCGATGCGCAGCCTGCGCGGTGGGCCGGCGGCCTCGCGCGCCCGTTCCTCGTACCAGGAGAGCGGACGAGCCGTTCCAGCGCTGTCAGCCCAGCTGGCAAAACGTGTGATGCGCGCCGCAGCCGTTCGCTCGAGCGGGTCG
>JBDSTA010000197.1:0-8100 GCA_039928475.1 Gemmatimonadaceae bacterium | reverse complement strand
AGGAAATCCGCGATCTCCTCGACCACTGCATCAGAAAGCCTGCCCTGCTCGAAGGTGCATGGGGTCACGAGGAGCGAGGTGCCGGATTCCCGGACGCGCTCAGCGCGATCGGCCAACGCTTCGGTTGGCCGCACCTCAGTGCTCGTGAGAAATACCACTCCGTAGACGCGCTCGGGGTCCAGCAGGGCGAAGCCCAGCGTTGCCGCGGCGAAGAAGGCATCCGTGATCAGCGAAGTCCGCGGGATGCCCAGCGCGTCGAGGAATCCGTGCAGCCATCCGTCGAAGGCCTCGGCGGCCTCGGGCCCGACGATGCCCATGGGCATCGTGTCCGGCGCGATCGCGCGCAGGTGACGCGGCAGGCGCTCGAGGAGCGCCGCCGCCGTGGCGGGATCCGCGGCCAGCAGGACGACCGCGTCGCCTCGCCCCGCGCTGCGATAGCGGGTGTCGGTGGCGCCGACGACGACGCAGGCGTGCACGATGTCGGGCGATTCGGTGATGGGCATTGGGCGCTGGAGGAAGTGCGGGGAAGCTCTCCGCACGCGCTTAATCCCCGCTTATAAGGGGCCCTTCACACGGTGTAAGCGCCTGCTAAGCGGCCCCGGCCAGCTTGCTCCTCGTAACGAGACACCGAACCGCCGTACCACAGCGAGACCCCCCCAATGCCTTCATTCCGCGAGAACCTCCGCCTGGCGAACGCCCTTCGGGTCGTCCTGCTCTCCGGGCGCGCGTCCACTGAAATTGGTGCGGGCGACGTGAATGCCGATCCGTACACCGGCACGCACGAAGCCGCACGACTCGCCCTCGTCGTCACTGGCGCGTTCCGCACGCCCCCGGGGAGCCAGTCATGAGGGCGCATGCGAACTCGCAGGAGTTGATGCAGTACTTCGACACGATGGAGTTTCCGCGCGTGGCGCACATCGTCGCCGACCTCGATGCGATCGACGAGGAGCTTCCGCCCCTCCAGGTGCCGCGAGACTCACGCGCCCGTGAGGTCTACCGCAAGGCGCCCTCGCTTCGGCACACGGTGTTCGCGCGCGTGTTCGCGGTGCTCGTCGTCGGGCTGCTCACGGCATGCGCGTCCACCGGCGCCACGTTCCACAGCGGCGTGGGCGATGCGTATCTCGAGCACGCGCCCTTCTACGCTGGCGCGTCCACGACGTCGCTGAATCGCGCGCTCGGCAAGGTCGGCCACGTGCCGATCACCTTCCAGCGTGGCGCCATCGAGGCGCCGGTGTTCGAGCCGGAGTCCGGCAAGGGCACCGAGCTCGCCGCACTGCTCGGCGAGATGAACGACTACCTCACGTCGCTGTCGCTCTCGGAGCCGCTCGCAGCGTCCGCCTGGGCCGACAGGTCCGTCGTCGCGCCCGACGTGCAGTTCGACTGCCGCACGGACGGCATGATTGCTGGCAACGGCTGCCCCGCGCGCGGTGACAGCGAGCTCGGTCGCGGCCGACAGACGATGCGCCTCGCGGTGGGTCGTCCGTCACCGGAGTGGGTGGCGCAGGTGAGCGCACAGATGCGTGCGAAGGGCGCGACGCAGACGCTCGTCATCACGCTCGAGCTCAGCCAGTACCTCATCACGCAGTCGGGATGGAAGGGCAGCAAGAGCGTGGAGCTCGGCACCAATAACGTCGAGCCACTGCCCTGGCTCACGTCGCTCGAGACGCCGGTCGTCGTTTTGCAGCTCACCGGCGCACTGATGGACAGCACGGGCAAGGCGATTCGCATCGGCGCCGAGGGCATCACGGCGCAGCGCACGCGATTGCTGGTGAGCGCGGTGGGTGGGCAGGAGCTCTTCCGCGACGAGGAGGTGAAGCGCGCGCGAACGGCGAAGCGCGACGACCTCGCTGGTTCGCCGCTCGCATGGCAGGTCGCGCTGCGTCAGCTCGCGGCGGAGCTCACCGGCACGAAGCCCTGACTTCACACCGCGCGACGATCCAGGGCCGCGACGAACTCTCCCGCGGAGGCGAATCGGTCGGCGGGATCACTCGCGAGCGCGCGGCGCGTGGCCTTCTCGATCTGGACCGTGACGCCTTCACGTGCACTGGAAAGAAGCGCGGGAACATCGATGAACTTGTTCGCATTCTCGACGACGCCGCGCGTGCCCATGAAGGGCGGATCGCCGGTGATCATCTCGTAGAGCACACACGCGAGCGAGTACGTGTCGCTGCGGGCGTCCAGCTGGCGGTCGGCGGCGAGTTGCTCGGGACTCATGTAGGCCGGCGTGCCGATCGCGACACCGGTGTCCGTGAGTGCGTCCTCCCCCATGAGCTGGATCGCGCGCGCGATGCCGAAGTCCGCGACCAGCGCATGGTCGTCAGCGAGCAGGATGTTCTCCGGCTTCACGTCGCGGTGGAGGATGTTGTGGCCGTGCGCGTAGTCGAGCGCGTCGGCGATCTCGCGCGTGAAGCGCAGCGCCTCGCCCATGGGCAACTGACCATTCGGTAGTGCCTTCATGCGCGCGCGCAGTGTCTCGCCCTCGACGTACGACGTCACGTAGTACGGCATGCCGAGCGCGTCGCCGGAGTCGAAGAGCGGCAGGATGTGCGGGTGCTGGAGCTTCGCCAGGTATGCGATCTCACGGTGGAAGCGCTCCACCGCAGCGGGGTCCTCGCTCATGAGTCGCAGCGCCTTGATGGCGACGAGCCGCTGGTGCTTGAGGTCGCGCGCGAGATACACGCTCGCCATGGCGCCGTGGCCGAGCGCGCGGTCGGGCTCGTAGCGCCCCGTGAGGGCGACTTGCAGTTGCTCGAGGACCAGGTCTCTCAGTCGTCCCTCGACGATTGGGTTGCGGTGGGGAATGTGCACGCGGCCAGTGGGGCGGGCCAGCCCGGTGCTGCGCTGGCGAGGCGACGGCCGTGCGGTATGTTGTGCCGGGCATCGGCACGACGTGGTGCGCAATCAACGCCCGAGGTCGGGTTCCGTGATCGCCAGGTACGGCACCTTCGAGTACGCGCTCGCCGAGCGATACCGGTTCGAGGAAGAGCTCGGACGCGGGGCCATGGGCACGGTCTATCGCGCGCAGGACGTGCGGCTCGGCCGGCCGGTCGCGATCAAGATGCTGCACCCGATGCTCACGAACGAGCTGGGGGTGGCGCGATTCCAGAGCGAGATCCGGATCGCCGCGAGCCTGCATCATCCGAACATCATCGGGGTGCACGAGTCCGGCGAGGTGGACGGCCGGCTGTTCTTCGTGATGGACTATCTCGGCGGCGAGACGCTGCGTGCGCGATTGAATCGCGAGAAGCAGCTCGGCATCGAGGAGTCGCTCTCGATCGTGGACGAGGTCGCGAAGGGGCTGCAGTACGCGCACGACCATGGTGTCGTGCATCGCGACGTGAAGCCCGAGAACATCATCCTGTCGGAAGGCCGTGCGTGCCTGCTGGACTTCGGCTTGGCGCGGGCGCTGGGCGACGTGGATGCCGACCGGCTGACGGCGAGTGGGCTGTCGGTGGGAACGCCGCAGTACCTGAGCCCGGAGCAGGCGTCGGCGGAGAAGGAGGTTGGCCCGAAGGCGGATCAGTACGCGCTGGCGTGCGTGCTCTACGAGATGCTCGTGGGCGAGCCGCCGTTCACGGGGCGGACGGCGAGCTCGATCGCGATGCGGCACATCTCGGAGTCGCCGATACCGTTGCGGGTGCGGAGGAAGACGACGCCGGCGAGCATCGAGCAAGCGGTGATGCGCGCGATGGAGAAGGTGCCGGCGGATCGATTCCAGTCCCTTCACGATTTCTCCGCCGCATGCAGGGATGCACGTGAAGGCGCGATTCCGCAGGCGATGCCCGCGAAGCAGCAACGGCCACCGGTGCGCCCGATGCTTGCGGCTGCGTTCGCATTTGCCGTAGCAGCCACCGCCTTCGTCGTCGCCCGAAGCGAGTCTTCCGCATCAGATACGTTGGACGATGGACTCCGATTCATAAGCGGTCGTTCACTCGACACGAGCCGGTTTGTCGTGATGCCACTCTCCGGCGACACCAGCGCACTCGTGCGCGATTGGTCCGCGAGGCTCGGCACGGCGTTGTCGGAATGGAAAGACGTGAGTGTCGCCGAGACGGGCGCGATCAAGCAGGAGTCTTCAGGCGCAGGCACTGTTGCGCGCTCGCTCAATGCGGGGCGCTATATCACCGGGAGTGCGTCGCCAGACGGCGATTCACTGCACCTGCGAATCGAGGTACGAGACACGCGTCGCCCGGCCTGGTCGCGCAAGGAAATGGTGACCGTTGCACGTGCCCCTGCGAATGCCAACGAGGTGTATGCGCATATCGCGTACGTCTCACTCTTCGAGGGCGATGTCGCCCGGAGAAATGAGGCTGCAGCGCGAGGAACGCGCAGTCGAGAGGCACTGATGGCGTACCTGGACGCCAGGCAAGCCATGCGTACGTGGAACCTCACTCGCGCGGACAGCGCGCTGGACAAGGCACTGGCCGCTGACGCTGGTTTTGCCCAGGCCAGCCTCGCACGTGCCAACCTGCGCATTTGGCGTTCCGACGACGCGCCTCCCTTCTCCGCCTCGACCAGTGCACTGGCCAACGATGCGCGACTCACGCCGGGTGACCGGTTGCAGGCGACGGCGCTCATGGACCTGCAGGAAGGACGTTTCCCTGCCGCATGTGGGAGCTACGAAGCGCTGATCCGTACCGACTCCCTCGACTTCGCCAGCTGGTACGGGCTCGCCGAGTGCCACAGGCGCGACTCCATCGTGGTCACGCTGCCTGGAGGACAGCTGGCATTTCGGTCGAGCCGAGGGCGCGATGCAACGGCCATCCGGCGGGCGTTCGAGTTGCTGGACGGCATCGATCCGTGCTGCACTGCGCGCGCCGTCAAGATCGCGCGCGCTCACATCAAGTACACCGTGGCGACGCGCGCGCGCGTCGGCTTCCAGGCGCCCAGCCAGCGATTTGGCGCGTACCCGGAGCTCAACGCGGATACACTCGCATTCTATCCAAGGCCGCTTCAGGCGATGGTCAAGGTTCCGCCAGCGACCAAGCAGGCGGCGATCGCGCGCCAGAGGGTACGCTTGTTCGAGCTGGCACGACGGCTGCTCGCGCTCTCACCGAACAGCGCGGACGCCCTCGAGCTGCTCGGCGAGGCGCTGGAACTTCGCGGTTACGCCGCTTCGATCGACACCGTGCGACGGGCACGCCTGCTCGCGACGACTTCCGCGCAGCGAAACAGCTTCGCCGTCTACGAAGCCTGGTTGCGCATCAAGTTCGCCCTTCCGGGATCGACCGCGAAGCTTCAGGGCGTGCGCGCCTTCGCCGACACGATATTGCAATATCAGGAGGTGACGCCATCGACTGCCGGCGGCATCGCGAGCCTTGCTGCACTGGTTGGCGACGCGCATCGTGCCGCGGCACTCTCTCGGATCAGTGCCGAGGCGATCGACCCGAATGACTCGGCCGAGCTTCTGGCGACTGCATCGAGCTACCTGGTCTACGCGGCGATGGGTGGGCCTGTCGATAGCCTGCCAGTGCTCGAGAGCCGGCTGGAAACAGCGGTGGCAAACACCCTCCCACCCGAGCGCCAGTTACAGTTCCGGCAATCGTGGTCGATGCGGGCGGCGCGCATGGCATTTCCCGTTTATCGCCCTGCAGATACCGCGCGACTCGATCCCGCGCAGCCATTGGGAAAGCTGCAGGCGGCTTACCTGGCAGGGCGGATTCGGGACGTTCGCGCCGGTCTGGATGCGGCAACGAAGGCGCGTGCGAACATCCCGGCGGCCGAGTTCACGATCGACGCGTTGTATCCCGAGGTGTGGCTGCGCGCCGCGATCGGTGATGCGTCCGGTGCGATACGAATGCTCACTGTTGCGCTCGAGGCCACGCAGTACGTGCCGGCCCGCCAATTCAGCGAGCCGGGCACGGCGGGGGCCCTGATGCGAGCGATGTCCTTGCTTGCGACACTCGAAGCGGCGCACGGTGAGCGGACGAAGGCACAGCAATGGGCACGGGCGGTCGCTGCGCTCACCGATACGTCCAAGGCGATCGCGAGGTCCTCGCGCGCACCCGTGCTCGCATTGGCGCGATAGTACGACCGTGGCATCTATCGAACGCTGGCTACAACTCGGCCGTGCAGCAACCGTTGGCACAGGAAAACCAGTACGGATCGATCGCCGGCTGCGCTCTCTGTAAAAGCTGCATGATGGACGCTGCCGTAAATGCAAGGCGACCCTTCACGCTGCCGGACGCCGCGGCAGCTCCGGCCGAATCGACGCGGCCCTTCAACAGCGTCGCGACCTTGACCATACGCTGCTTGCCGCATTCGCCCCACAGGTCCGGTTCAGCCACCGTGCTGAATGGCAGCTGGCTCGCCTCGCAAGCCAATGAATTGTAGACTGCTTCGCTTGTGGTGTTCAGGAGGCGCGCACTGGTCTGAATGCCGTGCTGTCCAACGCACGTCGTGAAGCGCGTCTCGGCTGCCGTTGGATTGTCCGGTGGATGCCCGCACTTGATCAAGTTGCCCGACATGAGCGAGTCGGCATATTGATCGCTCGACTTTGCCATCCGGTAAATTGCCCACGCGCCGATGATCGTGTCCCTGCTTGCCGTGACGACCTTGGGGCTCACTGCGTACGCCACGATGTAGTGCATGCGCGACTCAGCGTCTGCGGGCAGGTTCGCGCCAAGCTTGGCGTAATAACGGTCCTTGTGATTCACACCATACTTGAAGCGCATCGCGCCGAGAACGATGGCATAGTGCGCGGGCAAGGATTCGACGCTGAACCAGCGCGAATCCGGATTGACGAATGGCGTGGCGCTTTGCGTAACCGGACAGTGTCCCGTAGTGCCAGAATTGCCACACTCGCCTTCGCGCTGGGTGTCCAGGCCTGGCGTCTGGGCGTCCCTCACCGCGAACCGCAGATCCGCGGAACGCGGATTGGCGATGAAATCCCTCGACAGGATGCCTGCGCACTCACGCAGGTTTCCTGACAGCGGGAATGAGCAAGGGGTCGTTGCGTCCGGCGCTACGAACAACGTCGACGCGGGCGATGCGAGAAGCGTTGACTGACGGTCCGCACCAAGTATCAGCGCCACAGTCATCGCGGTCGCGAGTGCTACAGTACGTCGGCTCATGGTCATCAGTCACCTCGAAGCATCAGGCCCAAGGAGCACGCGCCAGCCACAACCCTGCAGCGTTGCTGAGCACGGGAAGAAACTGCCGGGGCTTACAGTGTGGGTCGGCGCGAGACGAGTCGCAATAGCATCTTCCGGCGCACGCCGCTGTCAACGAAGGCAGAACCAGAACTTCGTCCCCACCCCGACATCACTGCTCACCCCGATCTTCCCGCCATGCGCCTCGACGATCCCCTTCGCGATCGTCAGTCCTAACCCGATCCCTCGTCGATCACCGGAATTCGCCTGCCAGAACGGCCCGAACACCCTCTCGAGCTGTTCTGGAGGCATTCCCGGCCCCGTATCCGTCACGCTGAACCACACCGACCCATCCGCCTCCTCGGCGCGCAGCGTGATGGTCCCACCTGCCGGCGTAAACTTGATCGCGTTTCCCACCAGGTTCGAAAACACCTGACTGATTCGCTCGACGTCTGCGTTTACGAGTGGCACCGCATCCGCGCACTCGACACCGATGGAAAGAAAGTGCTCGCGCGCGAGCGGCTCCATCATCTCCAGCGCGCTCGCGAGCAATGCCGCTGGCGACACCGGCTTCACGTCCACGGTCAGCCGGCCGCCCTCCATGCGCGCGACGTCGAGCAGGTCGCGGATGAGGCGGTTCATGCGCGCGCCCGCGCGCTTCACCACGCCACCCTGCGCCTTGCGCGCGTCGGGGCCCATCGAGTCTTCCGCCAGCAGGTCCGCACTCATCAGGATCGTGCTCAACGGATTGCGGAGGTCATGCGCGACGACGCGCAGCACCTGCTCGCGCGCCGCACTCGCTGCGCGTGCCTCGGCGACGCGCGCCTTCTCGCGCACGACCTGATGTTCCATCTCGAGACGCGCCACCTCCGTCGCGACCACGCGGTGCACCACGGACGTCGCGCGGCCGGCGAGCAGTGACGACGCAAGCAGCCCCGCAACGATGGCCGTCGCCACCACGGGCGACAGCGACGTCATCGCGGCAACAACCACGAACCCAACCGAAGCG
>JBDSTA010000196.1:0-12540 GCA_039928475.1 Gemmatimonadaceae bacterium | reverse complement strand
GGGCATGTCGGAGGAGGTGCGCGAGCGCGCCTTCGAGCCGTTCTTCACGACGAAGGGCGTGAACGGCACGGGACTGGGTCTCGCCGAGGTGTATGGCATTGCGCGCCGGCATCGCGGGCGGGCGGAGATCGTGTCGGCGCCGGAGCAGGGGACGACGGTGCGTCTGATCTTCCCGGCGGGCGCGGTGGACGTGGCACGCTCGACCGTGCCGACGCGCCGGAACCGCGCGTCGAAGGTGATCCTGCTCGTCGAGGATCACAACGACAGCCGCGAGTTCATGCAGTCGCTGCTGGAAAGTGATGGACACGTGGTTTATTCGGTGCGCACGGTGGAGGAGGCGCGCGAACGTGTGGAGGATGCTAGCTTTGCTCTGGATGTACTCGTCACGGATATCGGGTTGCCGGACGGGAGCGGTTGGGACGTGGTGGCGCATGCACGTGAGAAGCGGCCTGCGCTGCGCATCGGGGTGGTGACGGGGTGGGAGCCGCGCAACGAACAGGATCCGGCGTGCGATTTCACGCTGAGAAAGCCCGTTGGCGCGGCCGATCTGCTCGACGAAATCGCGGGGCCCGCGTGAGGCCCCCAACTTCCAAGGCTGTTCGCACAACAACACTTCTGCACTGCAATGGCTGAATCTGGTTCCATTCGCGTACTGATTGCCGAGGACGACGACAATGCCCGTGCATTGCTCGTCGAGCTCCTGAACACGATGGGTCACGTCGTCGTCGCCGAGGTGAATGGCGGGCGCGAGGCCATCGAGCGGGCGAAGGACGTGGTGCCGGACGTGGTGCTGCTCGACGTGCACATGCCGGATGGGTCGGGCATCGAGGCCGCGGAGCAGATTGCCGCGCAGGTGCCCGGCGTGGCGGTGGTGCTGTTCAGCGGCGACGAGTCACTCGTCCTCTCCGAGCGTGACGTCGCGGCCACCTCGGCCATCGCGTTCCTGCCGAAGCCCACGCCGCCGCGCGTGCTCGATTCCACGCTGCGCCTGGCGGTGTCGCGCGCGCGCGAGTTCGCGGTGGCGAAGAAGGATGCGCAGGCCGCGCGCGGCGCGCTGGAAAACCGCAAGACGATCGAGCGCGCGAAGGGAATCCTGATGCGCCGCACCGGGTCGTCGGAGCAGGAGGCGTATCGCATCCTCCAGCGTACGTCGCAGGATCGCTCGGTGCCGATGGTGGAGATCGCGAAGGCCGTACTCGCGAGCGAGCCGGGGCTTCAGGAGAACTCGAAGGACTGATCCGCTGGCAGGGTGGGGAGCGTATAAGGGGCGTCCGGTCATCCGGCGCCCCTTCGTGCTTTCGCGCGGGGCGCGCGGCCTCCTTCGTCTCCCACCAAGGCACACATGGCCAGCAACTTCGCGTCCTGGATCGTCGTCGCTCCGGCGCTTCTACTACCCAGCGGCGGGAGGAGCGCGCCGCCGGAGAAAGTGCAGCTCACGATCGCGACGCTGCATGCTGCCGCGCTGACGACGCCACGCGTCGCCGGCGACTCCACGGACGCGCCCTTCTTCGTGGTGAGGATCGTCGGGCCGCGCGCGAGCTCGGCGTCGATCCTCCCGAACAGCGCAGTGCGAACCATCCGGCAGGATGAACAACTGTCAACGCGCCCGCTCACCGAGTTGAGCCTGGCGGAGGGCGACAGCGTCGAGGTGCAGATATCCGTGCTCGAAAATGCCGAGGTGCAGGCTGCCGTCGCTTCTCCATCGAACGCGCGCGCGGCATCGCCAGCGGATCAGGTCGACCAGGCGACCCGGCTCGTGGCGCCGCTGGTGAAGGAGGGCGCCACCTGGCTCGGTTCGGTGAGCCTGCTGCTCACGAACGAGGGCGGGTCGGTGTACTGGCGCCGCCTCGACTGCGTGACGTCGTGCAAGGTGCTCTCGTCTCCCGCGGCCACGGCGCTGCCTGCGTCGAAGCAGCAGGCCTCGGGAGTCGTCGAGCTCTCAGGCGCGGGTGGGACTTATCATCTCGCACTTCGCGCGAACCGCGCCTGATGAGCGCTATTCCGACCCGGGCTCTCCTTCCTCGATCACGCGCAGCTCGCTCTCGCCCTCGAAGTCCGGCGCGTGCAGGCGATGCAGCTCCATGAACCGCGTCGCCACAGTGAGCGCCTCTTCGTCGGACTCGAGATCCATGAGCGCGTAGCCCCCGATGATCTCCTTCGACTCCGTGAAGGGCCCATCCACCACGCCGATCTTCCCACCGCTCAGCTGGATCTTCTTCGCGCGATGCGTGGACTTGAGGCCGGCGCCATCGACGAACTTCCCGTTCGTGATGTACTCGCCGATGAACTCACCCATCGCCTGCTGGAGCGCCGGCGAAGGCTTGATCCCGCGGTAGTCGGCCTTGTGCTTGATCAACATCATGTACCGCATTGGTCTTGCTCCTCGTTCTGGTAGTTGAAAGATCAGGCGAAGCGAAACACGTGGCGCCCCGAGTCAGCGATCGGTACGAGGCGCGTGCGGCCGTAGGCGATCCACGCCGTCAGGACGCCGACCACTGCGGGGAAGATGGCGGCCGGCACGCCCATGGCGGGGATGGTCACGGTCGTCGCACCGATCATGATGATCGTGAGCCCGGCAGCCGCCAGGGGCGTGAGCACGGTGCGAACGCGGAGCAGGCTCGGCAGGATGAGCCCAAGCGCGCCCAGGCACTCGCAGGCGCCGACGAAATACAGGAACGCGAGCGGCAGCACAATCGGGCCCTGCTGCATCTTCTCGGCGGGCATGATGAACTTCATCGCGCCGGTGAACAGGAAGAGCAGCGCGGTGGCGCCCTGGGCAGTCCAGAGGAAGCGATTGGTGATCCGTGCGCGCGAGGTGGACATGGCCGGTTCTCCGGTGGCGTTTCGGCTGCGGAGGGACCCGAGGAGTTCGGGCGTCCAACAGCCGTTCACCACTGCGACGAACGCAGAAACGGCAAATCGACATCGCGCGAAAAAGAATTACCGGTTTGTGGCGGGCCGGTCCGCAGGGCCCAACTGGCCCAGCGCGCGCACCAGGGCGTCGGGCTCGTCGCTCCCCAGCAGGAAGCCCGTCCTGTCACGGAGGGTGACCAGGACGGCCTTTCGCCCCGACACGTTGTAGAGCCAGCCACGCATCGTGAGATGGATTCCCCACCCCTCGATCGCGGACGTGGTGGTCTCCTCGGCCTTCGCGACGGAGGCCAGCGGCACCGACTTCCTGAACGCGCCCGGCCCGAAGTGCCATGCGAGCGCGCCGTCGGCGACGCGCACCGTGAGCGTGGAGAACACGTAGCCGCTGCCCATCAAGGCGATTCCCGTTGCGCCGAGCAAGAGCCGGGGGCCGAGGGGCATGTCGTGGAGGGACGGCAGGAACAGTATCGCGAGCGTCGCGAGGCCGATGCCGCCGAACAGCAGGGGTACCAGGCTGCTGCGCTGGGTGTGCTCGTACGATGCGCCGGGCGTCATGTCCATCGCGCTACGTGGTTGCAGGCTGCGCGCGCGGCGCGACGTACGTCTCCATCCCGAGGCCCAGGTAGATCGTGAAGAACACGAGCGACGCCGAGAGCAGGAAGGGCGCCTCGAGATGCCAGTCGAACATGAGGCCGAACGCGATGGGGAAGATCACGCGTGCAATGCCGCCGAAGGTCTGCTGCACGCCCATGTAGAGCCCGCGCTCGGTGCTCGAGATCACGCGCGACAACAGCGCCGTCACGCAGGGGAACGTGAACGCCGTGCCCAGCGGCAGCAGCGCCACCGCGAGGGCGAGCGGCAGATAGGGCAGCAGTGCCACCGCTTCCGGGGGCAGCACTCCACCGAGCATGTTGGCCACGCGCGCCGGATCTGCCAGTGGCCGGATGAACGCCATCGACATGATCCCGATGGCCAGCAGTGTCGAGCCGATCCGAGACAGCCGCGCCTCGCCGAACTTGTCCACCATGCGGCCGAGGATGAGCGTGCGCGTGAGCACGCTGATCACGCCGGTGTAGGTGAAGAAGAAGCCGATGGTCTTCGCGGTCACGTTGAACCGCGCGGAGAGGTACAGCGCGAGCATCGATGTCACGCCCTGGAAGGCGCCCATCGCGATCGCGTAGATCCAGATGAGGCGCGATGCGGGCTCGCTCGAGTGCGTGACGACCTGCTTGATCGCGACGCTCAACTTCGTGCGCGGCTTCTGGCTCGCGGCGTCGTGCATGTCGCGCGATTCCACGAGATAGCGCGCCGCGAAGGCGATGTTCATCAGGCAGAGCGCGGCGGCGAAGAGTCCTGGTCCGCGCGTGCCCCATGCAGCCGACGTGAGCGAGCCGAGCACGGGTCCGATGGCGACGCCCGCGTTGGTCGCGGCGGAGAGCCAGCCGAGCGCCTTGGTGCGCTCCTCGGGCGCCGTGGAGTCGGCGACGTAGGCCTGGATCACGCTCACCGTCCCGCCGCCGGCGCCCTGCACGAGCCGCGAGAGGAACAGCATGGCCAGCGCAACACCGCCGGTGAAGTCGAGCGCGAAGGCGAACACCACATACGCGATCGCGGAGCCGGAGAGCCCGACGAGCAGCGCGGGACGCCGCCCGTACTTGTCGGAGAACTTGCCCCACATCGGTGCGGTGATGAGCTGCGCGATGGCGAACGAGCTCACGAGCACGCCCACGACTCCACCGCCCTTCGTGCCCACGAGCTGCCCGACGATGCCGCCGTGCGAGCCGAGCATCTTCACGTAGAAGGGCAGGATGGGGATCACCATCAGCAGCCCCACCATGTCGATGAAGGCCGTGATCATGAGCACCCACAGCTTGCTGCTCTCGCTCAACTTCATCGTGCCACTGCCCCTCGGGTCATTCCGTGGTCTTGCCCAGCGCGGCGGGTGGGTGCGCGCGGCCGACGATGCCCGCGAGCGCCACGATGGTGAGCACGTAGGGAATCATCTCCACGAACTGGCTCGGAATCAGGTGCGTTCCCTGGAGCTGGATCTGGAGCGTCTCCGCCGCAGCGAACAGCAGGCAGGCGAGCCCCGCCCAGACGGGACTCCATTTACCAAATATGATGGCCGCCAGCGCGATGAAGCCTCGGCCCGCGGTCATGTTGTCGGTGAACTGGTGCTGGTCCAGCGCGAGGTACGCACCGCCGAGGCCGGCGATCATTCCGCTGAGTGCGACGGCGATGTAGCGCACGCGCTTCACCGGCACGCCCACCGACTCTGCCGCCGCGGGATGCTCACCCACGGCACGCACGCGCAGCCCGAACGGCGTGCGATACAGCACCCATCCGACGAGCGGGATCATGAGGACGCCGATCCACACGAGCGGGTTCTGCACGAGCGCGCCGAAGCCGGTGCCGCTCCCCTTCACGTCGAAGCCGGGAATGCGGGGCGAGTTGGAGCTGCTGTCGAAGAACAACCTGAGGAAGAAGCGCGTGAGCCCGACCGCGAGGAGGTTGATCGCGATACCGACGACGACCTGGTCCGCCTTGAAGCGAATGGCGCTCGATGCATAGAGCATCGCGAGCGCCGCGCCGCCGAGCACCGCGGCGACGACGCCCAGCCACGGCGAGCCGGCGTAGTAGCTGCCGGCCGCCGCGCAGAACGCGCCGCCGAGCATGTAGCCCTCGAGCGTGAGGCCGATGAGGCCGGCGCGCTCGCTCAGCACACCGCCCGCCGCGGCGAGCAGGTACGGCACCGCGATGCGCAGCGTCTGCGCGACGAAGTCCATGGCGTTCATGCTTCGCTGCTCCGGCGCACGCCACGCAGCAGGCGTCGCACTTCGGGGACGGACGTGGACACCGCGAGGATCACGACGGCCTGGAGCACGTCCACCATCTGCTTGGGCACGAGGGCGTTCACCGCGAGGCCACCCTGCGACAGCGTCGCGAACAGCAGCGCGGCGAGCACGATGCCGAGCGGATGGTTGCGGCCAACAAGTGCGACCGCGATGCCGAGGAAGCCCGCGCCAGTCGCGAAGCCTTCTTCATAGTAGTGCTTGTAGCCGAGCACGTAGTTCAACCCGCCGAGCCCCGCGATGGCGCCCGACACGGCGAGCGCGCGCCAGGTGACGCCGGCGACGCTCACGCCCGCGTACTCCGCCGCATGTGGCTGGAGGCCGACGGCGCGCAGCTCGAAGCCGCGTCGCGTGCGGAAGAGGTACCACCCGAGGACGACCGCGGCGATGATCGCGAGCAGGATCGTCACGTTCGCCGCCGAGCCGTGGAACGGCGTGAAGAACTCGCCCAGCCGCGGCAACGTGCCGCTCTTGAGCTCCGGCGTGTGGAGCGTGTCGGGGACGTGGACCTTCTCGCTCGTGAGGTAGTTGAGCAGCGCGAGCACGATGAAGTTGAGCATGATCGTGACGATCACCTCGTGCGCGCCGAACTTCGCCTTGAGCACACCTGGAACCGCGCCCACCACGCCGCCGCCGAGCGCCGCGGCGAGCAGGAACACGGGCAGGCAGACGATGGCGGGAATACCCGGCGGCAGCAGCATGCCGACGAGCGCCGCGCAGAATCCGCCGGCCGCCAGCTGGCTCTCGGCGCCGATGTTGAAGAGGCCGGCGCGGAGCCCGAGCCCGACGGCGAGGCCGGTGAACACGAGCGTCGTCGCCTTGTAGAGCACCTGGCCGAAGCCGTACGCGTTCCCCCACGTGCCTTCGAGGAGGAGCTTGTAGACGGCGCCCGGCGACTGCCCGAAGGTGATGATGAGGACGTCGCCGACGACGGCCGCGAGGATGAGCGCGACGAGGGGCGGCAGCACGGCCTCCTCGATGACGGCGCGGCGTTTCGCGGAGAGGATCATGCCGCGGTCTCCGCGCCGGTCATGTAGGGTCCGAGCACGTCGGGCGACGCGTCGGCGCGCGGGAGGACGGTGACGAAGCGACCGCCGTACATCACGGCGACGCGGTCGGCGAGCGCGAGCACCTCGGCAAGGTCCGCCGAGACGAGCAGGATGGCCTTGCCCTGGTCGCGCGCCTCGCGAAGGCGCGCGTGGATGAACTCGATGGCGCCGACGTCCACGCCGCGCGTGGGCTGCGACGCGAGGAGCACCTTGAAGTCGCGCGCCATCTCGCGCGCGACGACGATCTTCTGCTGGTTGCCGCCACTGAGCGCGCGCGCGGGCAGCGTGGGGTCCGCGGGGCGAATGTCGTAGCGCTTGATCATGTCGACGGCGTGCGCCGCCACGCGCTCGGTGTCGAGCGTCATGCCGCGCGTGTAGCGGTGCTGCTGGCCGAGGATGAGGTTCTCGGCCACGGTGTAGTCGAGGACGAGCCCGCGCTCGTGGCGGTCCTCGGGAATGTGCGAGAGGCCGGCGTCGCCGCGGGCGCGCACGTCGAGCGGCATGAGGTCGCGCCCTGCGAGCTCGATGACGCCGCGTGCCCCCGTGAGGCCGGCGATGGCCTCGATGAGCTCCGTCTGGCCGTTGCCTTCCACGCCGGCGATGCCGAGAATCTCGCCGGGCGCGATGCTGAAGCTCACGCGGTCCACGACCGTCGCGCGGCGTGTGCCGGCGACGGTGAGGTCGCGCACGTTGAGGAGCGGCGGCGCCGACATGTTGGCCGTGCTGCCCGTGTAGCCGGCGTCGAGCGCGAGGGCGACGTCGCGGCCCACCATGGCGCGCGCGATGGACTGTGGCGTCGCACCGGCGCTCGCCATGCGCGCGACCGTGGCGCCCTGGCGCATGACCGTGATGGCGTCCGACACCGCGATGACTTCGTCGAGCTTGTGCGTGATGAGCACGACCGTGCCGCCGTTCGCGCGCAGCGAGCGGAGCACGCCCCACAGCTCCTCGACTTCCGGCGGCGAGAGCACGGCCGTGGGCTCGTCGAGGATGAGGATCTTCGCGCCGCGGTAGAGCGTCTTGAGGATCTCGACGCGCTGCGCCTCTCCCACGGAAAGGTCTGCGACGAGGCGCTCCGGCGGCACGACGAGGCCGGTGCGCGCGCTCAGGTCGCGCACCGCCTGCTCGGCGGCGCGGCGATCGAGCTGCAGCCCCTTCGTGATCTCGTGGCCGAGGACGACGTTCTCGGCCACGGTGAGCGTGGGGACGAGCATGAAGTGCTGGTGCACCATGCCCACGCCGGCGGCGATGGCGTCGGCGGTGGACCAGCCCGTGACGTCGCGGCCGTTCACCTCCATGGTGCCGGCGTCGGACGCATAGAGCCCGCTGAGGATGCGCATCAGCGTGGACTTGCCCGCGCCGTTCTCGCCGACGAGCGCGTGGATCTCGCCGGGCTGGACCTCGAGGTCCGCGCCGCGATTGGCGAGGACGGGGCCGAAGGCCTTGTCGATGCCTTTGAGGATTATGGCGGCGGTCATGATTGCTCGTTAACCACGCGGGGGCTCATCATCATTTGGTGCTCGGCACCACGATCTTCCCCGCGATGATGTCCTTCTTCAGGAGCTCCACCTTCGCGCGGACGTCCGCGGGGATGAGCTTCTCGTTGCTTGCGTTGTAGATGTAGCCCACGCCTTCCTCCGCGAGGCCGTACTGGTAGATGCCGCCCGCGAAGCGGTTCTCCTTCACGCGCTTGATGGCGTCGAAAACCGCGTTGTCCACGCCCTTCACCATGCTCGTGAGCACGTAGCCGGGCGCCTCGTTGTACTGATCCGCGTCCACGCCGATGGCGAGCTTCCCCGTCTGGCGCGCGGCCTCGAACACGCCGAGCCCGGTTGACCCGGACGCGTGGAAGATCACGTTCACGCCCTGCTGGTACTGGCTGAGCGCGAGCTCCTTGCCCTTGCCCGGATTGCGGAAGGCTTCGGGCGTCACGCCCGCGTACTGCGAGAGCACCTCGCAGTCGGGGCAGACTGCCTTCACGCCCGCGATGTAGCCCATCTCGAACTTGTGGATGAGCGGGAAGTTCATGCCGCCCACGAAGCCGACTTTCTTCGACTTGCCGACCAGCGCCGCGATGGCGCCCACCAGGAAGGAGCCCTGTTCCTCGCGGAACTTGAGGGCGGCGAGGTTGGCGGGCGGCTGGATGACCTTGCCGTCCTTGTCGGTGGAGACGGAGTAGTCGACGCCCGCGAACTTCGTGTTCGGGTATTCCTTGGCGAGCTGGGTCAGGTCGTCGGTGAAGATGAAGCCGACGCCGATGACGATGTCCATGCCCTCGGCGGCGAGCAGGCGGAGGCCGGCCTCGCGGTCGGAACCCTCGCCGGGCTCGATGAACCGGACGCGGGCGCCCAGCTCCTTCTCGGCACGCTCGGCGCCGATGTAGGCGCCGTCGTTGAAGGACTTGTCGCCGCGGCCGCCCATGTCGAAGACGATGCCGACGTCGACCGCTTCGCCCGTGGGCGGAACGGCGGCACCGGAGGGATGGACGAAGAGGAGGGCCGCGTGGATGACGAGCAGGACACCCACGAAGATGAGCAGCTTCCGCATGATGCGATAAAGTCGTCGCGGGAGGCGGGGGAGGCAAGGAGATTGGCAGGCGCCTCTCCCGGCGCTTCCTTTCTCGCATGACCAGTCCCGGGAGGTCGCGCTGGCGCAGTCGCGTCGCCGTCATCGGCGCCCTCCTGCTCGTCGGGATGTGGGTGGCGTCCATCGTCATCTCGGCGACGCGCTCGCGGTAGGGCGCCCTCGCCGAGTAAGATTCAGCACATGGCCTCTCGTCCCAGCACGAAGAAAACGCCCGATCGCATCAGGACCCGCTTCCTCGTCGTCGGCAGCGGTGTCGCTGGCCTGCACACGGCGTGGCGCGCGTCGCAGCATGGCGACGTGCTCCTGCTGACGAAGCGTTCGCTCTTCGACAGCGCGACGGCCTATGCGCAGGGGGGCATTGCCGCCGCACTGGGCGCCGGCGACTCGCCGAAGCTGCACCGCCAGGACACGCTCGCGGCGGGCGCCGCGCTGTGCGACGCGGCTGCCGTGCAGGTGCTGGTGGAGGAAGGTCCGGCACGCGTGCGCGAGCTCCAGACGGCGGGCGCCGAGTTCGACCTCGACCCCAAGGGCGAGCTGATGCTGGGGCGGGAGGCCGCGCACTCGAAGAACCGCATCGTGCACGCGCATGGGGACCAGACCGGCGCCGAGGTCGCACGCACGCTCATCGCGCGCGTGCGGAAGAGCAAGCGCATCACCGTGCTCGAGAGCACGCGCGTGCTCGACCTGATCGTGTCGCGCGGCGCGTGCATCGGCGTGCGCGCGAGCGTGAAGGGCAAGGCGGTGGAGATCATGGCCGACGCCACGGTGCTCGCGACGGGGGGCTGCGGCCAGGTCTATCGCTACACGACGAATCCGGTGGTCGCGACGGGCGACGGATTCGCCATCGCGCACCGCGCCGGCGTGACGCTCGCGGACATGGAGTTCGTGCAGTTCCACCCGACCGCGCTCGACACGCGCGAGAATCCGCTGGCGCTCATCAGCGAGGCCGTGCGAGGCGAGGGGGCGATCCTCGTCAACGAGCGCGGTGTGCGCTTCATGCTGAAGCTGCATGCCGACGCCGAGCTCGCGCCGCGCGACGTGGTGGCGCGCGCGATCTTCCGCGAGCAGAAGCGCCATCGCGTCTATCTCGACGCGCGAAAGCTCGGCCGCGGCTTCGCGAAGCGCTTTCCGGGCATCTTCGCGCTTTGCGGGGCGCGCGGCATCGACCCGCGAAAGGACCTCATCCCCGTGACGCCGGCGGCGCACTACATGATGGGCGGCGTGGTGTCCGACCTGAACGGGCGCTCGAGCATGCCGCGGCTCTACGCGGTGGGCGAGGTGTCGCGCACGGGCGTGCATGGGGCGAATCGCCTCGCGTCGAACTCGCTGCTCGAGGGACTCGTGTTCGCCGAGCGCGTCGCGCGCGACCTCGCCGGTGTGGCGCCCCTCGGGAAGCTGCCGGCCGTGAAGAAGTGGTCGGTACCCCCGCTCGCGGATCGCGGCGCCGCGCAGGTGGCGGCGGACCGCGTGCGCGAGCTCATGTGGCAGCACGCCGGCATCTCGCGCACGGCGAAGGGCCTTCGCACGGCGATGGTGGAGCTGGCGGAGATCGAGGAACGGCTCCCCGTGGGCGCCACGGAGGAGCTCAACCTCGTGCAGACCGCGCAGCGCATCGTCGAAGGTGCGCTGCGGCGAAAGGAGTCACGCGGCGGGCACTATCGCAGCGACTTTCCCCGTGCCAAGAGTACGTGGCGCGGCCGGCACATCGAACTGTGAACGGGACGAACCTGCCATGAATATCCTCGTCGCGGACGACGACAAGATCCTCTCGAGCGTGATCTGCGCCATCCTCAGCGATGCGGGGCACATCGCCGTGCCCGCCTACGACTCGATGCAGACGATGATGTTCGTGATGAAGAAGCCGCCCGACCTCGTGGTGCTCGACATCAACATGCCGGGCGGCACCGGGCTCGATGTCCTGCGGCGGCTCAAGATGTCCAGCAAGACGAAGGCGGTACCGGTGGTCGTCCTGACCGCCAACACCGACTCGAAGCTTCCGGACGAGGCCCGCGCGCTCGGCGCCACCAACTTCCTCATGAAGCCGGTGGACCCCGACGCGCTACTGGCCGCGGTGCAGGCAGCGATCCTCTAGACGGCCGCCAGCGACGAGGTGCATGCCGAGCACTTGCTCGCCGCTTCGGGAACGGCCGTGATGCAGAACGGGCAGACCTTCGTCTTCGGCGCCGCGGCCGCCTGCGGGGGCGGCATCATGCGGTTCACCTGCTTCACGAGCAGGAACACGGCGAATGCCACGATGAGGAAGTCCACCATCGTGTTCAGGAAGTTGCCGTAATTGAGGGTCGGCGCACCGGCCGCTTTCGCCTCGGCGATGGTGTTGTAGTGCGTGCTGGAGAGGTTCACGAAGAGGCTCTTCATGTCCATCCCGCCGAGCAGCTTTCCGACGGGGGGCATGAGGATGTCCTCGACGAAGGACGAGACGATCTTCCCGAAGGCCGCCCCGATGACGATGCCCACCGCGAGGTCGAGGACGTTTCCTCGCATCGCGAACGCCTTGAATTCCTTGAACATGGCTTCTGGGGTTTGAGGAGGTGCCGCGCGGAAAACATGGTTATGTTCCAGCATGGGCACCAGTGACACCGCCATCCGTTCACGCGAGGAGCTGATCGCCACGCTCCAGGGCGAGATCAAGACGCTCGCGAAAGAGCGCAACGCCGTCATCCTCGCACACAACTACGAACGTCCCGAGGTGCAGGACGTCGCCGATTTCGTCGGGGACTCCCTCGGACTCTCCCGCGAGGCGGCGAAGACCCCCGCCGACGTCATCGTCTTCTGCGGCGTGCACTTCATGGCCGAAACGGCCGCGGTGCTCTCGCCACAGAAGACCGTCCTGCTCCCCGATCTCGCGGCGGGCTGCTCGCTCGCCTCGATGATCAACGCCGAGCAGCTGCGAGCGTGGAAGGCCGAGTACCCCGGCGCCGTCGTCGTCTCGTACGTGAACACCACCGCCGAGGTGAAGGCGGAGAGCGACTACTGCTGCACGTCGGGGAACGTGGTGGAGGTGGTGAACGCCATCCCGCCCGATACCGAGATCCTCTTCTGTCCCGACATGTTCCTCGGCGCGCACGTGAAGCGGCTGAGCGGGCGCGACAACATCCATATCTGGATGGGTGAGTGCCACGTGCATGCGGGCATCGATCCGGAGGACATCCGGCTCAAGCGTG
>JBDSTA010000195.1:0-7424 GCA_039928475.1 Gemmatimonadaceae bacterium | reverse complement strand
GGGCGTCCGCGATGGACTCCCATTCCATCGCGAAGACGCCGACGCCGGTAGAGCCGATGGTGACGCAGAAGAAGGACGAGCCCGCAGCGAAGGGCGGTACGCCAGCGTGGGTCTGGGTAGTCGTTGCCGTCGTCATTGCCGCGGTGGCGTTCTTCGTGCTGAAGGGACGCGCGTGAAGCTTCGCTACGCAGCGCGCACGGACGTCGGCATGATCCGCTCCGGCAACGAGGACAATTTCGCCGTGGATGCCAATGGTTCACGCGGCATCTTCATCGTGGCCGATGGCATGGGTGGCCACGCGGCGGGCGAGGTGGCCAGCGAGATGGCGGTCCAGATCGTCGGCCGTGAGCTCGCGCCGATCATGGAGATCAACGAGGAGGCGGCCAAGCTCGTGAGCAACACGCTCCGGAAGGCCAACCGGGCCATCCACGACCGGACGCTCACCGAGGTGGACAAGCAGGGCATGGGCACCACGGCATCGGTGCTGCTGCTGGCGGGAAGCCGCTACCTCATCGGCCAGGTCGGCGACTCGCGCATCTACCTGATGCGGGACGGGACGCTGTCGCAGGTCACGAAGGATCACTCTTACGTGCAGGAGCAGGTGGACGCCGGCTTCCTCACGCCGGAGCAGGCGCGCTACCATCCCTACAGCAACGTCATCACGCGCTGCGTGGGTGCGAGCCCGGACGTCGAGCCCGATACCTACCGCGGCGAGATGCGCGCAGGCGACCTGTACCTCGTCGCGAGCGACGGCCTCACCGGCATGGTGGACGACCGTCGCCTCGGCCAGCTCCTCGGCTCGCGGGCCGAGCCGGAGCGCAAGGTGCAGGCGCTCATCTCCGAGGCCAATGGCCGCGGCGGCCTGGACAACATCACGGCGATCATCATCGAGGTGATGGAGGCCGGTCCGGGCGACGAGTCCCAGGCGACAATGGAGATTCGCGCGGTTGGCTGACGAGACCGTCGCCGCGCTGTCGCAGCTCTACCTCGGCAACATCCTGTACGCGCTCGAGCGCGCCGCGCTATCGCTCGAGCAGGAAGGCAAGGCGGACGATGCGGGATACTACCGCGGCATCGGCCGCAAGCTCGCCGAAGCGCACGGCCGCGCGAAGCAGGCCGCGGCGCAGGCGCCCGCCTAGGGACTAGAGCAGGCTCGCGCCGGATGCGAGCCGCGCACGCACCTCGCTCGCGGGCAGCGATGCGAGGTTGATGACGGCATCACGCGCGAGCGTCAGGCGCCGCGCTGAGAAGACGCGCAGCCAGCGCGCACTGCCGTAGAGCTCCTCCGACAGCTTGGGAAGGTTTACGGCGCCTTCCCATCCGGCCGCCGTCAGGCGTTTTACACTCTCATTCCGGCGTCGCACCAGGATGTCGAGGCCAAGCATCTGCGTCTTTACGGGATAGTCGAGGAGGATCTCTCCCGGCTCGAGCTCGAGCTCGAACGCGAGCTGGTCCTCCACGTCGACGACGAGGGCGCGATCGTCGGCGATCCACTCACCGATGTCGGGGGGCAACTCTGCTGCGGGGCACTCGAACACGCGCTTGTAGAGCCGCCGTTCGCGCATCGCGGACAGCAGGGACGTCGGCGCGCGCTGCGCGAGCTCGTGGAGAAGTCCCTCGTCGGTGAAGGCAGCGAGCGTCGCGGCGCCGAGCGAGCCGGCGCGCAACGCGCCGTCCACGAGGCGCTTGTACATCGCCGTCGCGCTGCGCACGGCGTGATGCCAGTACACGTTGCGGTACATCTGGTACTTCGCGAACAACAGCGACTCGAGGGCGGAGAGTCCCTTCTCGCCGATGCCGACCATGGGGGTGCCGCTCTCCGGATCGGTCGCGAGCGTCAGCGAATTGATGAGGCGATCCACGTCGATGTCGCCGTAGTTGACGCCGCACATGAACGCGTCGCGCTTGAGGTACTCGATCTTGTCGAGGTCGAGGGAGCCGGAGATGAGCCCCTGCAACGGGCTGTCGCTCGCGCCTCGAATGAGGTCCATGATGCGCTCCGGCGCGTCGTCGCCGAGCTCCTCGCGCAGGATGTGCGCGATGTCGCCGCCCGTGACGAGTGGCCGCGCAACTTCCTCGTGATGCAGCGCGCCGATCTCCTCCAGCGCGTGCGAGAAGGGATAGTGCCCGATGTCGTGGAGCAGGGCGGCGTATCGCACGAGGCGGCACTCGTGCGGCGCGAGTGCCTGCGTGAGCCCGCGCTCCTCGAAAAGTCCGAGCGTGCGCCGCGCGAGGTGATAGGCGCCGAGGGCGTGCTCGAAGCGCGAGTGGCTCGCGCCGGGGTAGACGAGGTACGCGAGCCCGAGCTGGCGCACGTAGCGCAGGCGCTGGAATGCGGGCGTGTCGACCAGCCGTAGTGCGACGGAGTCGACGCGGATGTTGTTCCAGAGCGGGTCGCGGATGATCTCGTCCATGCGAGAACTTAGTCGCTCAGTCTGACAGTCCGACAGCCTGACAGTCAAAGGCTCGGCGGAAATGATCCGCCGAGCCGTTGAGAGGGACTGTCCAGACTGTCCAGGCTGTCGGACTGTTCGACTATCCCTGCGGTCCCGCCGCCTTGATGCTCTCCGCCACCGACCCGAACTTCTCGAAGTTCTTGCGGAACATCTCGGCGAGCTTCTTCGCCTGCGTGTCGTACGCGGCGGCGTCGGACCAGGTGCCGCGTGCGTCGAGGATCTCGTTCGGGACGCCGGGCACCGACTGCGGGATGGCGAGGCCGAACACCGGGTCCGTGCGCGTCGCGGTTCCATCGAGCTTGCCGTCGAGCACCGCGTGGACCATCGCACGCGTGTAGCCCAGCTTCATGCGCTTGCCCGTGCCGAAGGCACCACCGCTCCAGCCGGTGTTCACGAGCCACACGTTCGAGTCGTGCTCGTCGATGAGGCGGCCGAGCATCTCGGCGTACTTCGTCGGGTGCCAGACGAGGAACACCGCGCCGAAGCAGGACGAGAACGTGGCCTGCGGCTCGGTGACGCCGCGCTCCGTGCCCGCGACCTTCGCCGTGTAGCCGGAGAGGAAGTAGTACATCGCCTGGTCGCGCGAGAGCTTCGCGATGGGCGGCAGCACGCCGAACGCATCCGCCGTGAGGAAGATGATGTTCTTCGGGTGTCCGCCGCGACCGGACGGCACGTGGTTCGGGATATACGGCAGCGGGTACGACGCGCGCGTGTTCTCGGTGATGCTCTGGTCCTCGAACTTCACCTTCCGCGTCGTGGGATCCAGCACGACGTTCTCGAGGATCGTCCCGAACATCTGCGTGGTGCGATAGATGTCCGGCTCGCCCTCGGCGGAGAGGTTGATGACCTTCGCGTAGCAGCCGCCTTCATAGTTGAAGGTGCCCTCCGGCGCCCAGCCGTGCTCGTCGTCGCCGATGAGGGAGCGCTCGGGATCGGCGGACAGTGTCGTCTTGCCGGTGCCGGAGAGGCCGAAGAACAGCGCGGTGTCGCCCGCCTTGCCGATGTTGGCGGAGCAGTGCATGGAGAGCACGCCCTGCTTCGGCATGTAGTAGTTCATCACGGTGAACATCGACTTCTTGAGCTCACCGGCGTAGCGCGTGCCGCCGATGAGGATCGTGCGCTCGGCGAGGTTGAGGACGATGAACGTGCCGGTACGCGTGCCGTGACGTGCGGGATCGGCCTGGAACTCCGGCGCATGCAGCACCGTGAAGTTCGGCGAGAAGTCCTTGAGTGCGGCCGTCTCGGGGCGGATGAACATGTTGCGGACGAACGCCATGTGCCACGCATTGGGCGACACGTAGCGGACGGCGAGGCGGTACTTCGGGTCGGCGCCGCAGTAGAGGTCCTCGACGAACAGGTCCTCGCGCGCGTTGAGGTACTCCTTCACGTCGGCGCGCAGCGTCTCGAAGTGCTCGGGCGTGATGGGCTGGTTGACCTTGCCCCAGTCCACGTCCGCCTCGGAGGCCGGCTCCTTCACGACGAACTTGTCGTTCGGCGATCGGCCGGTGTGCGGCGCGGTGACGGCGCAGAAGGGGCCCATGTCGGCAAGCTGGCCTTCGCCGCGCTGGATCGCCTGCTGGATGAGCTCCGGCGCGATGAGGTTCCAGTACACCTTGCCGGACGGGGCAAGGCCCTGTCCCTCGAGGCTTCCGGAGAGAGTCGTGTCGTCCTGCGGCATCGTCTGCGTGGCCATCGATGTCTGCCCTCGGGTGATATGCGCAGCGGGTGTTCGCCCGCCCGCCTAGAGTTTCGAGAAGATAGTCGGGGACGGGCTCGCTGCCGCGAAGGCGGGCTCTCCCGATTGCGTGCGTTCCTGCGCGTCGACGACGGCCACCGCGGCCATGTTGACGATATCCTGGACGTCGGCGCCGCGCTCGAGCACGTGTACGGGTCGACGCATGCCGACGAGGATCGGGCCAATGGCCGTCGCCCCGCCAAGGTGGTGCAGCAGCTTGTAGGCGATGTTGCCGGCGCTGAGGTTCGGGAAGATCAGCACGTTCGCCTGCTCCTTCAACGTACTGAAGGGATAGTCGCGCTTGAGGATCTCGGGGTCGAACGCGGTGTCGGCCTGCATCTCGCCTTCCACCACGAGCGACGGGTCACGCTCGCGCAGCAGCTGCGCCGCGCGCGCCATCTTCTCCGCGTCCGGATGCTTCACCGACCCGAAGTTGGAGAACGACAGCATGGCGATGCGCGGCACGATGCCGAGCGTGCGCGCGATGCGGCTGGCGGCGAACCCGATCTGCGCGACCTGCTCGGCCGTGGGGTCGATGTTCACCGTGGTGTCGGCACAGAACACCACGTGGCGATCCGTGACGAGCATGTACATGCCGCTCACGAGCTTCGCGCTCGGGTGCGCGCCGATCACCTGGAGTGCCGGGCGGATCGTTTCCGGGTAGTGCATGGTGACGCCCGACAGCAGGGCATCGGCGTCGCCGCGCGCGACCATGCACGACCCGAAGTAATTGCCATTGAAGAGCTGGCGGCGCGCCTCGTCGAGCGAGAGGCCCTTTCGCTGGCGCAGCTGCCACATGTAGTGCGCATAGCCATCGCGGCGCGGCGATGTTGCCGGGTCGTCGATCGCGATGCCCTCGAGCGAGATGCGATGCTCGCAGGCGACCTTCCTGATGTTCTCCTCGTTGCCGAGCAGCGTGGGCATCGCGATGCCCTCGTCCACGAGGATCGCGGCCGCGCGCATGATCTTCGGCTCCTCGCCCTCGGGGAACACGATGCGCTTGGGATCGCGCATCGCGCGGTTGATGAGGCCGCGCATGATGCCGCGCGCGCGACCGAGGCGCTCCTCGAGCCGCTCGCGATATCCCTCGAGGTCGATGAACTCGCGCGCGACGCCACTGGCGACGGCAGCCCACGCCACCGCGGGCGCGACCCACAGCAGCACGCGCGGATCGAACGGGAACGGGATGAGGTAGTTCGCGCCGAAGTGCACGTTGCGCAGGCCATACAGCGCCGCGACGGAGTCCGGCACGTCTTCCTTCGCGAGCAGCGCGAGGGCGCGCGTCGCGGCCATCTTCATCTCCTCGTTGATCTCCGTGGCGCGAACGTCGAGCGCGCCGCGGAAGATGAACGGGAAGCCGAGCACGTTGTTGACCTGGTTCGGATAGTCGCTGCGGCCGGTGGCGATGATCGCGTCGTCGCGCACCCGGCGCACTTCCTCCGGCGTGATCTCCGGCACCGGGTTCGCGAGCGCGAAGATGATGGGACGCGGCGCCATGGCCGCGACCATGTCGCGCGTGACCGCGCCGGCGACGCTGAGCCCGACGAACACGTCCGCGCCCACGAGCGCATCGGCGATGGAGCGCGCCCGCGTCTTCTGGACGAAGCGCGCCTTGTACGGATCCATGTCGCCTTCGATGCGGCCCTCGTAGATCACGCCGGCGCGGTCGCACATGAAGATGTGCTCGCGCTTCACGCCGAGCCGCACGTAGTGCTCCGCTGTGCTGATGGCCGCGGCACCGGCGCCGGAGAACACGACCTTCACCTGGCCGATCTCCTTGCCCGTGATCTCCAGCGCGTTGAGCAGCGCGGCGCCCGAGATGATCGCGGTGCCGTGCTGGTCATCGTGGAAGACTGGGATGCCCATCGTCTTCCGCAGCGTCTCCTCGATGTAGAAGCACTCCGGGGCCTTGATGTCCTCGAGGTTGATGCCGCCCACCGTGGGCTCGAGGAGCTGGCAGAACTTGATGACGTCGTCCGGATTCTCCGACCCCACTTCCAGATCGAAGACGTCGAGGTCGGAGAACTGCTTGAAGAGGTTCGCCTTGCCTTCCATGACAGGCTTGCCGGCGAGCGCGCCGATGTTGCCGAGGCCCAGGACGGCCGTCCCATTCGTGACGACGGCAACGAGATTGCCTCGGGCCGTGTACTTGTAGACGTCGTCCGGGTTCTCCTTGATCGCCAGGCAGGGCTCGGCGACACCGGGCGAGTAGGCGAGCGAAAGGTCCCGCTGGTTGTTGAGCGGCTTGGTCGGCACCACGGCGATCTTGCCGGGCCGCCCCTGCGAGTGATACTCGAGAGCTTCGTCGCGCTTGGTCATAGGCAGTCGATAAAGGTAGTCGTCCGGAACGCCGAGGTGGGAGTGCCGACCGACACGCGCGCTGGCACTCTGCGCCTCAACGGGGTATGCTACTCCAGTCTTCAATGAACACACTCTCCAGGACTCTCCGGCGTAGACACTGGGTGCATCGCCTTGGCCGCGCGTTGGCCATGATGACGCAGCTGGTGCTGCTCCTCGCCCCGCTTGCCGAAGGCCGAGAAGAACGGCTGCTCGGCTCGCATGTCGAGGCGCCGAGAACGCTTGCGCATCCTGGACATCGCGCCGATTTCTGCGCGGAGTGTGTGCTGCTCTCGGTGCACGGACGCGCCGAGGTGGCCTCGCAGCTCCCAGAGATCCTGCACGCCCGGGGCGCATGCCAGATCGCGTGCGCCATCGATGCGCTCGGCGTCGAGGGCGAACCCTCCAACAGCTCTCGAGCGCCTCCCCCTCTGACGTGAGCCGGTAGCACTGCGCCGCGCGGCAAACTGCCGCCGTCGGCGCCTTACCTCACAACAGAGACAATGAAATTCCCGACGGCAGCGCTCGTCGTGGTGGCTCATGCCACCGCGCTTGCGGCGCAGGCACCCGGTAACGTCCGCGGCGACTCGCTCGTGCTCACGAGGAGCGCGGCGATCGCTGCTGCCTTGGCCAACAATCCACAGCTCGACATCGCGCGCGAGCAGACCGCCCAGGCGAAGGCACGTCGAGTCCAGGCGATCGCCATTCCCGATCCGGCGTTCTCCCTGTCGCTCGACAACAATCCCTCCTTCTTCCAGTTGGGCAGCGCTCCGCAGCGCAACGCGGCGATCGGGCTCGCGATCCCCTTTCCCGACAAGTTCCGGCTGCGCAACACGATTGCGACGTCCGATGTGCGGTCGGCGGAGTTCGGCTACACGAGCGTTCGGCAGCAGCTC
>JBDSTA010000194.1:0-10055 GCA_039928475.1 Gemmatimonadaceae bacterium | reverse complement strand
GTGCGGGGCTCAGCGTGTTTATGATCACCGCGAGGCCCGCGCCCAGGTGCATCGCGGTCTCCTCGATCGCCGCCCTCGCGCGCGGGTCGCCGGCGCGCGCGCGTGCGACGACGTCGTCGATCGTCAGGCCGGACGCTTCAACGATGCCGCGGGCCGTCGGCGCCGAGAAGGGCTGGCCGACGTAGCGCAGCACCGTCGCGAGGTTGGAGGTGTAGACCTCGAGGCAGCCGCGTCCACCGCAGTGGCACAGCGGGCCGTCCGCGCTCAGCGGCACGTGGCCGAACTCGCCCGCCGTGTTGCGCGTGCCGCGCAGCACCTGGCCGTTCACGACGACGCCCGTGCCGACGCCCTCCGACACGTTCACGTAGACGAAGTCGCTGAACTCCGTGCCGCCGCGCTGGCCGAGCCACATGAGCGCCATGGCGCACGCGATCGGCGCGTTCTCCACGATCACCGGCATGCCGACCGCTTCGGAGAGTGCGTCGCGGATGTCCACGTTGCGCCAGCCAAGGTGCGGCGCGTTGAGCACGCGTCCGGTGACGCTGTCCACCATGCCGGGGACGACGAGCCCGAGTCCCTCGCAGGTGCCCGCGTCCGCGTGCGTGTCGATGAGGCGGCGCACGCGCGACTTGAGCTCGGTTACGAGCGCCACGGGATCCTCGATGGTGTCGAACGTCTCCATCGCGATCGCCTGCGCGCTGAAGTCGCCGAGCATGACGTAGGTGCGGCCGAAGCGGACGTCGATGGCGATGACGAGGCGTCCGCGCGTGCGGACGAAGAGCATCTGCGGGCGGCGGCCGCGCGGGGAGTCGATCGTCGCGCCCTCGTAGAGCGAGCCGTCGGCAATGAGCTCGTCCACGAGCGATGTGACCATGCCGCGCGCGATCTCCATGCGTCGCGCGAGGTCGGCGCGCGAGATGGGCTCGTGCTCCCGGACGAGGTTGAGGAGGATCTGGCGGTTGACCTCGCGCGGGGTGGAGCGCGTGGCGCGGACGAAGCTGCGCGTGTTGATCTTTCGCATCAGGGAACCAGCGCGGGGGTCGCCGTCATTTGTTCTGTAGACTAACTTTGTCCTGCGCGCGCTCACGCACAAGGCGCCAGCCAGTTGTAAACCCGGCGCCCACCGCGCATACTCAACCGTTCCACCCTCCGTCTACCGGGAGCAGGTTTCCGCCGTGTCCGAGCTGGCCTTTCGTGATGGCATCATGGATCGAATCCGCATGCGCGAGCAGCGGTTCGACGAGCGTGCCTATCTCTTCGTGCTCGGGGCCCTCGAGTACTGCCAGCAGCGCCTGCCCGAGCGACGACACATCTCCGGACGCGAGCTCGCGCTCTCCTGCCGCGACCTGGCCCTCGACCGCTTCGGCGTCATGGCGCGCCTCGTCCTGGAGAACTGGGGCATCCACGCGTCCGCCGACATCGGCGACATCGTCTTCACGCTCGTGGAGCTCGAGCTGCTCATGAGCCAGGCCTCCGACACGCGCGACGAGTTCGTTGAGGTGTTCGACTTCGACCAGGCCTTCGAGCGCGACTACCCCTGGTGCGCGCAGTTCGCCTGAGCGCATGGAACTTCCCGCACAACTGCCGCCCTGCCGCAAGTGCGGCGAGGGCATCCTGCTTCCGCTGAGCGACTACGGCCGCGACGGCGCGGCCATCACGTTCAAGGCGTGGGCGTGCTCGAACCCGGCGTGCGGATTCAACGTCCGCATCGACAACGGGGAGCTGAGCTACGGGCGCGCCGTGGGCGCGTCGCAGAAGTGAGGAATGGGGTCAGAGCATTTGCTCTGGCCCCGCTTCGCATCTCATGATCTCAGTCACCTCGAGCGCACAGGCCGCGGCTGCCGACAAGGCCGCCATCGAGGCGGGCACGCCGAGCCGTGCGCTCATGCAGCGCGCCGGCGCGGCGGCGGCGGCGGAGATCGCTGCGCGGTTTCCCTCGGAGATGGAGCGAGGTGTCGTCGTCGTCACGGGGGGCGGCAACAATGGCGGCGACGGATGGGTCATCGCGCGTGCCCTCTGCGCGGCGGGCATTGCCGCGCGCGTGATCGAGTGCGTCGCCGCGAAGACCCCGGACTGCATCGCCGAGCGCGAGCTCGCGCTGGCGGATGGCGTGCAGTCGGATGCTGACGCGCACACCATCCTGAGTGCGCCCGAGAGCCTCTTCGTCGACGCATTGCTCGGCACCGGCCTCACGGCGGACGAGCCGCTGCTCGGCGCGATCGCCACCGGCGTCGCATGCCTGCACGCGCGCGTGAAGCGCGGCGCAATTGTCGTCGCCATCGACGTCCCCACCGGTGTGGACGCCACGAATGGACTGCACGTCGGCGCCGTGCGCTCGGCTTGCACGCTCACGTTCGGCACCATGAAGCGTGGGCTGCTCGTCGCGCGCGACCGCTGCGGCGACATCGTCCTGCTCGACATCGGGCTCGGCGCGCATGGCGCGAAGGCGTCGCGCAGCATGCTCGCCACGCCGCGGTGGTTCCACGACACGCTTCCACCCATCGCCGCCGACGCGCACAAGGGCACGCGCAAGAAGATCGTCGTCGTCGGCGGGGCGGAAGGCATGGCGGGGGCGGCGATCCTTGCGTCGCGCGCGGCGCTGCGCAGTGGGGCGGGGATGGTGAAGTGCGTCGTCGCGCGCGAGTCGCTGCAAGCACTGCAGGAGGCGGAGCCGGCGGCGCTTTCGTCGGCATGGCCGGAGAGTGACGCCGACGCGGCGGACCACATCGGCAAGTGGGCGGATGCGGTGCTCATCGGCCCGGGACTCGGCCGCGCGCGCGCGAGGGAGATGGTCGAGCGCGTGCTGCGCGTGTTCGCCGGCCCAGTGGTGCTCGACGCCGATGCGCTCAACGCGTTCGAGGGCGACGTCGATGCACTCGCGGCGCTGCTGAAGGGCCGCGAGGCGCTGCTCACGCCACATCCCGCCGAGTTCGCGCGCCTTGCCGGCGGCGACGTCGACGAGATTCTCCCCGAGCGCTTCGAGGTCGTGCCGGCGTTTGCCAGGCGTGTCGGCGCGACGGTGCTCTTCAAGGGCGTGCCGACGATCGTCTGCTCGCCGGCCGGGAAGTCGATCGTCGTCGCCGAAGGCACGCCGATTCTGGCGACAGGCGGCGCCGGCGACGTGCTGGGCGGCATCGCCGCGACGCTCGTCGCGCAGGCCGGCTCGGCGATTCGCGGCGGCGCGCTGGCCGCCTTCGCGCATGGTCGCGCGGCGTCGGCGGTGAGCCGCGATCAGGTGCGTGGCTACACGCTGGAGGATGTCGTCGCGGCGCTGCCGTCGGTGTGGTCGCTCGATGCGCCCGCGCCGCGTCCGCCGGTCCTGGTGGAGCTGCCTCGCGTCGGGGAATAGGTCGCGGGCTGGGGTCAGAGCTGACAGGGGTCAGAGCTGACAGGGGTCAGAGCTGACAGGGGTCAGAGCTGACAGGGGTCAGAGCTGACAGGGGTCAGAGCCCGCGGCCACAAGGACTACAACTACGCAGGCAGAAATACGCAGGCTTCGCGAGCGCTGAAGACGCAGTAACTGCTTTGGACCATTGCGGTTAGCTGCGTCTTTCAGCGTTAGCGAAGCCTGCGTCAGCGCGCGCAGCGCGCACAGCGTGCGTAGTTAAAGCTCTGACCCCCGTCAGCTCTGACCCCTGTCAGCTCTGACCCCAATCAGTCGTGACGAATCGCGTCGATCGGCGACAGCCGCGACGCACGCAGGGCAGGGAACGTTCCGAACGTCAGTCCGACCAGCACCGCCGAGAACACCGCCACCAGCAACGTGCCCCCAGTCACTGCGGCGTGCATCTCCGCGCCCGGCACGAAGTGACGCACCATCGCCGCGAGCGTGAACGCGCCCGTGAGCCCGAGCGACGTCCCGAGCGCACTGCCCACGCCCGCGATGGTCACGGACTCCGTGAGGAACTGGAGCAGGATGTCGCGCTTCCGCGCGCCAAGCGCCTTGCGCACGCCGATCTCGCGCGTGCGTTCGGCGACGCTCGCGAGCAGCACGTTCATGATCCCCACGCCGCCGACGACGAGCGAGATGCCCGCGAGCGCGCCCATGATGAGCTTGAGCACCAGCATCGCCGACTGCGCCTGCTCGAGCCGCGCGAGCTGCGTCGTGATCGTGACGCGGTCGGTCCAGCGGCGATAGCGCCCCGCGAGCCATTCCTCCACGCGGCCGCGCACGTCGTCCACGGTCTCGATGCTCGCCGCGCGCACCACGATGTTCGGCGTCACGGGTCCGCTGCCGACAAAAGTGGCCGCGGCTCCGCGCACGGGAATGATGACCTGGAAGCCTCGCTCGCCTGTGTACGGCGGCATGACGCCGATCGCCGTGCGCGGCCGGCCGCCGATGCGCACGAGGCGGCCGATCATCATCGCAGGGTCGCCGGTGGGCGACAGCTCGGCCGCGAGGAGATGCGACAGCACGGCGATGGGCGCGTTGCGCGACGCCTCGCCATCCGTGAAGAAGCGCCCGGAAGCGAGCACGCGATGCCCGAACGTGGGATAGTTGGCCATCGTCGCGGTGATCGTCGCCGCATGCGGCGCACCATGCGGACTCGTGACGATGGCTTGCCCGCCGGCGACGAGCGTCACCTCGCCATGCGACGCAAGGTGGCGCTGGAGATCGGCGGCATCGGTGAGCTCGAACACGGGATAGCCGCCCACCGGGAATGAGAACCCGTCGCGCATCACGCTCGTGCGCGACGTCACGCTGATGGCCTGCACGTCCGTCTGCGCGGCGATCTGGTCGCGCGCATACCGCTCCAGGCCGTCCGCGAGGGCGAGCGTGGTGATGACCGACGCGACGCCGATGACGACGCCGAGCGTGGACAGCCCGGTGCGAAGCGGATTGGCCGACGTGGCGGAGAGCCCCTGGAGGACGGAAGCCCGCGATGCGGAGAGCATGCACGTAGCGTAGGACCTGCGCGACAGCGCTACCATTGGACGTTGGTTCTGGCGTCCTACAACTTTCGATGGATGCGGCTGCTGCGGCGCCGCGCGACCTTTCGCCTCACGCCATGACGGCATTCACTCACGACAGCCCCATCGAGCCGCTCTTCGCACAGAATGCGCGGCTGTGGCGTCGCATCTGGCTCGCGACGCAGGGCGTGGCGACGCTGGTCGCCACGTGGGTGGAGCTCGAGCACACGGGGCCGAGCGTGCAGCTCGGCGTACTCGTCGCGGCGCTCGTCGTGTATCACGTGGCCGGCGCACTCGCGCACGCGTGGATCCTGCGCCGCACATGGACGGTGCTGCTCTTCGTGCCCGTGGGCTGGGTGCTCGTGCTCGCCGCGCTCAAGATGAACGGCGCCTTCGGCCTCCTCGTACTCGGCGCCATCCTCGAGGGGTTCATCTTCCTGCCGTTCGCGTGGGCCGCCGTCACGCTCGCCATCGTCGTCGCGGCGCTGGGCACGGGCGTCGGCATCGGTGCGAGTCAACAGCCGCCAGCGGTGATGCTCGCGCGCGTGGGCATCGTGCTCGCGACGGGCGTGATGATCGCCACCGTGCTGTTGTACATCCACCGCGCGAATCGCGAGACCGCACTGCGCACGCGCCTGCTCGACCAGCTCGCCGCCACGCAGCGTGACCTCGCGGAACGCGCGCGTGACGCCGGCATCGTCGAGGAGCGCCAGCGTCTCTCGCGAGACATCCACGACACACTCGCGCAGGCATTCACGAGCATCATCAAGCACCTCGAGACGGTGGAGCTCGCGCTCGGCGACACAGCACACGATCCGGCGGCCACGCGCGCACTCGAGCGCGTGAAGCCGCACCTGGCGCACGCGCAGGACGCCTCGCGCGCGAGCCTCGCGGAGATCCGGCAGGTGCTGCACGCGCTGCGCCCCGTCGCGCTCAATGATGCACCCCTTGCCGCGGCCCTCGAGCGCGTGGTGCGGGAATGGGGCGCGGCGAACGATGTCCGCACCACGTTCCAGGCCGATGCGCTGCCGCCGCTGCTCCCCGATGCCGACGTCATCTTCCTTCGCGCCACGCAGGAATCGCTCAGCAATGTCTCGCGGCACGCACATGCGTCGCTGGTCGCGGTGACCATCGCCGTCGTGGACGAGCTGGTGCTCCTCACGATCGACGACGACGGACGCGGCTTCGCCCCCGGCGACGCGATGGGCGCCGAGAAGCTCGGCCTCACCGGGATGCGCGAGCGCGTGCGGCGCTTCGGCGGGCACGTGCTCGTGGACAGCGAGGCAGGGAAGGGCACGAGCCTCACCGTCGCGCTGCCGACGGCGGCGGTGGTAGATGGAGTCGCAACATGAGCAAGACCATCAAGGTGCTCATCGCCGATGACCATCCCATCGTGCGGAGCGGCATCGCGAGCGTGCTCGCGACGCAGCCGGACTTCGAGATCGTCGGCGAGGCGTCGAACGGCATGGAGGCCGTGACGCTCTGCGCCGAGCAGAGGCCCGACGTCGTGCTCATGGACCTCCGCATGCCCGTGCTCAGCGGCGTCGAGGCCACGCAGCGCATCGCGCGCGAGACGCCCGGCACGCGCGTCGTCATCCTCACGACGTATGCGACGGACGGCGAGATGCTGCGTGCCATCGAGGCGGGCGCCGTCGGCTACCTGTTGAAGGACGTCCCGCACGAGGAGCTCTTCCGCGCGCTCCGCGCGATCGCGCGCGGCGAGCGCTACCTCGCGCCCGTCGTCACCGAGCGGCTCATGGCGCACCTCCAGCAGCCGACGCGCGACGCCCTCACGCAGCGCGAGCTCGAGGTGCTGCGCCACGTGGCGGCCGGCGCGGCGAACAAGGAGATCGCCGCGACGCTCGGCATCACCGAGCCCACGGTGAAGGCGCACCTCGTCCACATCTTCGAGAAGCTGGACGTCGAGAACAGGACGAGCGCCGTACGCGTCGCGGTGGACCGGGGCATCATCGCCACTTAATAAAGCGGCCGCGCGGGGCGACATTGCGTGCACGTCCCTCACCCGCGAATCGACAACGATGCCCGACAGCACCTCGCACGTCAGCATGGCGACCGGCGTCGAGTTCGACGCCATTCGTCGCATGCTCGCGCTGTGGGGCGATCGCGCGCACGGCATCGGCGACGATGCGGCCGTCCTCTCCGTCCGCGCGGAGCACAAGCTCGTCGCGAGCACGGACGCGTGCGTGGAGGACGTGCACTTTCGTCGCGGGTGGCTCACCGCCGAGGAGATCGGTGGTCGCGCGGCGGCTGCGGCGCTGAGCGATCTCGCGGCAATGGCGGCGAGCCCAGTGGGCCTGCTGCTCGCGCTGGCGCTTCCGTCGTCATGGCGCGCCGAGCTCGACGCCCTCGCGCTCGGCGTCGCACGCGTCGCGTCGTCGGTGGGATGCCCCATCGTGGGCGGGAACATCTCCGCCTCCGACAAGCTCGCCCTCACGATCACCGTGCTCGGCGATGCCGAACACCCGCTCAGGCGCTCGGGCGCGAGGGAGGGCGACAGCATATTTGTGACCGGCCGCCTCGGCGGTCCGGGTGAGGCGCTGGTGGCGTTGCTTGAGGGACGCACTCCCGCGGCAGCGCACCTCGTGCGATTTGCCTCGCCCTCGCCAAGGATTCGCGAGGCAGCGTGGCTCTCGGCGCACGGTGCGACGAGCGCGATCGACATCTCGGATGGCCTGATGGCCGATGCCGCGCACGTCGCGCGCGCGTCGGGGGTTTCCCTCGACATCGACGCCAGGCTCGTACCGCTCATGGACGACGTGAGCACGGGTGATGCGCTGATGAGCGGAGAGGAGTACGAGCTCATCGTCACGCTGCCCGCGGACACCACCGTGGACCCGGCGGCGTTCGAGCGCGAGTTCGGAACTCCCCTCACCCGCATCGGATTGGTGCGCGTTGCGGAACACGACGCCGGCGCCGGCGCGTTCAAGGGACATGATCACCTGGGTCCCTGACCTTTCACACCATCCGCTCACGTGGGCATTCTCCGGGACATGCTTCGCACCTTCCTCGCCGGCGTAACGCTGGCGGTGATGACGATCCTGCTCGCGCCCCTCGCGGTCATCGCGCACGTGCTGCGCATCGACGGGAAGAGCAACCGCGTGCAGGTGTGGTGCATGCGCACGTGGGCGCGCTCGCTGTGCTGGGCCGGCGGCGTGAAGGTCGTGCTGCACGGTCGTGAGCACCTGCCGTCGCACACGGGCACCGTGTTCGCGAGCAATCACGTGAGCTGGTTCGACATCTTCTCCCTCGCGTCCGTGCTGCCGCGCTACACGTTCGTCGCGAAGGGCGAGCTGCGCCGCATCCCCATATTCGGCTGGGGCGCCGAGGGCGCGGGGGTCGTCTTCCTCGCGCGCGAGAACCGGAAGTCGGCGTTCGAGGCGTATGCCGAGGTGGCGAAGAAGGTCGCGGCGGGGCTGAGCGTGGTCGTCTGCCCGGAGGGCACGCGCGGCGACTCGTACGCGTTGCGTCCCTTCAAGAAGGGCCCATTCGTCCTCGCCATCGCGGCGGGCGCGCCCGTGACGCCGGTCGTCGTCTACGGCGCGCGCGAGGTGATGCCCCGGGGCGGCTGGCGCGTGCGCGCGGGCACCGTGCACGTCCACCTGCTCGATCCGGTGCCCACGCGAGGTTATGACTACGCGCATCGCCACGAGCTGATGCGGGACGTCTGGGCCCGCATGTCCAACGCGCTGCTCGCCGAGCATGGCGTGATGTCGGCACCCGTGGCGCTGGACCAGTCGGCATAGCTCCCGAAAGTGGCGGCCGGTCGTCACATTTAGGGACTCCATCCTCTCCCCGACCGAGACCAATGCCCGCCATCATCGCCGACATCCACGCCCGCGAGATCCTCGACAGCCGCGGCAACCCCACCGTCGAAGCCGACGTCATCCTGAGCTCGGGCGTGATGGGCCGCGCGGCGGTGCCGAGTGGCGCGAGCACCGGCGAGCATGAGGCGGTGGAGCTGCGCGACAACGACAAGGAGCGCTACGGCGGCAAGGGCGTGCAGCTCGCGGTGCAGAACATCGAGGAGACCATCGCACCGGCGCTCGCGGGTGCGGATGCGATGGACCAGATGGGCATCGACGCCGCCCTCATCGAGATGGACGGCACGCCGAACAAGTCGAACCTCGGCGCCAATGCCATTCTCGCCGTGTCGCTCGCCGCAGCGCGCGCCGCGGCCGCGGAGCTCGACCTGCCTCTCTGGCGCTACCTCGGCGGACCACTCACGCGCGTGATGCCCGTGCCGATGATGAACATCCTCAACGGCGGCGCGCACGCGACGAACACGGTGGACTTCCAGGAATACATGATCATCCCCGTCGGCGCGGACAGCTTCGGCGAGGGGCTGCGCATGGGGACGGAAGTGTTCCACGCGCTGAAGAAGGTGCTGGTCAAGCGGAAGCTGAGCACGGGCGTGGGCGACGAGGGCGGGTTCGCGCCGGACTTGAAGAGCGATGAAGAGGCGATCACCGTCGTGCTCGAGGCCATCGAGGCCGCGGGCTTCACGCCGGGCCAGGACATCGCGCTGGCGCTCGACTGCGCCGCGAGCGAGCTGCACAAGGACGGCAAGTACACGTTCAAGAAGAGCGGCGCCGGCACGCGCGACGCCGCCGGCATGGTGGAGCTCTACAAGGGCTGGATCGAGAAGTACCCGATCGTGTCCATCGAGGACGGCCTGAGCGAGGATGACTGGGACGGCTGGAAGCTGCTGACGGAAGCGATCGGCGATCGCTGCCAGCTCGTCGGCGACGACCTCTTCGTCACGAACACGGAGCGCCTCGCGCGCGGCATCGAGATGGGCGTCGCGAACTCGATCCTCATCAAGGTCAACCAGATCGGCACGCTCACCGAGACGCTCGAGGCCATCGAGATGGCGCGCTCGGCGGGCTACCTCTCGGTGATCTCGCATCGTTCCGGCGAGACGGAGGACACCTTCATCGCCGACCTCGCCGTCGGCACGGGTGCGGGGCAGATCAAGACGGGCAGCGCATCGCGCACGGATCGCGTCGCGAAGTACAACCAGCTGCTGCGCATCGAGCAGCAGCTCGGCGACTCGGCGGAGTATCCCGGCGGCGCCATCTATGGGTTGTAGCGCGCCGTGATGGCGGCACGCCGGAAGAGTGGCG
>JBDSTA010000193.1:0-10439 GCA_039928475.1 Gemmatimonadaceae bacterium | reverse complement strand
GGAGGGCGGCGAGAGGGAGGCGGCGTTGACCGTGATTCGCAAGGCGATCAAGTCGCGCGCTTAACCACAGAGGACACAGAGTACACACAGAGGGCACAGAGGTTCGAACCTCTGTGCACTCTGTGTGCACTCTGTGTCCTCTGTGGTTACAACTCGATCAGGGCTTTGCCGGAACCGTCTTCTTGAGCGCGGAATCAGACGGTGGCACCAGCAATGGCGTCTGCGGCGCGGCCGGATTCTGCAACTGCATCTGCGCCAGCAGGTCGTCGAGCTTCACGCCCTGCGCGATGCTTTTCGCCTGGTTCAGCACCTTCTGTGCGCCCGCGTTGTCGCCGGTGGCCTGGAGCACCTCGGATAGCATCAGCCCTGTCGCCACGTACAGGTACGGAATACCGACCGACGGGCGGTCCACCCAGTCCTTGCGTGCAGCGAGTGACTTCGGCGCCGTGAACACCGTGTCCCACAGCGCGCGCGAGCGAGCGAGGTCGATCCAGCCAGCGCCCGGCAGGTTGAGCGTATCCTTGCCCGGAACCGCGGGCGGGATGAAGAGCTTCGTCGCCAGGCCCTGCGTGAGCAGGTAGCTGCCGAGCCCGAGCTCCTGTCCATACCCCGCCGACGTGCGGCTCAGGTAGATCGGCCGATCGTTCCACGAGTCAGCGATCATGCGAAGGACGAAGATGTCCGCGCGCTGGAGCACGCCGGGAATCGAGAGGCGCTGCGGGTCGATCGTCGCCTTGATCGGACCGCCCTGGAACGTCATGGGCCGGTCGAGCTGGATGTAGGCCGGCACGGAGTCCGCCTGGATCATGCTCATGTGCAGCGGTGAGCCGGCGGGCTTCTTCCACGTGCCGTTGCGATAGATGGCCGGACCCGCCGCCTTGTCGTACTCGTACACCGGGCGACGAATGAGCTGGCGCGTATACCAGTCCGTGTTGAGCAGCGACGTGTTCGCGATGATCACGTCCTGGCGCACCTTCTCCACCTCCTGCGCATACCACAGGGGGAAGGTGTCGTTGTCGCCGACCGTGACGAGCACGCCGTACGGCTCGACGGAGTTGAGCAGGTCGCGCGCGAAGTCGGCGGTGTCGGTCTGGCCGCGCCGGGAGGCCGTGGTCCAGTTGGTGAAGAGCGGAATGAGGGCGAGCGCGAGGATCGGCGACGCCATTGCGAGCGCGCGGCGCGTGGGGCGCTCGTACGTCTCGCGAATCGACGTCACCTTCTCGCTGGCGATCATGCCCGCCACCGAATCCCACACGGCCACGAGTCCGAGCGCAGCCCACACGCCCCACGCGGAGAAGCTCCACAGGTAGAAGTAGTCTCGGTCACGCACCTCGCGCTGAACGCCCGCGAGCTCCGGGTCCTGCGATGCGCCGTACTTGAAGTTCAGGTAGTAGATGAGCACGAGCGTCATCGTGAACATCAGCGAGCCGAAGAACCAGAAGCTGCGCCGGTCCTTCTGCCAGTGGACGTATCCGCCCACGAAGCCGAGCACGAGGAACATCGCGGCGAGGAGGCTCTGTGCGATGGGCTGGTCGGAATGCGCGTCGCGCAGCCACTGCCACTTGAAGTAGAGCCACCACATGCCGACCTGCGCCGACAGCGGCGCCTGGCGCTCGGACAGCTCCGGCTTGCCGTACTGTCCGCGATTGAAGTTGTACATGAACGCGTCGTACGTGCCCGCGCTGAAGGTGCAGTCGAGCTTGAGTCCCTCGCGGCACGCCGTGGGCTCGCCCTCGTTCAGCGCCGGGTAGTGCGCGGCGCGAATGGGCTGGATCGCGAAGGGCGTGATGCCGAACATCAGCGCCGCAGCGCAGGCGAGCAGGAGCTTCCAGCGCATGATCGTCCGCCAGCGAACGATGAGCACCGCGAGCCCGACCGCCGGCGCGGCGAGCATGCCGGCCATGTGGTTCGCGTAGCCGAGTCCGCAGAGATACGCGACGAGGACGAGGATGCGGTCTGCCTTTCGTCCATCCGGACCGTCGCACCAGCGCACCATCAGCCACGCGATGAGCGCAATGCCGAGCAGCGAGACCGTGTAGACCTTCTCGTTCACGACGCTCTGGTTCCAGACCGTGAACGCCGTGCCCCCGATGAGGGCCGCGAGCGCACCACCCAGCACGCGCTGCCACCGCTCCGAGAACCAGCTCACGAGCACGCGCTCGGTGATCAGGAACCACATGCCCGCGGACACCGCGCTGCACACCGCGGCGAGGATGTTGATGCGGACCGCGATGGACGAGGCGATGGGCAGGATGGCGAACACGCGCCCGATGAGCACGAACAGCGGATTGCCCGGCGGATGCGGCATCCCGAGCGTGTACGCTGCCGTGATGTACTCGCTCGTGTCCCACATCGCCGTGCTGGGGGCCAGCGTCGCGATGTAGAGCAGGAAGATCACGGCCGACACGATGGAAGCGGCCAGGTAGGACGGCCGGTAGTCGAGCTCGGACGGCTGGGACGATGAAGCCATTGTGCCTGCAGGGGTTACGGATAGCAGACGCCCCGCAAGGGCGGGGCGGCGTAGCTTGGAAAGATGGGCGTTTTGCCGGGGAAGGTACAGGGGCGGTTCCCTAGTGCCTGAACAGCCGTACCCCGGTGAAGGCCATGGCGATCCCGTGCTCGTCGGCCGCCGCGATCACCTCGGCGTCCCGCACCGAGCCTCCCGGCTGCACGATGGCCTTCACGCCGGCCTCGGCGGCCTGGTCGATGGAGTCGCGGAAGGGAAAGAACGCGTCGGAGCCCATCGCCGAGCCCGCCGTCTCGTGGCCCGCGCTCGCGGCCTTGTGCACCGCCATGAACGCCGCGTCCACGCGGGACATCTGGCCGGCGCCGATGCCGATGGTCGCGCCGTCGCGCGCGAGGACGATGGCGTTCGACTTCACGCTCGCGACCGCGCGCCACGCGAAGAGGAGGTCGCGACGCTCGTCGTCCGTGGGCTGGCGCGTGGTCGGGATGGTCCATGCACTGTCGTCGATCACGGCGGCGGGGCGCTGCTGCACCAGCAGGCCGCCGCGCACGCGCTTGTAGTCGAGCGCCTGCGGCGACCAGCGCGCGCGGCCCTCGAGCACGCGCAGGTTCTTCTTGCGGCCGAGGATCTCGAGCGCGCCCGCGCTGAACGACGGCGCGACGACGCATTCGACGAAGAGGCTCGACACCGCCTCGGCAGCGGCGTCGTCCACCGCGGTGCTGAAGGAGATCACGGAGCCGAACGCCGACACGGGATCGCACGCGAGCGCCTTGCGATAGGCGTCGAGGGCGTCGGTGCCGGTGGCGAGGCCGCAGGGCGTGGTGTGCTTGATGATCGCGCACGACACTTCGTCGCCGAAGGGCTCCGTCGCGAGCAGTGCGCCCTCGAGATCGAGCAGGTTGTTGAAGGAGAGCTCCTTGCCGCCCTTCTGCTCGAGGCTCGCGAGACCGCGCCCGCGACCCTCCACGTAGAATGCTGCCGCCTGTCCCGGGTTCTCACCGTAGCGAAGCGTCTGTGACTTCTGGAGCGGAAGGCAGATGCGATCGGGGAACGCATCCGTGCGCTGCGCGGCGAACCATGCCGCGATCGCGGAGTCGTACGATGCCGTGTGCTCGAACACCTTCGCGGCGAGGCGGCGACGCGCGTCGAGGTCGTCGTCACCGGCGGTGAGCATTGCGAGCACCGGCGCGTAGTCCGCCGGATCGACCACCGTCGTGACCGACGCGAAGTTCTTCGCGGCGGAGCGCAGCATGCTCGGTCCGCCGATGTCGATCTGCTCGATCACGTCCTCCGGCTTCACGTCCTTGCGCGCGGCCGTCTGCTGGAAGGGATAAAGGTTCACGACGACGAGGTCGATGGGCTCGATGCCATGTTCCGCGATGGCAGCCATGTGCTCCGGCAGGTCGCGCCGCGCGAGCAGGCCTCCATGCACGACGGGGTGCAGCGTCTTCACGCGGCCGTCGAGCATCTCGGGGAAGCCCGTGACGTCGCTCACGTCCTTCACGGGGATGCCGGCGTCGCGAATGGCCTTCGCCGTGCCGCCGGTGGAGATGAGCTCCCAGCCGAGCGCGTGGAGTCCCTTCGCGAAGTCGAGCAGTCCCGATTTGTCCGAGACGGAGAGCAGTGCCTTTTTCATGGAATGGCGGCGAGTGCTGCGTCGGCGATGGCGCCGAGCGCTGGTGAGTCGAGGGATTCGTCGAACGTGGGGAGGACGATGGCGACGCGAGCGTGTGCTCATCGATGCGGCGCGTGGCAACGGCGTGCACCACGCGCGGAAACAGCACGTGCTCCGCGCGGAGCACACGCCTGGCGAGCGACACGTCATCGTCGTCGGGGTGGACCGGCACGGGCCAGTGCGCGATCGCGGCGCCGTGGTCGTACTCGTCGTCCACGAAGTGCACGGTGGGACCGCTAATGCGTGCGCCCGCGGCGAGCACTGCACGGTGAGCGCGCGCGCCATACATGCCCGCGCCGCCGAATGCCGGCAGCGGTGCTGGGTGCACATTCACCATGCGGCCGTGGTAAGCGCGCGTCACGGCCACGGGAATGAGCTGGAGGTAGCCTGCCAGCACGACGAGATCGATCGCGCCGCGCGCGAGTGCATCGGGCATCTCGTCGCCGTCGGGCACGCGGGTGCTTCGAAGCAACGTCGTCGCGATATCCGCTCCGCGCGCGCGCTCCAGCGCACCGGCGTCGGGGCGGTTGGACGCGACGAGCACGACGTCGCCGCCACGTGCGTCGCCGAGAGTGCCGAGATGATCCAGCAGCGCCTGGAGGTTGGAGCCGCCGCCGCTTGCGAGCACGGCGATGCGCGCGCGCGTCACTCCGCCTTTCCGAGGAGCAGCGACACGGCGTCCAGCAGCGAGTCCACCACGGGCACGCTCGCCTCGGCGACGTACGACAGGTCGTCGGCGGTAGTGGTGGTCGAGCGGACGAACGCGGTGCGCCCGCCGAACCGGATGCCGGAGGCGATGTCGCGCGCGCGGTCGCCGACGTAGATGCAGCGCGAGAGGTCCAGGTCGTACATCGCGCCCGCGCGCTCGTACAGCGCACTGTTCGGCTTGCGGCAGTCGCAGGGGCCGTGGATCTCCGGCGCATGCGGGCATGCAAAGCTGTCGACGATCACGGCGCCCTCGGCGGCGAGCAGCTCATCGAGACGCCGGCGCACCGCGCGATACTGCGACAGCGAGATCATTCCGCGCGCGATGCCGGACTGGTTGGTGATGACGATCGCGGGATAGCCGGCCTTCGCAAGCGCGCGCAGCGCCTCGGCAGCGCCGGGCAGCAGCTCGACGTCGTCGGGATTCGAGGTGTAGATGCGATCGACCATGATCGTGCCGTCGCGGTCGAGCAGCGCGGCCGTGCGCGAACGCGGCTCAGGCATGGGCGTCGATCACGGCGGTGACGAGTGGCGCGAGCTCGCGCTCGGACACGGCGCGCATGTCGAGGAGGAAGCGGTCGTCCAGCACGCGGCCGACGACGATCGGTTCCCCGGCGCGCAGCCCGGCGGACCAGTTCGTGGCGTCGCCCGACAGCGCGACGGCGAGACTCGGCAGCGCGGCGAGGGGAAACGCGCCGGCGCCGACGGACGACACGCTCTCCACGATCTCGCACTCGATGCCGGCGCCGCGCAGCGCGCCCACGACACGGTCCGCTCGCGCGCGAAGCACATCGAGCGACGCGCTGAGCAGCGCGAGCGTGGGGATCTCGCGCATCGCGCGCGCGGGGTCGTGATAGAGCGTGAGCGTGGCCTCGAGCGCGGCGAGCGTCAGCTTGTCGACGCGATACGAGCGCGCGAGCGGATTCTCGCGCATCGCACGGAGCCAGCGCGCGCCGCCGAGGATGATACCTGCCTGGGGGCCGCCGAGCAGCTTGTCGCCGCTCATCACGACGACGGACGCGCCCTCCGCCAGCGCCTGTCGCGCTGTGGGCTCACCGGTGAGGCCGATGTCGTCGAGCGGGATGAGCAGCCCGGAGCCGAGGTCGTGGACGATCGGCAGGTCGTGCTCGAAGGCGATGGGCGCGAGGTCGCGCACGCTCGCCTCGGACACGAAGCCCTGCACGGCGAAGTTGCTGCGGTGCACCTTGAGGATCGCCGCCGAATCGCGCCCGAGCGCCCTGGCGTAGTCGGCCACGTGCGTGCGGTTCGTCGCGCCAACCTCGCGGAGGCGCGCGCCGCTCTTCGCCATGATCTCGTGGACGCGGAAGCTTCCGCCGATCTCCACCAGCTCACCGCGCGAGAGCACGGCCTCGCGGCCGTCCGCGAGCGTGTTGAGCGCGAGCACGAGCGCCGCCGCGCAATTGTTGACGACGAGCGCATCCTCGGCGCCGGTGAGCTCGCGCAGGAGCGTCGCGCAATGCGCGTAGCGGGATCCGCGCGCGCCCGCCTCGGCATCGTACTCGAGGTTGCTGTAGCCACTCGCCACGCGAGCGATGGCCTCGAGCGCCACGGCGGCGATGGGCGCGCGGCCGAGGTTCGTGTGGAGGACGATGCCGGTGGCGTTGATCGCAGGCCGCAGCGATGGCTGCTGCACGCGTGCGAGGTGCATCGTGATCGCCTCGGCCCAGCCGGCGTCGTCGTCAGGCGTGGCCGATTCCTGGTTGCGCACCCCGGTGATCACGTCGCGCACCGCGGCCACGACGAGCCCGCGCGGCGTGCTCTCCAGCAGTGCGCGAACCTCGGCGCGCTCGAGGAGCGCGCTCACGCTCGGCAGGGCACGCCGCGGGTCCGTCATCGCGGCGGACGCGCGGGCGCAGGAGGCTGCTTCGTCGTGCTGTCCGTCGCCGCCGGCTTGGGCGGCGGCGCCTTCGGCGTGGTGAAGCGACGCTCGCTCTCCTGCGTACGTCCGGTGAGTGAGCGCAGTCCGTGCGCGCTGAGCCGGTACTCGCTCGCGTGCGCGAGCGGCTTCGCGAGCTTGATGGTCACGGAGTTGAAGGGCGACGGCCGCGATGGCACCGGTGGCGGCGCCGCGGCGGGACGTCCATTCGCGACCGGCGCCGGTGCGGCGGGCGTCGGCGTGATGGGCGGCAGCGGCTTGCCCGCGACGGAATCGGCGCGACGCGTCGAGTCCGCGCTCACCTTGCGCGCGACGCTGTCCGCGGAGCGTTCCTGCCGCGGATTGAGCACGTTCGCGATGGGGACGATGGAGCTGTCGAATGCCACCAGGCGGAATGCCTCAGGCCCCACCGGCTGCGCCGGATCGAGTGCGTGATCGAAGACGACCCTGAGCGTCACCGAATCCGAGACGGTCACGGTGGACAGGCGCACGGGGAACGTGTCGCGCGGCGCGGCGAGCAACTCGATGGGCGCGGGCACAGGCACGTTCACGCGTATCGAATCGAATGCCTCGTTGCGATCGAGCGAGCGATTGTTGTTCGCGTCCATGATCCCGCGCACGACGTACGTGCCCTGGTTCAACGGGCCGATCTCGAAGTGCCCGGAGGAGTCGGCCTGCGCGAGGTAGACGATGCTGTCCGGCGCGACGGCCTCGATGTACGCGTTGGCCGCGGGACGCTCCGTGAGCCAGTCGAACACGATGCCCGCAACGCGATACGGCGGGATGACGGCGCCGGTGGAGAACACCACCTTCGCCCCCTTCTTCATCGGGTTGCCGCGCAGGTCGTTCAGGCCCGGCAGCAGCGTGACGGTGTACGAGACGCCGTTGCGGAAGCCACGCTTCGGCGCGACGTCGACGCGGCTGCGATGCCACTCGACGCGGGTTGCGCCGTCCGTGGGCGAGACGAGGAAGAAGTTCTGGAGGTCCTGCGCGCCGGTGCCGCGATCGTTGATGGTCTCGTCGAACTGGAACGTGACGTACTTGTCGTGGACGTTCACCGCGTTCGTGTCCGGCGTGACCTTGAGCAGCTGCGGCGGCTCCTTGTCCTCGGGGCCGCCCGGCGGCGGCGAGGCCGATGCGCAGGCCGCGAGGAACGCGGTGAGGTAGATCAGGCCTTTCCGCACAGTCCCTCATAGCGGGCCCGGAGCAGGTCGCGCTTCGTCGTCCACTCGCCCTGCTTCACGCGTTCGCCCTCGACGACCGCGGCTGGCGCCCGCGCCACGAAGCCCGGGTTGTCGAGCCGCGCGACGAGCGAGGCCAGCTGCTTTTCGAGATTCGCGAGCTCTGCCTGGATGCGCTCGCATTCCTTCTTCACGTCGATCAGTCCCTCGAGCGGCACCACGAGCTCAGTGCCGCCGGAGAGCACGGCGGTGGCCGCCGCCGTCGCCGGCGTACTGCTGGCGAACGTGACTGCGGTGCGCGCGAGACGCGCGAGCAGTGCGGACTCCTCGCTGAGCGTGGTGCGCGCCGCCGCACTGGCGACGACGAATGCGTCGATCGTCTTGCCGGGCGCGATCGCATACTCGGAGCGGATGCGGCGCATCGCCTCGACGATCTCCTTCACCGCCTCGAAGCCGGCTCCGTCGTCGGAGGCGTTGGCCCGTGCGGAGGGCCAGCTCGCGGTCGCGAGGAAGGTGCCGTCCACGTGACCGGGCAGGCGCTGCCAGAGCGCCTCGGTGACGAATGGCACGATCGGGTGCAGCAGTCGCAGTGCGTGGTCGAACACGTGCACGAGCACCGCGCGCGCGACCTGCTGGTCGGGCCCCTCGGTGAGGAGTCTCGCCTTCGTCGCCTCCACGTACCAGTCGGCCAGCTCGTTCCACACGAAGCGACGCGCCGTCTCGGCGAACTCGTTCAGGCGCAGGCCCGCGGTGAGCTCCTCCGGAGACCACGTGCCGCGCGGCTTGACGGGACCGATCGCGCGGTCGCATTCGCGCACGGCGGCGTCGAGCTTCGCGAGGATCCAGTGGTCGGCGCGCGTCAACTCGCTCGCCTTCACGTCGGCGAAGGCACGGACGTCGCCCGTGCCCACGTTCATGAGCAGGAAGCGTCCGATGTTCCAGAGCTTCGTGGCGAAGTTGCGTCCCGTCGCGAACGACTTGTCCAGATCGTTCGGGTCGAGGAACACGTCGGCGCCCATGCCCATGCCCGCGATGAGCGTGTAGCGCAGCGCGTCGGCGCCGTAGAGCTTCACGACGTCCATCGGGTCGATGCCATTGCCGAGCGACTTCGACATCTTGCGGCCCTGCGTGTCGCGCGCGGTGCCGTGCAGGTACACCGAGTGGAAGGGCGCGTCGCCCATGAACTCGTAGCCGAACATGATCATGCGCGCGACCCAGAAGAACAGGATCTCCGGCGCCGTGACCAGCACGTCCGTGGGATAGAACGCCTTCAGGTCCGTCGCGTTCTCGTTCGGCCAGCCGAGTGTGGACATCGGCCAAAGGCCGCTCGAGAACCATGTGTCGAGCACGTCGGTGTCCTGCACCACGGGCGCATTGCAGTGCGGGCACGTGACGAGGTCCTCGCGACTCGCGATCACGTTGTTGGGCGGATCGCACTCCTTGCAATACCAGACGGGGACGCGGTGTCCCCACCAGATCTGCCGGGAGATGTTCCAGTCGCGAATGTTCGTCATCCAGTGCTCGTACACCCCAACCCACTTTTCGGGCAGGATGCGCACGCGGCCACTGCGCGCGCCCTCGAGTGCGGGTCCGGCGAGCTCCGACATCCGGATGAACCACTGATCGGAGAGGCGTGGCTCGACGACCGTGTCGCAGCGGTAGCAGTGACGCACCGCGTGCTGGTGCACCTCCTTCTTCACGAGCCGTCCTTCCGACTCGAGACGCTTCACGATGTGCGCACGCGCGTCGAAGCGATCGAGGTCGGCGATCTCGTTCGGCACGCGGCCGAGCGCGTCCATGCCCTCGTTCATCACGCCGTGCATGTCGATCACGACGGGGGAGGGCAGGTCATGCCGCCGCCCGACCTCGAAGTCGTTCGCGTCGTGTGCGGGCGTGATCTTCACCACGCCCGTGCCGAACGCGGGATCCGCATACTCGTCGGCGATGACGGGGATGGGCATGTCGAGGATCGGCAGGACGACGAACTTGCCGATGAGGTCCTTGTAGCGCTCGTCCTCCGGATTCACGGCGACGGCGACGTCGCCGAGCATGGTCTCGGGGCGCGTGGTGGCGACGGTGATCGAGCGCGACCGGTCGTCCATCAGCGGATACGAGATGTGGTACAGCGCGCCCGTCGTGTCCTGGCCCTCGGCCTCCTCGTCGGAGAGCGACGTGAGGCAGCGCGGGCACCAGTGGATGACGCGATGTCCGCGATAGATGAGCCCACGATCGAAGAGCCGCACGAATGCCTCGCGCACGGCGCGCGACAGCTCGGGGCTGAACGTGTAGGCGGTGCGCGTCCAGTCCGCGCTCGCGCCGATGGACTTGAGCTGCTGGAGGATGACGCCGCCGGTCTCCTCGACGAACTTCGCCGTGCGCTCGACGAACTTCTCGCGGCCGAGGTCCCCGCGGGCGAGTCCTTCGGCGGCGAGCTGCTTCTCGACGACGTTCTGCGTGGCGATGCCGGCGTGGTCCATGCCGGGGACCCAGAGCGTCTCGAAGCCCTTCATGCGC
>JBDSTA010000192.1:0-11519 GCA_039928475.1 Gemmatimonadaceae bacterium | reverse complement strand
CCATCGATGGCGCGCTACAGAAGGTCGCCGCGGACCGGTTCGGCACCGCCGCTGAATTCGCCGATGCCCTGCAGCGCCGCGATGGCGAAGGAACGTTTGCCACGGCAGCACACGTGCGCGAACCGCGACGGACTGCATGGCTGCTCGCGGCTGGTGCGCTCGTCGTCGCGACGGCCGCGGGCGCCGGAGCCGTGATTGCGCGGACCTTCACCGACGCGCGGGGAACGAATGCGACCGCGGCTCGTGCGCTGCTCCCACTCGCTCAGAATCAGCTGCTCTTCATCCACCGACAGAACGATCCGCTCGACATCTCTCGAGACGGGCGGTACCTGGTCTACGTAGGCGATGACAGCGGCAAGTCAGAGCTCTTTCTCAGGCCGGTGGCCGACACGATCACCCAGGCCGTTCCGGGAACCGCCGGCGCCACCACGCCATTCTTCTCGCCCGACGGCGAATGGATTGCGTTCTTCGCTGACGACAAGCTGAAAAAGGTCACTCGACGTGGTGGTGCGCCAATCGATGTCCTCGACATGACCGCTCCGGAATTCGGAGCGACGTGGGACACCGACGGCAACCTGCTCTATGCGATCGGAGACAGCGCGCTCCATCGCGTCCGCAGCGACGGCACTGGCGCAGTCGCGATCGTGGCCGAGCCGACGTCAGTCGCCCGACGGCACGCGTTGGGAGCGCTCAAGTGGCCGGCCCTGCTGCCGGACAATGCGCGCGCACTCGTCAGCACCGATTCGGGCATCGGTGTCATGGACCTCGCTTCCGGCGAGGTGCGCATCCTGCTCCGCGGCCGTCAGGCGCGGTATCTCCCCACGGAGCAATTGCTATACGACGACAACGAAGGACGCGTTCGCGTCATCGGCTTCGACGTGCAGCGCGCCGCCGTGCACGGCGCGTCGACCCCCGTGTTCGAGGCCTTTCGCGGTCCGGGAGGGGGCGCCACGTACTTCACGGTGTCGGACAACGGGACGCTGGTGTACGTGCCCGGCGGATTTCAGCGATCGCTGGTGCGCGTGAACCGGTACGGTCAGGAGACGCTGATCAACGCGGAGCCGCGCGGCTATCGATTCCCCAGCGTCTCTCCCAATGGCAAGTCGGTGATCGTCACGGTCGATCCCCGTCCGTCATCCATCTGGATCGTCGAGGCGGCGACCGGACAGGCGTTCCCGCTCACGACCGACAGGGTGTCTTCGATTGGCGCGCTCTGGTCGCCCGATGGCTCGCGCGTAGCGTTCACTCGCTCACCCGGTGATCGGATCGCCTGGATGACGCCGCAGCCAGGCGCGCCGTTGCACTCCGCATTCAAGGCTCCGGTGGGCCAGGTCTATCTCACCGACTGGACGGATGCCGCCGGCTTCCTTGCGATCCACGTGAACGCCCGACCGGGACAATCACGTGCGGACATCGTGCAGTTCCGGATGGACGACAGCACCGTCAACCCTGTCGTGTCGTCACCGGCTGAAGACCGGGATGCGAGGTTGTCGCCGGACGGAAAGTGGCTCGCGTACGCTTCAGACATCTCGGGGGCGAACGAGGTGTACGTCCTTCCGTATCCGCAGACCGGCTCCGGCGTGCGGGTGTCGGCGCGTGGCGGCACGGAGCCCGTGTGGTCTCGCGACGGCAAGGAGCTCTTCTATCGCTCCGGTTCGCGCATCATGTCTGTTGTTCACCGCCCACTCGCGGGCTCGGGCGCGTTCGGCGCCCCGCAACTGTTGTTCGAAGGAGCGTACGATTTTTCCCAGGACCACAACTGGTCGCCGAGCCCGGATGGCAGCTTCATCATGATCAAGGCGGATCCGACCACGGGACGACAGCTGCGCGTAGCCTTCAACTGGTTCGACGAACTGCGCGCCGCTTCGAAGGCGAAGTAGCGTTACAGCGCCATGGCCCGCTATGGGAGCGACAAACCTCACCGGTGCGCCCTGTCGTGGGACCGGATAAATTGCGGCGCATCGTCGCACCAGTGTGCACGAGCGCGCAGGGACACCCGCCTCGCTCCGGAGAGAACATGCCTTCGAGCCTTTCGGCACCACGTGCCACCGCCGGACTCCTCGCGCTCGTTGCGGCGATTTTCGCGCTCACCCTGGCGGTTCCTGACAGCATCGCCACGTGGCTGCTGTACGCGGCGCCGCTGCTGCTCAGCGCCCGGCTGCCGGGCGCCCGCGCGCCCTTCATCATGGCGGCCGTGGCGACCGTCCTCATGCTCGGCGCGTTTCCCTTGCAACACCATTCCGGGATACCGCCGGCCATCCTGCTGAGCAATCGCGCGATGGGCGCCGGCGTCTTCTGGATGGCCGCTGTGCTCATGGTCCGTTCCCGCGACAAGGCCATTACCGCCACGCTGCATGCGCAACAGCTCGCGCGCGCCCAGGAGATTGCGCGCATCGGTAGCTGGGAGCGCGACGTCGTGACCGGCGTGCCAATCTGGTCGGCGGAAACATACCGGATCTGTGAGACCGACCCGTCCGTGGTGCCGACGCGCGAATATCTCCTGAGCATCATCCATCCAGACGATCGTGCCCGCGTCGCCGAGTTCATTGCGCGACAGGAAACCGGCGTGGCGCATGTGATCGAATATCGCCTTCTCCTTGGCACGCGCGTGAAGTATGTGCTGAATCATCTGCGGTTTCTCGAACGGAACGGCGAGGTCACGACAGTCGTCGGCACCATGCAGGACATCACGGAGCTTCGCGAGGCCGACTTGGCACGCGTACAGACCCAGGAGTTGCTCGAACAGCAGGGTGAGCTCATGCGACTCGCTCTCGGCATCGCCGACATCGGGCTGTGGCGCGCCGACTTCCGGACGGGTGCCTCTGAATTTCTCCACGACGGTGGTCCCTTCACCGCATTTCCAGCAGCATTGCGCCCTCGAACGATTGCGGAATACTATGAGATCGTCCATCCGGATGACCGGGCCATGCTGCAGGACACCCTCGAAGAGGCGGCGCGGGAAGACAGGGCACACCACGTGGACTACCGCATCGTGACACCGGCCGGCATCCGGTGGATAGCTGCGTATGGCTACACATTCCGCGACGCCGATGGAAAGCCGGTCGAGATCATTCGAGCTGACCTGGATATCACCGAGCGGAAGGCCGCCGAACAATTCCGTGCGCAGCAGGCGGCGATGGTGCAATCCGCGGATGATGCGATTCTCACCGCATCCCTGGATGGCACCGTCACGAGCTGGAACCTCGGCGCGCAGAGAATGTTTGGCTACACTGAAGCGGAGGTCGTGGGAAAGTCCCTTCGGATGTTCATCCCCCCAGATCAGGTACAGGGAGCCACTCGCAACACCGCGACGATCGCTTCCGGAGCGACGATTCGCGGATACGAAACGACCCGCCTGCGAAAGGATGGAACCGTCTTGATGGTGTCCCTGACGATATCACCGATCCTCCCTGCGAACGGGAAGGTCGAGGGTGCGTCCTTCATCGCGCGCGACCTCACCGACCGCGAGCGCACCGCACACCAGCTGCGCGCACTATCACGTCGTCTCGAGTCGGCGCAGGAAGCGGAGCGCTCGGCGATTGCCCGCGACGTTCACGACGACCTGGGCCAGTCCCTCCTTGCCATCCGGCTCGAGTTGCGGCGGCTATCGGGCCTGGTGGACGTCTCGTCACCGGCCGCCACCCTGGTGAACGAGCTGAATGCGCTCACGGAGGCATCCATGGCGCGGACCCGGGCCATCGCCCTCGCCCTCCACCCCTCGGCGCTGGACGACCTCGGGCTCGGCGCGGCGATTTCCATTCATGCTCGCCGTGTGGCGGAGGTCAGCGGCCTGACGATGGACCTCGACGTGGATGAGGAGCTCGAGCTGGACAAGCAGGTGGCCACGGCGGCGTACCGGATCCTGCAGGAGGGCCTGACCAACGTGGTCCGTCATGCCGGCGCCACCGAGGTTCACGTCGTGCTGCGGAGCGACGCCGACTCTGTCGTTCTCGAGGTCACGGACAACGGACGGGGCATCACGCAGCCGGAGCTGGAACGTTCCGAATCCCTTGGCCTCCTCGGCATGCGCGAGCGCGCAGCGATCTTCAATGGGGATGTGTCCGTAACGGCGGTAGCGCCGTCGGGCACTCGCGTCACGCTCCGCATTCCCGGGGCGTGCCGGATGCAGGGTGCAGCGTGATTCGCGTCCTCATCGCCGATGACCACCCGCTGGTGCGCCGCGGCTTGAGCTACGTGCTTGCGGAGCACGCTGATCTCAGCGTCGTGGGTGACGCAGACAGTGGCGACGCAGTGCTCGATGCGGTGAACACGGAGAAACCGGACGTGCTGTTGCTCGACGTCAACATGCCCGGGCTGGGCTTCCTGCGCGTGCTCGAGCTCCTGCGCCAGCACTCGCCGAGTGTGCGCACGCTGGTCATCAGCGGTCACGCCGAGGTGCTCTACGCGCGGCGCGCGTTGCGCGGCGGGGCGGCAGGCTACATCTCCAAGGAACGCGCCGTGAACGATCTCGTTGCGGCCATTCGCGTAGTCGCCAGTGGGGGGCACTACATCAGCTCCGAGCTTGCGCAGGATCTCGCTGCGGATCTCGCAACCGGTAGCAGGCCCCCGCACGAGTTGCTGAGCCCCCGCGAGTATGAAGTCATGCTGCTGCTGTCTCTGGGCCACACGGTCACACGCATTTCCGAGCAACTGCATATCAGCGTGAAGACGGTGAGCACCCACCGGACGAATCTCCTCGAAAAGATGAAGCTCACGACGAACGCTGAGCTCGCGCGCTATGCACAGGCTCACGGTCTGGCGGGGCCCTAGGACAAACTCCTAGCGGCATTTGGGACCGCCGCCGATGGGTTTGCTACAGGCGCGGCCCGAGATTGCTCGTATCGCCGGACGCTGGCATATCCGGCCCTTCCAACGAGCAATGCATATCCTGGTCATCGAAGACAATTCGCAGGTCCGTGCGATGCTGAGCATGCAGCTCGCATGCATTGCCGGCGTCTCGCTGGTGCGGAGCGCGGTCGATGGTCGCGCCGGCCTCGAGGCGATCGGTGAGTCCGCGCCCGATCTCCTGCTGCTCGACCTGCGCCTGCCGCAGATCAATGGCTTCGGAGTGCTTGAGGCGTTGCGCATCGCCGGCGCGCAATTCCCGGTGATTGCGATGTCCGCCTCCGGCGAGTATCGCGCGAGGTCGCTGACGCAGGGTGCGAGCTACTTCTTCGACAAGAACTCGGAGACCGAGTGCATCTTTGCCACGGTTGCGAGGATGGCCGCGGAGCGGGGAGCCCGCCCCCAATGATGCCGGGAGCCCTCGGCGAGCTCGCCGACCAGGTCATCCAGACGGTGCCTACGCCGCTGGTCGTGCTGGATGCCGGCATGCGCGTCCAGTCTGCGAACGATGCCTTCGAAGCGCTGTTCAACCGGTCGCGGGCGCCCCTCATCGGCAGGCGCCTGGCAGAGCTGCGCGACGGCCAGTGGAGCGAGGCACTGCTGCTTGCCGTTCGCGCGACCCTCGATGGGGGCGACGCTGCACTCGAGACCGACGGCGTGATCTCCGACGACGGGGCGATGGGTCCGTTGACCATGCGCATCGATGCGCGATGGCTTCGCAGCGACGACACGCACTCGCTGATGCTGCTCTCCCTCATCGATGTCACGGCGGCGCGGGTAGCGGAAGCCGCGCTGGCCTCCGAGCGTCGTGAGCTCGAGCGCTCGAATGCGGCACTGGCCGAGTTTGCGCACGCGGCGTCGCACGACCTGCAGGAGCCGCTGCGCAAGATCATGGCGTTTTCCGATCGCGTCATCAGGAACCACGGCGACCTGCTTCCCCCCGGTGGACGCGACGATCTCGCCCGCATCGGTGCTGCCGCACTCCGCATGCGGACACTCACCGACGGCCTGCTGGCAGCGGCACGGGCCGCCACTGCGCCGACGACCTTTGCATCGGTGGACCTGGCGGTCGTCACCTCCGAGGTGCTGCAGGATCTCGATACGCGTATCGCGGAACTCGACGCTCGCGTCATCGTTGGCGACCTCCCGAGCATCGAGGCGGACGCGTTCCAGATGCGCCAGCTGATCCAGAACCTCCTTGCCAACGCGCTGAAGTTCCATCGCACCGACGTCCCCACGGAAGTGTCCATCACCGCGGAACCCATCGGCAGCGCCATCCGCCTCAGCGTTCGCGACAACGGCATCGGGTTCGAGGAGCAGTATCGCGAACGGATCTTCGGGATGTTCATGCGCCTGCACTCGCGCTCCGAATACGACGGCAGCGGCCTTGGCCTGTCGTTGTGCCGCACCATCGCCGCGCGCCACCGCGGCTCCATCGACGCCGCGAGCCAGGCCGGCCTGGGATCGACCTTCACGGTGACACTACCTCGCACGCAGCCATCGGTTGCAGGACATGCATCATGACATCAGTTCCCATCACGCTCCTGCTGGTTGATGACGATGCCGACGACCGCGAAATGACGGCTGATGCGCTTCGGGAGAGCCGGCTGGCCAATGACCTCCATTTCGTGAACGACGGACAGGAGCTGCTCGACTACCTTCGCCGAGAGGGTGCTCATGCCGATCCGGCGTCGTCGCCGCGCCCATCGCTCATCCTGCTCGACCTGAACATGCCGCGCATGGATGGCCGGGAAGCGCTGGCGGTGATCAAGAAGGACCCCACCCTGAAGCGGATCCCGATCGTCATCCTCACCACGTCGCGCGCGGATGAGGACATCTGCTCCACGTACGACCTGGGCGTGAATTCCTACATCTCGAAGCCGGTGAGCTTCGAGGGACTCGTCCAGGCGATGAAGTCCGTTGGCCGCTACTGGTTCGAGCTCGTCGAGCTTCCCCCTGTCGTCGCGGAGGACGCATGATGGCGAGCCTGGATGTCCTGATCGTCGAGGATGACGTCGAGGATTACGAGATCGCACGTGACCTGCTCTCCAGCGCGTCATCGACTCGCTACAACGTCGACTGGGCGCGCCGGTACGACGAAGGACTTGCTGCCGCCATCTCGGGGAGCCACGATGTTGTCCTGGTCGACTATGACCTGCGCGGCGCGTCAGGCGTGGACCTCGTTCGTGCTGCCCTGCATGGCGGCTCACAGGCGGCGATGATCCTGCTCACCGGCCACTCCAGCCTCCACGTGGCGGACGAGGCGCAGTCCGCCGGCTTCGATGACTTCATCTCGAAGTCGTCGCTGACGGCGGAACTGCTCGAGCGCACGATGCGGTACGCCATCGAGCGTCGCCGCGCACACGAAGACCTGCGTGAGTCCGAGACGAAGTACCGCGCGCTGTTCAAGGCGAATCCCGTCCCCACGTGGGTGACGGCGGTGGATGATGGGCAGATCCTCGCCGTCAACGATGCTGCGGTCGAGCAGTATGGTTACACGCGTGAGGAATTCCTCGCCCTGCGCGGTGAGGCACTGGAGGCACCACGCCATCTTGCGACAACGGCGCGTGTCGTGGATTACCCGGAGGCCGTGCCGGTGCTGCACCGGCGAAAGGATGACTCGCTCATCAACGTCGATATCCTGCTCGAGAGCGTGAGGTTCGAGGGGCGTCGCGCCATGATCACCCTCGCGCGAGACATCACGGAAAGCGTGCGCGCGCACATCGCGCTTCGCGAGAGCGAGGAGCGCTTCAGGGAGCTCGCTGCGCACGTCGCCGTTGCCTTTTTCGTCTACGATCCGGAAGGCAACCGTCCGATCTACCTGAGTCCCGCCTACGAGCGCGTGTTCGACCAGCCTGTCGCCGAGGCGCTCAGTCGGCCACACGCCTGGCTCGAACGCGTGCACCCTGACGACCGTCACCGCACGCTCGTCGGCGGCCGGACGACCGTCACGCCAGAGGCAGAGTTCCGGGTGATCCGCCAGGACGGCTCCACGCGGTGGATTCGCCGCCGGGCCGAGGGGCTTCACGGCGCCGACGGTCGCCTTCGGCGCATCGTGGGAACGGCGGAGGACATCACCGACCTGCGGCGTGCGCAGCAGCAGGCGGAAGCGACGAGCAAGATGGAAGCGATCGGCCGTCTCGCCGGCGGCGTGGCTCATGACTTCAACAACATGCTCACGGCGATTCTCGGCGAGGCGGACCTGTTGAAGGAGGAGCTGGGATCCTGCGACGAGCGCGTGCAGGGGGTGGACGAAATTCGCTCGGCCGCACTGCGCGCTGCCGATCTCACGCGGCAGCTCCTTGCCTTCGGCAGGCAGCAGATGTTCGAATTGCAGGTCCTCGACCTCGAGACGCTCGCGGGTGGCCTGGAGAAGATGCTGCGACGGCTCATTGGCGAAGACGTCGATCTCAGGATTCTCGCCGAGCCCTTCACCGGACCCATCCTCGCCGATGCGAGCCAGGTCCAGCAGATCATCGTCAACCTGACGGTGAATGCCAGGGATGCGATGCCCGACGGCGGCACGCTCACGATCGAGACGAACTCCCTCGAGGTGGACGACGAGTTCGCTGCACGACATGCCGGCCTCCGGCCGGGCAGCTACACGACGCTTTCGGTGCGCGACGTGGGCATCGGCATGAGCGACGACGTAAAGTCGCGGATCTTCGAGCCGTTCTACACGACCAAGGAACGAGGTCAGGGGACGGGACTTGGCCTGGCCACGGTATATGGCATCGTCAAGCAGAGCAATGGTTACATCATCGTGGACTCACGGCCGGGAGCCGGCACCACCTTCACCGTATGCTTCCCACGCGTCACTGCCGACGTGGACGCACCAGCCGAGATCGCGCCAGGCACGCGGAGCGCGGCAGGAACCGAGACCATTCTGGTCGTCGAGGACGAGGAAGGGGTTCGCACGATCATCTCTCGTGTGTTGTCGCGTCATGGGTACACCGTGCTCCCGGCGCGTAGTGGGGCCGATGCGCTGGCCGTCTGCCACGGCTACGAGGGCGACATCCATGCGGTGCTCTCCGATGTCGTGATGCCGGGCATGTCCGGCCCGGCTACCATTGCGGTCCTGCGCGATCGCAGGCCACGCTTGAAGGTGCTATTCATGTCGGGCTACACGGACCGGCAGCTCGTCGAGCAACAGCGCGCGCACGGTGGTGTGGGGTTTCTCCAGAAGCCGTTCATGCCGGACGCACTGCTCGAAACCCTTCGCCGTACGCTCGATGCAGACTGAAACCGGCCCAGCACGGGATATCAGCTACGTGCTGGACGGTGACACCCGGCTCGCATCCGTGGGGTGAGACTGAGGGCTGCCCCGGGACCGCTGGGCCGCCGGATGGACAGCTTCATCGCTGACGACACCACGGCGCAGCTCTACGCCGACGTCTACGCGCGAGTGCGCAGCACGGGCCGCCCGCTCTCGTTTTCCGATTCGTTGCGACGCCCCGGATGTCGTTCGCGAACTGAGCATGACGATTTCCCCTGCCGACGCGGGGTTCGAGGTCCGTAGCCCGCATCGGCGCGCACGGGTATCGTCGCGCCAGCAGCAAGAACGTGCTAGCCTGCGTGAGAGGAGCCCGGATACTTGATGTCGCGCGCGCACCCGGCTGTGAGACCGGCCGCGCCTCCGCCTCGAACAAGGAGATGCGTTGCAAGGAATCGCCTGTGTCGCGCTCATGGCATTTGCGCTGCCCATCGCGGCGAGTGCGCTCGTCCCGTCTCGTGCCGCAGCGCAAGGCGCGGACGTTCATGGCATCGTCTACGCCGATGTGAACGCGAATGGCAGCCGCGACGCTTCCGAGCGAGGCATTTCCGGAGTGATGATCTCCAACCAGCGCGACGTCGTCCTCAGCGACTCGCTCGGGCGATTCGCCATCCCGAGTGGCACATCCGGCATCGTGTTCGTCTCGGTGCCCGACGGCTCTCGCTCCAGCGGCGCGTTCTGGCGAAGGACCGCGACAGCGCCCGCCTCCGTTGACTTCGGCCTGGTGCGCCGGGCGCAGCCGAGGACGTTCACCTTCGTGCACGCGTCCGACCCGCACATCGCGCCGGAGAACGTCGAGCGCTTTCGTCACTTCCGGCAGATGACGGATTCCCTCGCGCCGTCGTTCGCCCTCATGGGCGGCGACCTGATTCGCGATGCCATGAGCCAGACCGAAGCGAAGTCGCGGTCGTACTTCGACCTGTATGCGACAGAGTCCAGGCTGTTCCGCACGCCAATCTTCAACGTGCCGGGCAATCACGATCACTACGGGATCATCCCCACGCGCTCGCACGCGGACCCCGCCAACCCGGCGTACAACCGCGGCATGTATCGCGAGTACCTCGGCCCCGACTACTACTCGTTCACCTACGGCGGCATTCACTTCATCGGCCTCAACACCATCTCTCCCGACGACTCGGCATACTATGGCGACGTCGACAGCGTGCAGATGGCGTGGCTCAAGCGCGACATTGCGCACGTGCCCGCGGCAATGCCCATCGTCACGTTCAACCACATCCCGTTGATCTCGAGCTGGGAGGCGCTGACCGGATACAATGAGGATCCGATCGTCGCCACCCTCGCGAAGGTCAACGGCAAGAAGCAATACCGTCACACGGTGGGCAACGTGCTCGAGCTGATCGAGGCCATGCACGGACACCGCTACGTGCTCTCGCTGAACTCGCACATGCATGCGCCAGAGCACGTGACCTTCATCACGGCCGGGACGCCAATCCGGTCAGACGTGAGCGCGGCGATCGTCGGCGGGAACGAGTTCGCCGCGACGGTGTTTCCGTCGGGCTTTTCGCTTTACACGGTGCGCAACGGGACGATCGACGCAGGGCGATTCTTCCCACTCGACCCGCCGCGCTCGCAGCCTTAGGCGGGCGACAGCGGTACCAGGCCGGGAAGAGGCCGGAACTGACAAGGGGCGCCCCGATGCGGGGCGCCCCTTGTCGTTCACGCGTCCGTCGCCGAACTACCGCGATGCCGCTGCGAGACGCCGGATCTCGCCGGCCATCGTATGCACGCGAGCACCGTCCCTCGCACCGGCGACATCCTTGTCCACCTGCTGCGCGAGCGCGTTCAGCGCCGATGCACGAGCACCGCCGGTCTTCTTTTCCGCCATGTCGAGCGCAGAGGAGATCGCCGACGTCCGCTCCGACGCGAGCCCGCTGTTCCGCACCAGCTGGTCGAGATACGACCGCACGACGACGAATGCCGGCGGCCACGTCATCTTCGGCTGGCTCTGCGGGTTGTAATCGGTGAACCGCACCAGCTTCGCCGCGGCAATCTCATTGGCCGACAGCTGTGCGCTCGGCGTCAACTCCAGGATGTCCATGCCGCGATCGAGCTCTGACGAGAAGATGAACCCGTTCCAGTAGTACGCCCCCCACGAACCGCCGATGGTGTTGCCTCCGCCGCGGACCTCGGGTGTACCCGGGGGCGGCTGCGGCCCGTCGATCAGCTTCGGCGGATTGATGGAGCCGCGATCGAAGTACCCGATCTCGATGGTGCTGTCAGGGTTGGTGAAGTCCATGATGTTCACGCCGCCCTGATACCACCCCTGCACGTACAGGTCGCGACCCGGAACCGGGATGATCCCGCCGTTGTGCGACACGCAGTTCTCCTCGGCCGCCTGCGCCGATGGCAGCTTGAAGTAGGCACGCTGCGTCTGCTTTTT